>CALJKN010000001.1 GCA_937973585.1 uncultured Helicobacteraceae bacterium
CCTCACCGTCAACAGTCAAATGCTTTTATGAGAGATTCGGTTGGAGAGAGTCGTACAAGTGTGTAGCAATAGGCAAAACCACCGCTAATGCGGTAGAGTTTACGACCGATATATCAATCCCCCCCCAACAGACACTAAAATCTGCCGTAGCGTTGGCTAGCCGTTTGTGATATAATTATTGTATGGGAAAAATAGACGAACTTAAAGAGTTATCGGCGACCAAGAGAGAGTCGCTACGAGCCGCTTTTTTGTTTTTACTAGCATTCTTATCCGGAAGCGGTACTGATTAATAGGTGTTTTATCAAAAAGCATACCGTCCTATATGGTATGGGTCGGCGTTCTCGGTGTTATAACAAGTCTGTTCGTGTCTATTTTGATTGTAAAATACTTGAGAGAATTAGACTCTCTTGCGGAGGAGATAAGAGATGCTTGAGATGATAACGGCGGCAGTTATGCTGGTTGTTTTAACCGCCATTGTTGTTTATGTATTCGTTGAGGCCGGAAAAAGTAGTCACACGACAAGAATGCACTGAAAATAAGTACTTTAAAGTCAGCTGACTCCAAGAAGCCTGTAATCATTGTTTTACACATACCGCCGCTAGCTCTGGACTCGTCACATTAGTATAGAGCTTTAAGGTAGAGCTGTATACTTTTAAATTACAGATTAATAGAGTATCAAAAAACGGAGTATATGATGCCTGCTGATAATTTAGTTCAATTTTTAAGAACTAATGAGCAAATTGAAATTATTGAATCAGTTCAAGCGCATAAATTAATAAAGATAAATGCTTTTGCAGGTACTGGAAAAACATCGACACTGCAACATATTACTACTCACTACGGAAATAAAACTTTTTTATATTTGGCATATAATAAAAGCATTCAATTGGATGCCGTAGGTAAGTTTAGTAAAAATGTTGAAGTTAAAACAATACATTCATTGGCATATAGATATATAGCGTCTAATACAAAACTTGATTTAAAAAATATTAAAAATCATACAGTAAAAGATTTTGCAAATTTATTTAATACTAGCAATAGCCGTGGAAAGGAAATCTTAGACGTATTTACCAATTATTGCAATTCATCTGTATCCGAAATGAATTATGACAATTACTCAAAATACATTAGAGATATTATTGAACAAATAGAAGCTAAAAACCTACCTGTTTCGTTTGATTATTTATTGAAAAAATTTCAACTGCTCTTGACGATTGGGTTGGCTACAAAATCATATGATGTTGTTATGTTAGATGAAGCGCAAGATAGCAGCAATGTAACTTTGGATATTTTCAGCAAATTAAATGCAACGCACAAAATATTAGTAGGCGATAAACACCAACAAATTTATAGCTTTAGAGAGAGTGCAAATATTATGGAAATTTTAGATGGCTATGAGTTGCCGTTGACGCAAACTTTCCGTTTTCCAAAAAATATTGCAACTATTGCAAATCTACTGCTTGAGCGATACAAGAATGAAAACTTAAAAATTGTTAGTGAAAAGGACGAGATAAGCCTTGATGAAATACTTAAAGATGAATCGAAAACTATTGGATATATATCAAGAGGTAATGCGGGGCTAATTCATAGCATGATAGAACTTTCTGCAAATAAAATACCGTACAAAACTATTCGAAATCCAAAAGAAATATTTATCACAATAAAAGACATCGGATATTTTTTAAACAAATCATATGAGAGCATATCAACGCAAGGCGCATTTTTAAAAAGTTTACACAGTGAAGATGAGTTGCTTAAATATATTCGCGAAACTAAAGATAAACAACTATATAGTTTTTATATTATCTATACTAGGGATTTTTTAAAAAATATTCAAGCTGTTTTAGATCTTGAAGTTGAGGCGGTACAATATTTTAGTTATGGTGAAAATTTTAGGCATTTTCTAACAACTGCCCACACATCAAAGGGGCTTGAGTTTGATGGCATTATAGTATCTAATGATTTTATGGATTTTCCTTGCGTTATTTATGAGATGGGGTATAAAACATATGAGGCATTCTTGTCAGATAAAAATAAAAGTGGGCATAAGTTGCTCGATGAGATTAACTTATTGTATGTTGCGATTACAAGATGCAAGCAAGCTTATACAATATTATCGGAAAATCTTAAATATATTATTGATGAAAAATGGGAAAACAACTTAAATGAACAATTACGGATACTAGAGCTGACAGGCGGATGCAAATGGTCGTTTTAGACTTTGAAACAAATACTAGAGCTCCAATGGATGTACTTGAAGTTGCGGCTTTAAAATTAATTAGAAAAGACAATACTTATGAAGTCGTTGATATTTTTCATCGATATTACTATTCGAGATATGAGACAAATTCTTTTGCACTTGATGTTCATGGTCTCTCCTTTGAAAAATTACAACTATTGAGGGGCGATGCCAAATATCCTAAATATTTTGATGAGGACTTGGATTTTATTAAATTTTGCGAAGATTCCTCAACGTTAATTGCACACAATATTTCATTTGAGCTGTATCATTTGAATCAAATAGTTAAGTTCCAAAATCTGTTCTGCACAATGAGGGAAAATAAAAAAATTGTCGGAGCATTAAATGTTAACGGCTATTTAAAAAATCCAAAATTGGCAGAAGTGTGTACTTATTACGGGATAGAGTTTGAAGAGGAAAAATGTCATGGTGCCATGTATGACGCTCAATTAACTTTGAATATTATAAATAAAATGAATAATTACGAAAATAACTATGATATTATTGGCTATACAATTGCCGTTAAAATTTCTAACGAATTAGAAAAAAATAACAAAAAATTGGAGCGTATTAGCAAAAAGTTAGAGCGTGAAATTATTATATCGACCAAACTTAAAGTGAGGGAAGAATGGTTAAATGCTACAAGTTGTCCTTATTGCAATGGGAATAATATTCATAAAAAAGACAAAAGAAAATATTTCCTTTGTCTTCTTATTTTTCGATAGAAAAACGCACCCATTGGACTCAATGGTAAAGTGCGCCCTTCGGGAAAAACCAATCACAACTAAAAATTAGTTTTTCTTGCTGTAGTCGGTTTCTGTTTTCAATGCTG
>CALJKN010000002.1 GCA_937973585.1 uncultured Helicobacteraceae bacterium
ACCTAATCTTGGGCTTAGCTCAAGATTTGAGCATAAATCAAAATATAAGGCGGCGAGGGCTGTCTGCCGAAGACCTAATCTTGGGCTTAGCTCAAAATTTGAGAACTTATGTGGATAAAAAGTATTAAAAAAATTAAACTTTTTTATTTTCAGTATTGCTTGAATTATTTAAGCTCCGATTGGCGACAATACAAGCAAATTCAAGCTTTTAATCTTTAAAAAAAATACTTGCAGGGATAACAAATGGACGCTAGATTATTGTCGATGTATCCGTCTATTGCCGTTGACTACGGTCTGTACCGCTCTATAAAAAAAGATAGCGGTGATTATGTGGATTTTTTGTTGCATTATGATGCCGAGGGATCACAAAACGGTGATCAGAGTTGGCTTACCGACCTGATAGGAGAAGATGCCCAGTCTATGCTGAGTTCACCGGAAATTTTACAGGCACTTGGAAACTCAAATGTGGATTTGGAAAAAACGCTAGGGGGCGGGAATTTTTTTGATACACAGGTAACCGCCTACAAGCTCCAGTTGGCTCAGGCCTTTCAAAAAAGATATGAAAATGAGAATCTGCCGGATGAGGTTAAAAAAGCGAAAATCTCGTCTTTGTATAGCGATATTGCAAATATAAAAACCCCAAGTAGGCTCTTGGGTCTTAGTAGTGGAGTAAATTGACGTGAAAATGCTTGAGGAACTAAAAAAAGAGGCGCACAGTATAAAGGTGTTGTTTGTCGAGGATGATACCGATTTTACGAAAGTGATGGAAGATTTACTAAAAAAATTTTTCAAAAACGTAGTATTTGCCAAAGACGGTGAAGAAGGGCTGAAAAAATACATAGAAGAGGGTCCTTTTGAGATAGTCATATCAGACATTACAATGCCTGTGATGGATGGGCTAGAGATGAGTGAAAACATCAAAAAAGAGAATTCCGGACAACACATTATGATTATCTCTGCACATAGTGATGCCAATAAGCTCATAAAAGCTATAGATATCGGCGTTGATAGTTTTATCCTAAAACCCGTGGATAGCTTTGTGCTACTGGAGAGGTTGCTCGGAATTTGTAGAACAGTCAACGGATTACTTAGAGAGCAAAGGGAAAAAGAGCTAGAGCGACTCCTCTTTAATCAAAGTAGAATGGCGGCAATGGGAGAGATGATAAGCATCATATCGCATCAGCTCAAACAGCCGCTTTATGCCATGAGTATGTTAACGGCAAATATGAAGAGCAGGTTTTTCGAGATTTGCCAAAAAAGCGACGAGGACTTTAATCAGTCGGTAGAGTGGATGTCCAACCAGATAAAATTTATGTCGGCCACTATTGACACGTTTGCTAACTTTTTGAAGCCGCAAAAGAGTGCATCGTTTTTTGCCGTCCAAAAAAGCGTTCTTGATATCGTCTCCATCCTGAGTGCAAAGCTTAAATCCGAGGGGATAGATCTAGTCTGTGACGTTGACTCCCAGATTCAAATATACGGCTTTGAAAAAGAGTTTAACCAAGCCATTTTAAACATCATCTCCAATGCAATAGACGCTTTCAAGCATTCCGATAAAGAGCGAAAAATAGTCGTTACCGCATCGGTTGACAACGGGGTTCATATCTGTATAAAAGATAATGCCGGGGGGATAGAAGATAGCGTCAAAAACAGGATTTTTGATCCGTACTTTACGACAAAGGGTGACAGCGGTACCGGAATAGGGCTTTATATAACAAAAAAAATAATCGAAGACAACTTCAGCGGTAGGGTAACCGTTGAAAATGAAGATGGCGGAGCTAGATTTGATATATGGTTTCCGGCGGAATAGTACGCCTAAAATTTTATTATTTCTGGTCTCGGTATTTGCCGCCTTTAGTACGGCTATGGCGGAAGATATAGACAGAAGCGTCATAGCTATGCAGGCTAGAATATATCCGCAGATAATATTTTTTAGCTCAAAAGTAAAAGATGTTTCGCAAAAAAGACAGGTAACAATTATAGCCGTCTACGATGATGGAAACAAGAAAAATGCCGAAGCCTTCAAAGAGGAGGTGGAGAGGATATACAAAGACGGGATAAGCGGCTACAAAATAAACGTCCGTCCCGTATCTATCGATAAGCTCCAAAAAGAGCGTGAGCATACAGCGTTTTATGTCCTTTTTGACGAAGACGATGTTGTGCAAGGTGCATATGAGCTTAAAAACTCCATTACGTTTGCGGCAACCAAAAAGATATTCGTCAAAAACGGGACAATGTTTTTTGCGGAGATCACTAATAAAACATCCATTTTACTGAATAAAAAGGCGTTTACGACATCTTCAGTTTCGTTTGAACCGGCTTTGTTGAAAATGGTAAAGGTCTATGATGAAAATTAATCTAAAAAGCCTAAAAGTCAAGATTTTTATCTTTTATATTGCTAGTTTTACGATGTTGTTTGGGGTTATACTCTCTATTAATTATTTTATTTTTGAGGATTTTGCAAAGGACTCGGAGGTAAAAAAAGCTCAGACAATAGCCGAGTTGATAGCTTCAAATATTGCGGTCCCTCTACAGCTCGGACTTGTAGAAGAGGTAAAGGGGGAGGTATATAAACAGGCCGAAACAAACAAGAATATTTTGGAAATTTCGATTTTAGAGTTGGAGGGCGGTAAAAAAATTACCGTTTCAAAAAATAATTTTAAAAAGCCGACCGATTCACATTTTATCATCAAAAAAGAGATTATGGACTCTTTGATGATTCGAAAAACGGCGATTATGGAGATGGTATACTCTGATGAGGGGTATCTGACTACAAAGAGTTTTGCCGCAAAAACCCTCTTTGTGATCTTCGGCGTAGCTATGCTGATAGGCTTGTTTGCCCTTTTAAAACTAGATGATTTGTTTGGTCCTTTAAAAGATTTGACAAATAAACTCTCAAATTTTAATCCGGAGCATCCATCCGTCAATCTGGAAACTACATCCGGCGAAGATGAGATATCGGTTATCCAAAATACTGTCAGTTTGGCAATCGAAAAGCTCATAGCCCATCAACAAAAAATCATACACATAAATGAGGATTTGGAGGATGCCGTCAGGGATAGGACAAGGGAGCTAAATGAGCAAATAGAGCTTTTCAGGGTTTTGGCAGAGGCCTCCCCAAACGCTATTGCACTGTTTGATACAAATATAATCTATGCAAATCCGGCATTTTCGCACATAACCGGCTATAACCAATCGGAGCTATTTAGAAAAGATGTAAAGTCTTTGTTTGTTTTGGATATGAGTAGTGATTTTTGCGAAGTATTAAACCTAAATAACAATAGTTGCTGGATAATGCCATGTAGGGTAGATGAGATTGAGATATTCAAAAAAGACGGTACAAAATGTTATGTATCGGCTTCAGTCTCATATTTGCACATAAAAGAGAGGGATGCAGCCATTATAAATCTGGTGGACTTGACTGATATTAAACAAAAAGATCAGATGCTTTTACTCCAGTCAAGATTTATAGCCATGGGGGAGATGATTGGAAATATAGCCCACCAGTGGAGGCAACCGCTAAATATCATTCAAAGTTCTATTACAAAAGTCGGTGTCTACAAAGAGATGGGTCTTGTGACGAACAATTTTTTGGATGAGACTGTCGAGAGGGTAAAAAGGCAAGTCGAATACCTATCCTCTACTATAGATGATTTTAGACATTTTTACAAAGACGAACCAGACGGTACTTTTGCCCTCTCTCAGACCGTCAGTAGGGCTATGTCTCTTGTTGAAGCGGCTTACACAAACCATTTTATATCGCTTGAGTTTGTAGACGGGACGAAAAATATATGGATAAACGGCTCGGAAAACAGATTGATTCAGGCTGTTTTAAATATCCTAAATAATTCCAAAGATGCGATTATAGCCTCTGATGTTCCGGATAAGGCGGTTATTATCACCAGTAATCTCTCAAGCGACAAAGAGAGCGCAATACTGGAGATACTGGATACAGGTGGCGGTATAGAGCAGAAAAATCTATCCAAAATATTTGATCCGTATTTTACGACTAAGCATAAATCGCAAGGGACAGGGATAGGTCTTTATATGACAAAACAGATAATAACCGGTTCGTTTAAAGCGAGGATAGAGGCCGAGAATATGGAGTTTGAATACAAAAACAAACCCCAAAGAGGGGCTTTGTTTAGGATAGAGTTTAAACTTGTTTAATTAGCTAGCTAAAATTTTTATGTCCTAAAGATGTTTAGCTTCTCTTTGAGCCCATCTGCCATGCTTTTTAGTCTGTCGGCGGCATAGGCTATATTGATTACGCTTTTTGCATTTTCGGATGAAATTTGGTTAATATTGTCTATTTTTGAGAGTATCTCACCTGTGCTTTTCGCATTTGCGATAGATTTTGCAACTAGCTCCTCTACTTTTAAAACAGCTATATTCATAGTATCTATACTGTCTGTTATGTGGGTTTGCGCTGTGCTTGATACGACCGATAACTCATCAATTTTAGCCGCATTTTGTCTCATCTCGACCCCTGCATCCACTATCTCTGTTACGACGCTATTTATGGTTGCCGATATATCCGATAGGCTGTGCTGAGTCCGCTCTGCCAGATTTCTGACTTCGTCTGCAACGACGGCAAATCCCCTGCCGTGTTCCCCTGCTCTTGCCGCTTCTATTGCCGCATTTAGCGCTAGAAGGTTTGTCTGATCGGCTATGTCGCCTATTACGGATAATACCTCTTTTATTTTTTCCGTCTCTACGCTTAGGGCGGATAGCTTTTGCGACAGCTTATTTTCTATTTCGACGCTTTGGGATACTTTTTGCACCATTAGCTGCATACCTTCGGCTGCAACTGTCAGTTTTTTGTTTGCCGATTCAATCTCCTCTACTGTTGCCTGCGCCTCTTTGGTAGAGGATTCTAGTATTTTTTTTAGCCCCAACCCGTCTTCGACGCATACTTGAGTCAGTTTGGTCTGCTCCGATACCCTATCCCCGATAGAGTGTGATGCGCTACTAAGTTCTGAGGCGACATCGGCATTTTCGGCAGATGTGTTTTTGGCGCTACTGACCGTCTCTCTAAATGCCGATATCAGATGGTTAAAATCGGTTGCAACTTTGCCGATTTCATCCATATTTCCGACATCTAGTTTTGCATTTAGATCTTTTGTCTGTGCCGTCTCTCTGACCTTGTGCTCTATCCCCTCCGTTTTAAATATGATGTATCTACTTAGCATGATAAGCGGTAAAAAGCCGACAAAAAATACTAGTACAAAAGTTGATGCCGTAACGGTTTGAGTGGAGGCCATAGAGGAGTGGATAGATATTTCCGAATCTTTTGCTACCTCTTCTTGGAGTTTTATCACTTTTGAAAAAGACTCTCTGGCATCATCGGCCGGAGGGGTGGCAACCTTTTTATACTCTTGATATATTGTATTTAGTTGCTCGTTTGTCTCTGTCCCTTTTAGTTTCGAGAGAACCGATATTGCCGTTTTTGTGAAATTCAGAGTTTTAAGCTCCGCCTCTTTGACTATCGGTTTGTTTTTTTCATCGGTTACCTTTAGTAGCTCTTCAAAGTATTTTGTTATCTTTGCTTCACTCTCTTTTAGCTTATCCATATTTTTGGCGTATTCACCACCTAGCATTATATCTCTCGTTACTCTACTGACGTAGTTTAGCTCTTTGTTGATTGAGAGGGTATATACCTCTCCTTTGTAGGCAGATTCTTTAAAGTGTGAGAACTCGTTTTTGATATTGGACACAAGATATAGAGTCAAGACGAGCGTCAAGCCGTAGATACAAATCAGCGCACCCGTTATCCCCATCAATTTGTGTTTTATGCTTATATTTTTAAACATCGTCCAACTCTTTTTCTTTTTTTAAGATAATATTATCAAATTTTTTCGGTTTGTGTGTATGTTTTAATAGTATAATTTTTATCACCCCTTTATACTATTATGTCGGAATCGATTTAAGATTATAAAAAGTTATATTAAGAGGTAAGACGTATTTTGATGAGATATATTTTTTTAATCTGTTTTTTACCTTTTTTTGTATTTGGGGATCAGCTTGTCCATCCGCTTCCAAAAGTTGTGTACAATAAGCAAAAAGCGGCACTCGGGGAGAGATTGTTTTTGGATCCGTCGCTCTCCAAAGATTCGACGGTGTCGTGTGCCGATTGTCATAGTTTATCCCGCTACGGGGTTGACAACAAAGAGTTTTCTACCGGTATCGGCGGGGCAAAAGGCGGCGTAAATTCTCCCACTGTTTACAATGCAGTTTTTAATTTTGTCCAGTTTTGGGACGGGAGGGCAAAAACACTAAAAGATCAGGCGAAAGGCCCGCTTTTAAATAAGGTCGAGATGGGGAATACCGAAAAAGGGGTTGTAGCGGCGGTCGAGAAAAATAGATACTATGCGGTAGAGTTTAAAAAAATATACAAAGACGGTGTTACTTTTGATAATATCGCCGACTCTATAGCCGAATTTGAAAAGACGCTTATAACATACAACTCAAAATTCGACAGATACCTAATGGGCGACAAAAGTGCTCTTACTAAAACCGAACAGGAGGGGTTTGGACTTTTCAAAGGTAAGGGATGCATAAGTTGTCACAACGGTGTAAATCTGGGTGGAAATATGTTTCAAAAACTGGGTGTTACCGTAGAGTATAAAGACCCAAAATCAAACCTTGGGAGATACGATGTCACAAAAAACGAAGAAGACAAATATATGTATAAAGTTCCGAGCTTAAGAAACGTAGAGATGACCGCCCCGTATTTTCACAACGGACTTGTCGGATCCCTCAAAGATGCTATCGTCTTGATGGGCGAACATCAGTTGGGTGTTGAGTTTACAAAAAAAGAACTTGAAAAAATAGAGGCATTTTTGAAGACGCTAACAGGTGAAAGGCCGCCTAGGTTTGTAAAATGAAATATAAAAGCATAAACTTTGCCGCAATCGTCTCCTTTATCTTTTCGGTTACCCTTTTGGCGATGTCGTTTTCCTATGTCAGGCAGGTATCTGTTGAGAACGATAAAAACTACGAACTTTTGGAAAAAGCATACAAGCTGGAACTTGTATACAAAGAGATAGCCAATATCCTATCAAAAGAGCTAACTTACATAAACTATGATGTTGTGAACGGACAGATAGACAAAGCCTCAACCCTTATAGCCGAGATAGGGCGAGACGGTAAATTCCAGCCTAAAATATCTGTTGAAATAGAGAAGGTAAAAGCAGATTTTGATCGAAAAAGTAGCGGTTTGGAAAGATTTAAATCGATTAATGCGGTTGCGGCAAATTCGCTTTTATATCTAGGCTCAAGCGAATGGGGGATGCAAAACAGGGAAAATTTTGTCTTATTTTCAAAGCTTATCAGTGTAAATGTCGATAAAGAGATTGATCTTTTTAGACTCAAAGATGAGATAGAGTCTAAAACGGCAACCACAAAGCAAGATGAGATACTAAAGGCGCACGCCCTCTCTATAGTCAAATCATCTATGCAGATGAGAGTGTTAGCCAAACAGTTTGATGAAGGCGGTATGAGAGATATAAAAAACCTGAAACAGACTATGTCGGACATCTTTAAGGTGGAGAGAGAGCGAAACTGGAGGACAAAAAATATACTGTTTATAGTTACTTTTTTAGCCCTATCGGTATTGTTTTTTCTATTTATCCTGTTTTGGAAAAATAAGATAAAGCTAAACAAGTTTCATGCCGCTATCACAAAAAGTGACGGTTTTATAGTTATGGCAGACAAAGAGCACAAAATCACATACGCAAACGAAGTAGCTACGTCTGTGATGTCTTCTGGAGCCGCCGAAGATATTTTAGGCAAGGATGCACTTTCATTTTTTGCAGACGGTTCACAAAAAAAAGAGAAGATAGACGAAAAACTAGGCTCCAATGAGGTGTATAGAGGCGAACTTGAGTGTGCATGTGATGGGAAGATTTTGAATATAAAAATTGCCGTTTTGGGGATTTATGTCGATAATAAGCTGGATTCAGTGCTGTATCTGGGGATGGATGTCACAAAGGAAAAAAGGCTTGAGGAGCGGCTAAAAAAAATAAACCGTGACCTCTCCAAAACGATAGAGCAAAAAGTAAGAGAGATTCAGGAAAAAGATGCCGCATTACTACAAGGTGCTAGACAGGTTGCCATGGGGGAGGCGATATCGAATATTGCCCACCATTGGAGGCAACCTCTAAATGCCCTCGGAATTATCATACAAGATATCAAGCTCGCATCTGATTTTGAGGAGCTTACAAAAGAGCATCTGGAGGAGTCTGTTTTGAAATCCAAAGAGATTTTAAAACAGATGTCCAAAACAATAGAGAATTTCAGGATGTTGTTTAAACCAACAGGAAATAAAGAGCGGTTTACCCCTGCTTTTGCAGTTCAAAAGGCTATGTTGCTTGCCGAAAACGTCCTCAAAAACAGTTGCGTAGATATACGGGTGGATGAGAGCGGCGATACAAAGGAGATTTTCGGATACTCAGGGGATTTGGCTCAATGTATTTTGAATGCGCTGATTAACTCAAAAGAGATTTTAGAGGAGAGGAATATCCCTGATCCTTATATTGATATTAAAATACAAAACGGCGATTCAGATGTCATAGTAGTCATAGTGGACAACGGCGGCGGCGTGAAAGATGGGAGCGCAGACAGGATATTTGAGCCGTATTTTACTACCAAGCCGACGGCTCACGGTAGTGGACTCGGACTTTTTATGATAAAAAATATCGTCGAAAAAAATATGGGCGGAGTCGTCGAGGCACGCAACACCGACGAAGGGCTATCGCTAAAGATAACCCTTCCGGTGGTCGGCGGTTTTGAAAATGGTAAATAGTTGCGAGAGCTGTCCGCTCGGAGCAAATTTACGGCTTTGCCGGAAATTTGGGAAGTAATCAATATATTTTAGTTATTTCTAACAAACTCCGGATACCCCTCGAGGCCGCACTCTTCCAGATCTAGCCCTTCGTATTCGCTCTCTTCGTCTACTCTGAGCCCTATTATTTTTTTGATGATATAAAACCCAATATATGAAGCCGTAAAAGAGAATAGGGCGATGATTGCTATAGCTTTTAGCTGTGCTATCATCGATACCCCGTCTTTAAATATAGCAGCTGCAATAGTCCCCCATATACCGCATACGAGGTGTACCGACAAAGCACCGACCGGATCGTCGATTCGGAGCTTATCAAATATCGGAACCGCAAAAACGACAAGCCCGCCGCCTATAGCACCTACGGCAAGCGGAGCCCACAATGAGACATCGGGGGCGGCAGTAATAGCAACGAGACCACCCAAAGCGCCGTTTAGGATCATCGTAATATCGAGTTTTTTGTATTGGTATTGCATCAAAGCAGCCGCCGTTAGGGCTCCGGCAAGTCCGGCCGTATTTGTATTTAGAATAACTTTTCCCACCAAATCGGCATTATCATGCGATGAGATTGTTAGTGCACTTCCGCCGTTAAAACCGAACCAACCTATCCAAAGAAGCATCGCTCCGAGTGTTACAAGCGGGATATTAGATGCCGGAACCGCCCTGATTCGTCCATCTTTTGAGTACTTCCCTTTTCTTGCTCCAAGTAGCAGTATTGCCGCCAAAGCCGCCCAACCTCCGACAGAGTGGATCACGGTCGAGCCGGCAAAGTCATTTAGCTCTTTTAAAAAGCCTCCGCCCCAAGTCCATGAGCCGACGATAGGGTATATAAAACCGGCCATAATAAATGCAAATGCCATAAACGGCCATATCCTGATTCGCTCAGAGACCGCACCGCTGACTATTGAGACGGTTTTTGAGACAAATGCGAGCTGAAAAAACATAATAGCATAGATGCTGTAGTTTGTTTGCTTGATGCCGCCGTCAAAAAAGCCGCTTCCTCCAAACATCAACGAATACCCCCATAGTAAAAATACCATAGATGTGACGGCGTACAGCATCACGTTTCCGGTTAGTACGGAGACTACGTTTTTGCTTCTGACTAGTCCGGCCTCTAACATTGCAAAACCGGGTGCCATCAGGATAATGAGTGTGGCTGAGAAAATCAAAAAGAGGGTGTTTATGATATAGGTAATTTCAGGGTTCAATAAAGCTCCTAATAATACAAAAATGTAAGAATATGATATTACATTAATGGATTAAAATCTTAGTGATTAAAAAATAGGCAACATTATTGTTTTTTGCTCTTGTGCGTATCGACACGCACAAGAGAGGTGAAGTATTTATTTTAAAGTTTGTAGTTCGTTTTTTATTTTTTCCAGTTTTTGTTCTAATTCGCTTAGGGCGGCTTTGTTTTCCTCTATCAGGTTTGCGGGGGCGTTAGCCAAAAACTTTTCGTTTGAGAGCATGGATGAGAGTTTATCCCTCTCTTTTTCTGTTTTTTCCAACTGTTTTGTCAGTCTCGCCTCAAGCTCTTTGATAGCATCATCGCTCACAGGGGCATACGTCTCAATCCCTATTCCGACATCTACCGCCGAGTTTTCAGGTTTTGCGGATACGAATTCCACTTTTTCACATTTACCCAAAAAGCCGACGTATTTTGCGAGTGACCCTTTTAGTTGTCCGTCAAAACCACCGTCTTTTATGTAGCATAGCTCCGTCTTTTTGTTTGCGGCATTAGCGGATGTTTTGGCACGTCTGACGCTGATTATAGCCTCTTTGATAAACTCGAATTTCTCTATAATCTCTTTGTCGACAGCGAGTTCGGCCGGAAATTTGCCGAGCATAATCGTTTTTTCTGCCCCTCCGGTCTCTTTGTATAAAAACTCAGATATAAAAGGCATAAACGGATGGAGTAGCTTTAGAGCCTCTCTAAACACTCCGCCAAGCTCCGCAACGGCCTCTTTTTCGACTTTGCTAAGCTCTATACCCCAGTCGCAAAACTCATCCCAGAAGAACTTGTAGACACCCAAAGCCGCATCGCTAAACCTGTATGAATCCAAATCGGCTCTAATCTCCGCCGTAGCGACGGCGAATTTTGAGTACATAAACCGTCCTAGCTCCGTAGTCGGTTTTGTTTTGTTTATGTCGGTGAACGCTTCGCAGTTCATAGCAAGATATTTTGCGGCGTTATACAGCTTGTTTGTAAAATTTCTAGCCTGCATAAATTTCTCTTTCGAGAGCCTTATATCTCGACCGGATACGGCCAACATCGCAAGGGCAAATCTGAGGCTATCGGCACTATACTCCTCCACTACGTCGAGTGGATCGATAACGTTTCCTTTTGATTTTGACATTTTCTGACCGTGTTCGTCTCTGACGAGTGCATGTAGATACACCTCTTTAAACGGTAGTTTCCCCAAAAACTGCTCACCCATCATCATCATTCTGGCAACCCAGAAAAAGAGGATATCAAATCCGGTAATCAGTAGTGAATTCGGATAAAAAGAGGCCAGATCGTCGGTACATACTTTCGGGTCATTTTCATTTCCCCAACCGAGTGTACTAAAAGGCCAAAGTGCGGAGCTAAACCACGTATCCAGTACATCCGCATCCTGTCTTATTGCAGATGAGCCGCATTTTGGGCATTCCGTGTGTTCGCCCTCTTCGCCGCCCCACTCGTAATCGCAATCGTCACAATACATAACCGGAATCCTATGCCCCCACCACAATTGTCTGGATATACACCAATCACGCAAATCCCTCATCCATGAGTCGTAGTTGTTTTTCCATTGTTTTGGGATAAATTCCGTTTCACCGTGATTTGCTTTTTCGATAGCTTTTGCGGCGGCCTCTTTTTTTACAAACCATTGTTTTGAGATATAAGGCTCCACGACATTACCGCACCTATAACAGTGTCCGACCTGATTTACGTGTTTTTCTATTTTTTCTACAAACCCTAGTTCTTCCAGTTTTTTGACGATTACACCTCTGGACTCTAGCCTCTCCAATCCGGCAAACTCTCCGCAATGGGTGTTTAGAAACCCTTTTTCATCAAAAATAGTCAAAAACTCCAGATTATGTCTTTTCCCTACCTCGTAGTCGTTTACGTCGTGAGCAGGAGTTACCTTTACGACACCGGTACCAAATTCCATATCAACATGGGAGTCGGCTATCACCTCTACCGATTTTCCGATTATAGGCAAAACAACCCTTTTGCCTATTAGATGTTTATATCTTTCGTCGTCCGGATTTACCATAACGGCGGTATCGCCGAAATATGTTTCAGGTCTTGTCGTTGCTACGGTCAAATACTCATCGGAGTTTTCAAAAAAGTATCTGATGTGATACAAAGCCCCTTCGTTTTCTTGATAATCTACCTCTATGTCGGATAGTGCACCGTCGTGTGTACACCAGTTTATCATATAGTTATCTCTGACGATTAGGCCGTCTTCGTATAGTTTCAAAAATGCTTTTTTTACGGCGGCCTTTAGCCCTTCATCCATCGTAAAACGCTCTCTTGACCATGCCGGAGAGTTGCCGATTCTCCTCATCTGTCTCACGATATTGCCGCCGCTCTCCGCTTTCCAGCTCCAAACTCTTTTCAAAAACTCCTCTCTGCCTATATCCTCTTTTTTGATACCGTCTTTTAGGAGTTGTTTTTCGACGACGTTTTGAGTTGCGATTCCGGCATGATCGGTTCCCGGTTGCCAAAGAGTTTTGTATCCATCCATCCTTTTGTATCTGACTACTATATCGCTAAGGGTGTGATTGAGTGCATGGCCTATATGCAAAGAGCCGGTAACGTTTGGAGGGGGGAGCATAATACAAAAGTTTTTGCCGTCTTTTTGAATCTCTTTATTTGCGTCTATCTCAAAATATCCGTTTTTCTCCCACTCTTCGTAACAAGATTGTTCAAAACCTGCGGGAGAATACTCTTTTATGGTCATTTCGTGTCCTAAAAATATTGATTAAAGTAATTGTATTTTATCAAATACCCCGTTAAATAGCGGTATTGCGGCTGTTTTTTCGGACGTATAAAAATGTTGGCACGATTTTCGCTTATGTATATTTAATTTCTCAAAGGAGTTTATGTTATGGTATTTGAAGTAAAGTCACCGATTCTTGGTTTTGACAGTTTGACAAAGGTTGAGGTTAAAAAGATTGACAACTTCTTTTCTAGCCTAAAAGACGCAGAGAGCAGTCTCCCTACGTTTACACTAGTAAACCCTTATGCGCTTAGAGAGTATTCGTTTGATATTCCTGCCGCAATCAGAGTCCTTTTGAATCTAAAAGAGGACACAAAAGTTGAGGTATACAACATTATAGTACTTCAAAATCCTATCGAAAAATCGGTTGTAAACTTTTTGGCTCCGCTTGTTTTCAACATGGACAATATGACTATGGGTCAAGTAGTTTTGGATGCAAGAGATTATGAAAACTTTATGGTTGCCGACGAGATATCAAAATATCTAGCAGACTAATCTCCGCCCTTTAGCCCCTTTTTTGGGGGCTTTTTGTACAATCCCCCTCTTTAAAAAACTTCAAAGACTTTTATATTGGCCTACAAAAACCTAAACAAAGAGCAGCTAGAAGCGGCAAAAGCGCCATTCGGAAATAATCTGGTTATTGCCTCCGCCGGTACCGGAAAGACCTCCACGATAGTTGCCAGAATATATTATCTGCTTGAAAACGGGGTTAGACCCGAGGATATATTGCTGCTTACTTTTACAAACAAAGCGGCGGCGGAGATGATCGCCAGACTCAAAAAGTTTTTCGATAAAGATAAAATAGACAAAATTGAGGCTGGAACATTCCATGCCGTCAGCTACAAATGGCTAAAAAAACTAAATCCAAATATCGCCCTAAAACAGCCCAGAGAGTTAAAAACTCTATTTTCCGCTATCCACGACAGGTATGTCCAAACGGTTAAATTTTATGAAAATAGACCGTATAGCGCTAACTTTTTGTATGATCTGTACGAATCATATCTGGCTTCATGCGAGGATAGACTATATGATTACCTCCAAAAAAACGCTCCGACACAACTAGAGCATGAAGATTTGTATATAAAAATTTTCGACTCTTTTGATGAGCAAAAAAAAGAGTGCGGCTTTGTCGGCTTTAACGACTTGTTGGTTCAAGCGTCGGCGGCTCAGATAGAGGGGAAGCTAAAGGGGTATTTTGAGGTTTTGGTGGACGAGTATCAAGATACCAATAACCTCCAACACCACTTGGTCGAATCGGTAAAGCCGAAATCGCTTTTTTGCGTTGGGGATTATGATCAGAGTATCTACGGTTTTAACGGGGCAAATATATCCATAATCGCCGCATTTGCAGAGGAAAAAGATAACGCAACGGTTTTTACCCTCACAAAAAACTACCGTTCGACATCAAAAATACTCAGCCTTGCCGATAGGGTAATAAGGCATAACGATAGAATCTATCCAAAAAAACTGGAGGTTGTCAGGTTTGAGAGTGACCACCCGCCTAGACTGTTGGTTTTTGACGAGGCGTTTGACCAATATGCAAAAATAGCAGAACTAATCAAGCAAAGCAAAACGCATCCGGATGAAATCGCTGTTTTGTTTCGCAACAACTCGTCAGCGGACGGGATAGAGGCGGCTCTAAGAGAGTACGGGATAAAGTGCAGACGAAAAGGCGGGGTAAGTTTTTTTGATTCAAAAGAGATAAAAGCCGCCCTTGATATTTTGACAATTTCTGTAAATCCAAAAGATATTTTGGCTTTTATAAATCTGTTTGAGTATGCAAGCGGGGTAGGGAGCGCAACGGCAAAAGATCTATGCGATGCCCTCACTATGCTAGGGGGCGGTTCTATCACGGAGGGGTTGTTTCACCCTAATCCGGAGATAAAAAATCCGTTTGAGAGTAAAAAAAGAGAGGTTGGGCTTTTTGACGACCTGTTTGAGCTTGGGAGTGTGGCAAGATTTAAAGATTTGGGGCTAGAAGAGGCGGTGCTCTCTAATCCGGCGCTCAAGCACCCAAAGCTAAACAGGGATTCCGCAAAGTTTTTTAATGAGTTTTATCTGCTGATGCACAGGCTTCATAAAATCAAAAATCCGAAAAACGGGGTTGAGATTATAAAAAATAGCAAGTTTTATGAGGAGATCAAAAACACTTTGGCTAGACAAAGAGCGACTGCAAAAGACAAAACGGTGGATGTGGAGCAGTTTAAGGGGGCGGTTGAACGGATAGACAGAAAGATGTTTTTGCTCTCAAACCTATCGACCCATTATGACGACAAGGCAGGCTTTTTGAACGCTATGATACTAGGAGCCGGAGAGATGTCTGAGGGGGAGGGGATAAATCTGTTAACGGTTCATGCCTCAAAAGGGCTTGAGTTTTTAGAGGTTTATATCGTCGATTTGATGGACGGAAGATTCCCAAATAGAAAGCTGATAGCAAAAGGTTCAAGCCTCGAAGAGGAGCGGAGGCTTTTTTATGTTGCGGCAACCAGAGCCAAAGAGAGACTGGTTCTCTCGTATGCAAAATACGATAAGGTCAAAAAGACGGATTATGCTCCGTCTGTATTTTTGAAAGAGGCTGGGATGGTAGAGTAGGGCTATCTGATAGCTTTTGCCATATCCCACATCGGCATAAAAATTCCGAGAGCCAGTAGTAGAACTAGTCCCGCAAGCATAGTAATTAGTACCGGCTCTATAGAGGCTGATATATTGTCCATTTTGGATTGAAATTTTTTGGAGTAGTAATCCGATATTTTATCAAGCATATCGCCAAGACTACCGCTTTGTTCGCCGGCTCTTAACATTTGCATCGTCATATTCTCATACATTCCCGCCTCTTTAAAGGCCTCCGTCAGGGACATACCCTTTTGAACCGTGATAATCGACTGTGAAAACTTCTTTTTAACATACCCGTTTTCTATACTTCTTTGTGAAATCTCTAGCGCTTCAACAATCGGCAATCCGGCTTTGTTTAACTCTTTAAATACTACGGTAAACCTGCTCAACAGCCCTGTTTTTACGGTTTCGCCCACTATCGGAAGCTTTAACGTCCATTTGTCGATTAGCGTCTTAATATCCGGACTGGTTTTGTATGCTCTGTATACCACTATAAACAGGGTTGTCAAAATTAAAAGTGCGATAATCCCGTAATCTGCAAAAAACTTTTCTGCCCCCAAAAGGATTTTTGTAGGTAGAGGTAAATCTGCTTTAAACTTATCGAATACCGCTTTGAATTTCGGTACTACAATCATAATAAGGGCAACAAAAGCTATACACATAGCCCCAACCACTGCAAAAGGGTATCTGAGGGCTTTTTTTAGCTTGACCCTATTCTCCTGAATCTCCTCTAGTATCGAAGCTAATGAGTTTAGCGATTCGGCCATAGCTCCTGTTTTTTCGCCGAGTTCCGTCATGCTAATAGTCAGCCTACCAAGCTCAGATTCGTGGTGTCTGAGCGACTCCGAAAAACTCATACCGGCGTTTATGTCGGAGAGACTTTTAGTGAGTATCTCTTTTAGCCTCTTATCGGCAGTAGAGGATATCGTCTCTTTGAGTATTGATGTAAAAGGGAGTCCGGCATTTGCCATGACTGCAATCTGCCTAATAGCTACGATTTGTGCTTCGAGCGGGATTTTTTGTTTAAAAAACTCTTTTGTGATTGAGAAATCAGACTTAAAAATGGGTGCCGGAATCTCTCTGATTTTAATAACTTTGCCGCCGTAAGCCTCTTTTGCCCTCTCTATGGCTTCAACTTTAGAGTTTGCCTGAACCCTCTTTTTCTCTTTTTGATTTGAAATTATTATCTCGGCTTCAAAATATTTTTCATTCATGTTTATAGCCTAGAAACTCTATATACCTCTTCGAGCGAGGTTATTCCTGTTGCTACTCTGTTGATACCGTCTTGAAATAGGCTTTCAAATC
>CALJKN010000003.1 GCA_937973585.1 uncultured Helicobacteraceae bacterium
GAAATATAGTCCTAAAAACTAGCGAAGGGGTTGCCGATACAATCGGAAAATTCATGAAGAGCCATATCAAAAAATCGGCTTTTGCATCGTTTGGTTCCGTGTTTATGCGAAAAGTTTTCTCAAATCTAAAACAACAAATCGACTATGCAGAGTACGGCGGTGCACCGCTTTTGGGCGTTAACGGAGCCGCTATCGTAAGCCATGGAAAAAGCAACTCAAAAGCAATTAAAAATGCAATTTTCCAAGCTATAAAATTTGTAGAGTCGGACGTAAACTCTCATATTAAAACATCTCTTTTAGGCAAGTAACTTGATATACTCCGTGTTCAAATCTATAGGGGCCTATGTCCCTGAAAAAATCCTATCAAATGCGGATTTGGAAAAAATCGTCGATACTTCGGACGAATGGATTATGAAAAGAACCGGAATAAAAACAAGACATATAGCTGCAGATAATGAATTAACATCGGATTTGGCTCTAAAAGCCGCCCAAACGGCTATTGAGAGGGCAAAAATCGATAAAAATGATATCGACCTAATAGTCTTTGCAACAATCACGCCGGACTTTTTTTGCATGCCTTCAACAGCTTGCATATTAGCCGAAAAACTAGGGATAAAAGATGTCGCCGCTTTTGATATTAGTGCGGCTTGTAGCGGTTTTATATATGCACTTAGTATTGCAAAAGCCTACATCGAATCCGGTATGAAAAAAACAGTACTCGTAGTCGGTGCCGAAACCCTTAGTAAGATAACAGACTATACGGATAGGACAACATGTGTTCTATTCGGTGACGGTGCCGGTGCAGCTATCATAACGGCATCTGGGTCAAATAAAAATGCAATGCTTGATATCCACACTAGTGCAGACGGCGGATACTGGGATTTTTTGGTTACCCCTAATGCCTCTACCAACAAAAACAACCAAAACTGTAGCTCTTTTATCCAAATGAAAGGGAATGAGACATTTAAGCTAGCGGTAAAAACGTTATCGTCGGATTGTATCAATATCCTACGTGACAACGGACTAGACTCTTCTAAAATAGATTTTTTTATACCTCACCAAGCTAACTATAGAATTATCAAAGCGGTCGGGGAGAACGTCGGTTTACCGGACGAAAAGGTTGTATTAACCGTCGAAAAATACGGCAACACCTCAGCCGCTTCAATCCCTATGGCCATCAACGAGCTGTATGAAAACGGGCAGTTAAAAAACGGGGATTTGATGCTATTGGATGCATTTGGGGGTGGACTCACATGGGGAAGCTGTCTGGCATATTTCGACGGAGAATAGATAGCAGTCCGCCTTATAGCGTATTTGCCCCGGAAAGGGGCTTTATTTAACTTTGCGATGAGTATCTATCCCAAACCATTGTAGCCTTACCGTCAGCCTCTTCTACGGCACACATACCCATTATATTATAACCGCCGTCTACATAGTGTATTTCGCCGCTTACGCCTGACGAAAGATCGCTTAGTAGATACATTGAGCTATTTCCAACCTCTTCAATAGTTACATTTTTTCTAAGCGGTGCATTTGCCTCATTCCATTTTAGGATAAATCTGAAATCGCCTATACCGCTAGCGGCAAGAGTTTTGATAGGTCCCGCACTAATAGCGTTTACTCTAATCCCTCTTGTTCCAAGGTCAACGGCAAGATATCTAACAGACATCTCAAGGGCTGCTTTGGCAACACCCATTACATTATAATGAGGTACGTATTTTA
>CALJKN010000004.1 GCA_937973585.1 uncultured Helicobacteraceae bacterium
ATATAAAGTCGGTCGGCGGAAATATCTTTTTGCTAACAAATGGCCTAATGATAAACAATGCCAATGCTCAAAAAATCACAAAACTTTGTTCTTTGATTAAAATAAGCATCGACGGAAGTTGCGAGGAGATAAATTCAATCACAAGAGGCAGACATTCATTCGATGGCGCATTAAATGGATACACACTTTTAAAAAATGAAGGCGCAAATGTTCAGGTATCAATGACTGTTACCAAGGCTAATATCAACGATATTCAAAATATGACAAATATGTTTGGAAATAGACTCACTCTTCAACCGTTTTTCAAAGCCGGCAGGGGTACAGACAACGAGTATTTACAAATTACTGGAAAAGAATATTATGAAGCTATGGCAAAAATAGAAGGTTTCAAGCCGATTGGTCGAATAGGGGAGCTACTGGAAACCCTTAGGCGTAATGGAATGAGCAAGTGTGCTATGGCTGACGCAGAAATAAGTATTTCAGAAAATGGGGATGTATTTCCTTGTCAACTATTAGCTGAAGACGAACTACGAGGCGGGAATATAAAGCACGACAGCTTACAAGACATTCTAAATTCAGAAGTATTCAAAAAAGCGGCAAGTTTTTCATCTTTGACAAATGAGGGGTGTAGCACTTGCCCAATAAAGCTTCTATGCGGAGGCGCCTGTAGGGCAAGGTCATATCTGGAGACTGGAAGTTTGTTTGTAAATAGTGATTTTTGCGAATATGAACAGCTTGCATATATCAACGGTATTTTTGATAGCGTAACTTTTGGAGGTAAAAATGAAGCTAATATTTAAGTTTTTATTGGGGCTGGCACTACTTTTTACGACTTTGCAAGCAGAAAAACCAAAGATAGATCCGCAATATTTGCCGATAGACAAAAGCCTAGCTGTTTCCTATCTTCGTGATAACAGATGGTATTTTGTAGGAACTAATGACTCTTATGGGATTTTTTTTGACACGAAAACAGCCAAGTATGATAAAAAAACGAAGATTTTGACGGGGTGGTTTACTTGGATCTACACGCCGTACGGCAGAGAGCAGTATATTCAGAAGGCTAAAGAATTTAATTTTTATAACTCATATAAACACGACAATCTTTCGTATTCTATTCAAAAAGAACGCTGGAGTTTGAGCAGCAATAGGGGGATGATTTTGAATTATGCGGACTATTCAACCGAAGGAAGTGTCGTCGATCAATCAACATATAAAAACCCAGAGTGGGATGAGATAGTCCCCGATTCTATAGGCGAAGAGATGTTTGAGAATCTCAAAAAAAGATACAGATGATTTGTAAAAACGGGGATAGTCCTCGAAAATACTGCGAGACGAAGCAAAAAGCGGAGTTGCTCCTTGACGCAAAAGACAAGGCGGAGGTGTTGGATATTATCAAAAACGACAGTTTCGTATCAAATGACGAATTTAAAAAGAAATTCAATCTATGAAAAATTTCCTTGCCATCGTAGCAACCATAGCTATAAAATATGATTTTAGTTTTGTGTTATAATCTTCTCAAAAACAGAGGTTTTTAGAATGCGAACCATAACTATCAACTTAGATGAGTCTGTATATCAAAAATTCATGACACTTGTAGAGCTATTTCCAAAAAGTAAGCTCAAAATCACCGCAGACGACAAGCAAAAAAAATTAGAGGCGTTACAAAGCGATATAAAAAAATCTTTTGAAGATATCAAGCTCGGCAGAGTTACAAAAACTGGCAAAATTATTCAAATAAAGTCATAAATGCCGACTTCCAATCTTCAGATAATCAAAGCCGACACATACAACAGGGCAATCAAGAAACTAAAAAAGCGTTTTGCTCATATTGAGGTCGATGTGGATTTGTTTTTTGAGAAAATTTCGACATTGGACGAACTAGGTGTACATCTGGGCAATAATGTATTTAAAGCAAGAATAGCAAACTCAGATAAAAAGAGTGGCAAGAGTAGCGGCTACCGGCTCATTTCATACCTCAAACTTATTGACAACGAACTTTATCTGCTCTTCATCTACGATAAAAGCGATTTTGAAAACATAGACGAGTCTGAGATAGACTCTCTCATTTTAAACTCTGCAAAATAGCCGCAGAAGAAACGAGACAGCCCCAAAATACCGTCTACGCCTCACACGCCCTTAGCTCCGCATTTGTAAACCTCAGCCTCCCCGCAAGTACGCTAGCGATACCTTCCATAAATCCAAGAGAGATTTTTTTGTGCTCTTCGGCAAACTTGTCAAAATCAGCTCTTGAGAGGGCATAAAGCTCGGTATCGCCTTCGGCTACGGCGTTGGCGGAGCGGGCGGCTCCATCAAGAAACGCCATTTCGCCGAAGAAATTGCCCTGCCCAAAGGTGCTGATGTGGTAGCTTTGTGTATCAGATATCGGCAGCGCTATTCTGACATCGCCTTTTCTGATTAGGAATATCTCATCCCCTGTGTCTCCCGCTGAAAATATCTTGTCGCCGTGTTTGAATACAAGTTTTTGCATCCTCTCTTCTAGGTGAGCTATCGTCTCCTCTTTTTTATCCTTGAATATCTCGAATTCGTGCAGACAAATCGTCTCTTGCTCGCTAGCAGATAATGGCTCGGTCTCTATTATCCTATCTTCTACCCATTCTATAGCGTCGTCTAGCTCGCCGAATATTTTGACGTTTTTATGTCCGTTTGCAATCCCAAGCTCTTCAAAATACCTCTTCATATCAAGTCCGCTAGGGATTTTTTGCGGTATATTGCTAAACAGTAAGTATCCATCCTTCTCTTCCATCATATCTCGTATTTGCTCTAGCACATGCATTGCGGTTATGTCGATGCCTTGAACTTTCTTGAAATCAAGAGTAATAAATTTTCTGCTTTTGATGTCTATTTCCAGCGTAGACAGAAGCTGGTTAGCCGTGCCGAAAAACAGGCTTCCTTGAAGTTCGTATATGACTGCAGCATTGCCTTTGCTCGATAGAATATCCATAGCCTCCGCAGTTCTTATCTGTTTTGAGAAGCTTTCGTTGCCGAGCGATTTGCGGCGTACTATCGAGGTGGATATGTGCTCTTTGATAAACAGCAGTATTGCAAGAGCCACGCCGACACCCGATGCCGCAATGAGGCTCACCGTAAGGGCGGTCGTGACCACGGCGGCGATAACGGCAAAGTCTAGTATCGTGGAGCGGGAGCGCAAAAACGAGAAACTATGAGTATCTATCATTTTGACGCCGATAACTATGAGTATGGCGGCAAGAGCGGAGATAGGTACCCACGAGATGAGCGGTGCAAGGACGAGGAATGCCACAAGCGACAACACCCCCTCCAAAAATCCAGATAGCCTAGTCGTCGCGCCGCTAGAGATATTGACCAGAGTCGCCCCCATCGTACCTGCTCCAGGCACTCCACCTCCAAAGGCGCAGCCTATGTTGGCAAGCCCTTGTCCGATGAGCTCCTTGTTGGAGTCGTGTCTGCTTCTTGTTATGGCGTCCAGCACTACGCATGTTTTTAGGGTATCAATGGAAAGTAAGGCGGCCAAAGTTAGAGCCGGAGTGATAAGGAGCGCCAAATTTGAAATCTCGAAATGCTTTATCCCTTCTACCTTTTGGCTTAGCGCCTCAAAAAAACCTCCTCCGCCCAAAGGGCCGATGACTAGCGGGTTATTTGCCGTTGACAAGAGGGCTGGATTGAAAAATGAAATTACAAAATAGCTTGCCACTCCGCCCATAAGTGCCAAGATGGCCGCAGGAATCAGTTTTGTCACCTTTGCGGCAAATGTCATTATGAGCGCCGTTACTATACCGACGGCTATGCCCTCCCATTGCCATACGTGATAAAGTCCCAAAGACTCCCAAAAGTGTGTCCCCTTGGGCGTACCTAAAAATTTTGGCATTTGGCTTGCTATGATATATAGACCGACACCGCTTAGATAGCCGCTGACGACGGTATATGGCATATATTTAATGAGCTGTCCGAGTCTGAGAGCTCCAAAACCGACCTGCAAAAGCCCCGTCATGAGACCCAGTATGGCTATCATCATTGCAGCTACCGTCGTATCGCCGCCTTTTGACATATAGTCGATGACAAATGCCGATAGTACTGCCGCCGCAGGGGCGCAAGGGGCGCTAATAAGTCTATTTGTACCCCCAAATACGGGAGCTATTAACCCCATAAATACGGCTCCAAGTATACCCGCAAGAGCTCCGTATGCTATGTATTGACCCCCGAGAGGACCGTAGATGGTAACCCCAAAGGCTATAGCGGATGGGAGAGCGACAAGCATGGCTGCTATGGCTCCCCAAACATTTCCGGCTATATTTTCAGGTTTTTTAAGTTCAAGTTTCATCGTTAATATCTTTACAAACAGGTTACTTTGTAGTTTGAGATAATAAATATAAATTCCAGCTTTACTCCCCTATAATTACCAAAAAATTTAAAAGCAAGGAAAGACAATATGTTTGGAAAAAGTCTAAAAGAATTTGACACATCCGCCGAGGCGCTTGAGGGCATCAATTATGCTACCGTGACAACAGAAAAAGGGGCTATGAAAATAAAACTACTCAAAGAAGAGGCTCCGATAGCGGTAGCAAACTTTGCGGATTTGGCAAAAAAAGGGTTTTACGACGGGCTAAACTTTCACAGGGTAATTGCCGGATTCATGGCACAGGGCGGTTGTCCTGAGGGGAGCGGCAGGGGCGGCCCCGGATATGCTATCAAATGCGAGTGCATGAACAACACATCAAAACACCTAAAAGGGACGTTATCAATGGCTCACGCCGGAAGAGACACGGGCGGCAGCCAGTTTTTTATCTGCTTCGTACCGTGCCCGCACCTTGACAAGCAGCACACGGTATTCGGTCAAATAGACCCTAGCGATGCAGAGAGTATGAAAACCCTAGATAGCGTCAAACAAAACGATAAAATCGTCAGTATCGCAATAAGCGCAGAGTAATATGACCATCTCCATCTGGCAGCACGTTGATTTTGAGGGGCCTTCGGCAATAGGGGAATGGGCAAAAGAGCGTGGGCATATGCTAGAGATCATCCGTGCAGATTACGACGAGCCGTTTGTCGCACGGGATGCCCTGGTGGTTCTGGGCGGTTCTATGAGCGTATATGACGGACTACCGTTTTTATCTTCCGAAAAAGCGGCTCTAAAAAACTATATCAATCGTGGCGGCAAAGTATTTGGAATATGCCTAGGCTCACAACTCATTGCCGACGTACTAGGGGCAAGAGTGTATCCAAGCGGCACAAGAGAGGCCGGATGGAGAGGTGTGAATTTTGCCAAACACCTTTTGACGCAGGAACTCGGCGATGAGGCCGTCGTATTTCACTGGCACGGCGACACTTTTGACCTGCCTGCCGGAGCGGAGCTTTTGGCCTCAAACGACGCTTTCAAAAACCAGATGTTCTCTGCCAAAGGGGGCAAAGTAATAGCAACCCAGTTTCACTTTGAGACGACGAGGGAGAGCATGGAGGATTTAATAGAGGCAGACGGCGGCTATCTGGAGCACGAATCGCAGTTTGTCCAAAACGCCGATACGATCAGAGCCGGAGCAAAGCATATCCCAAGAGCCAACGAACTGCTATTTAGACTCCTTGATAAATGGATCAATCTTGCATAATCTGCCGCTTTTTGCGGCTGGTTTTTTTACCGGACTTTGCGTACTCTAAAATATGCTCATACACATTTGTTGCTCTGTCGATAGCCACTACTTTCTCACCCGCCTTAAAGCCGATTATCCGAACGAAAAGCTGATAGGATTTTTTTACAACCCGAATATTCACCCAAAAAGCGAATACGATCTCAGACTTTTAGATGTCCAAAAAAGTTGTTTTGCTCTGGATATAGAACTTTTGGAGGGGGAGTACGACGATGATAAGTGGTTTGAATCGGTAAAAGGGTTTGAAGCGTGCCCAGAAAAAGGGGATAGATGTGCGATATGTTTTGACGGACGGTTTGAAGCTTCCGCTAAAAAAGCGGCCGAAATCAAAGAAAAAAGCTTCACCTCTACCCTCCTCCAAAGCCCGCTAAAAGACAAGGGGCAGTTACAAGCAAGCCTTTCAAAAATTTCCGGAAAATACGGGGTAGATTTTGTTTTTGTAGACTACCTCTCAAAAGGGGGTATGGAGGCTCAAAACCAAGCGGCCAAAACCGCCGGACTTTACCGCCAAAACTACTGCGGATGCACATACGGCCTCATAAACCAAAAATCTAAAAACGGCGGATTTATATTCGAAGGGGTATCGGAACTAGCCAAGAGACCGCTCCCCGCATCGGCCGAGGATAGGATAAGGTATTATTCACAAAACAGCAAAGAGGTTTTTAGGGCTAGATTTTTGGATTATCGTTGCCTATCCGGTGCCGTTTATGCCAACAACATTTTATTGCCGTCATATCCGCTACTCTATTCTACCTCACAAAAAGAGAGCTTTGGCACAAGGCCTACAGCCGAAGAGGATGACGTTTTGTATTTAAACAAAGACGGAACAAGGCTTGTCAGACTCTCAAAACTAAATAAAGCCCTATCCAAAAACTACGAATCCGTAAAGGAGCTTATTTTTGCCCCTCTTAGATTTGAAGAGGAGATGAAGCTAAGGGGTCTACTTACTTCTCACCCGTTTGATTTATCCCCGATTTTCATAGTTGATGAGTATGACAAATCCGCCTCATACAAAATCGAACTCCGGTTTAGAACAGAGTATTCGTCCCTAGAGGTTTAGAGCTTAAAAAAAGCTAATTTTTGCTAAAATCCCCCAATTTGCTTAATTTTTTCAAGGTAATACAGCCAAATGTTTGATATCAACGAAATATCCAGAATTCTCCCACATAAGTATCCGTTTTTGTTAGTCGATAGAGTAGATTCGATGGTAGCCGGAGAGTCTATCGAGGGTTACAAAAACATCTCCATTTCAGACCACGTATTTCAAGGCCATTTTCCGGGGCACCCTATTTATCCGGGTGTTTTAATTATCGAAGGGATGGCTCAGGCGGGCGGTGTTTTGGCATTTAAAAGCTCTACCGACGAGAGCGAATTTGACAATAAAGTCGTTTATTTTATGAGCATCGACAAAGCCAAATTCAGAAGCCCCGTAGTTCCGGGGGATAAGCTCATATACAAACTATCCGTACTAAAACACAAAGGTAATATCTGGGTTTTGGACGGCAAAGCCTACGTAGACGATAAACTCGTAGCCGAAGCCGAACTAAAAGCTATGATAGTGGACAAATAATGATTCATCCAACCGCCATAATCGAAAACGGAGCCACCATAGCAGACGGTGTTCTTATCGGTGCATACGCCTACATCGGCTCAAAAGTCACAATAGGCGAAGGGACAAAAGTCGGAAACGGCTCCCAGATTACGGGCAAAACAACTATCGGTAAAAACAATAATATCTTCTCAAACGTCGTTTTGGGTTCTGCTCCGCAGGATCTAAAATACAAAGGGGAGGAGACTCAGCTTGTTATCGGCGATAACAACACGATACGTGAGTTTTGTTTTTTTAACACGGGGACACCCGGCGGCGGAGGACTTACATCCATAGGCTCAAACTCTCTTTTTATGGCGTATGTCCACATAGCCCACGATTGCAAAATTGGTGACAACTGCATACTTGCAAACAATGCAACCCTCGCTGGGCACGTTGAGTTAGGAAGCTTTGCGGTAATCGGCGGGATGACCCCCGTTCACCAGTTTGTAAAAGTAGGCGATTTTGCGATGCTAGGCGGAGCCAGCGCAATCAGTCAGGATATCCCCCCTTACTGTCTAGCAGAGGGGAACAGGGCAAAACTAAGAGGGCTAAACCTCGTGGGGCTCAGAAGAAAGCTTGAGAGAAGCGACGTAGACGAGCTAAAAAGGGCCTACAGAGAGCTATTTTTGAGAGGTAAACCGCTAAAAGAGATTGCGGCCGAACTATCAAAGAGCGAAAACGTATATGTGGCCAACATTGCAAAATTTTGCCTCGAAACCAAAAGGGGCATACCATACCATCAACAGGATACGATAAGTTTAGATGACTGAAAAAATATGTAACTTTTGCGGCTCGCCCGATACAGAACAAAACCCGCTTTTGGCCGGAGAGGATGCATATATTTGCAAAAACTGCGTCCTTAGTGCCCACAAAATTATTTTGGGCGATCTGGCTCAAAGTAAAGAGGAGAGCGTCAAAGGGGAGGTTGCCCCAAAAAAAATAAAAGAGGCACTCGACGGCTACGTAATAGGTCAAGATAGAGCCAAAAAGATAATCGCCGTGGCGGTCTACAATCACTACAAAAGGATTCTAAAAGGACTCCCTGCCGACGACAACGATACGGAGCTAAAAAAATCGAATATCCTCCTTTTGGGGCCTACCGGAAGCGGCAAAACTCTAATTGCCCAAACCCTTGCAAAATATCTGGACGTGCCGATAGCTATTACGGATGCCACGAGCCTGACGGAGGCCGGATATGTAGGCGAGGATGTCGAAAATATCCTTGTTAGGCTCCTTCAGTCCGCCGACGGTGACGTTAAAAAAGCGGAACACGGTATCGTGTTTATAGACGAGGTTGACAAAATAGCCAGACTAGGCGAAAATCGCTCAATCACAAGAGACGTATCCGGCGAAGGAGTGCAGCAGGCTCTGCTAAAAATTATAGAGGGGAGTAGCGTAAATATCCCACCGAAAGGCGGCAGAAAACACCCGAATCAGGATTTTATCCAAATGGATACGACAAATATCCTCTTCATTGCCGGAGGGGCATTTGACGGACTCGGAGAGATAATCAAAAATAGAATCTCCGGCTCGGCTATGGGGTTTTTGCAAAAAGAAAAAACAGACATAAAAGACGAAAACATATTTGAGGCGGCAGAGACCGACGACCTCGTAAAATTTGGCCTTATTCCGGAGCTAATCGGGAGACTTCACGTAGTTGCAAGCCTCAAAGAGCTTGATTTGGAACAACTCGTAAAAGTCTTCAAAGAGCCTAAAAACTCCATCTTAAAACAGTTTCAAAAGCTGTTTGCAATAGACGGAGCCAAGCTAACATTTACGGATGATGCCATAGAGGCAATATGCGACGAGAGCATCAAACGAAAAACGGGAGCCAGAGGGCTAAGGGCGATTATAGAGGGGATAATGACCGATACTATGTATGATTTGCCGGAGCTATCGGGCTATGAGATTATAGTAAACAAAGAGTGCATCACCGAGGGGGCGAAACCGCTCAAAGTAAAGCTCTCAAAAACAGAGGGCGGCAAGGGCAAAAAAGCCATAGCATAAAATTTCAGCAAGGATACTAAGGGTTATGTTTTTAGATAAATTAATAGGTTTTTTCTCAAACGATTTGGCGATTGACCTCGGTACGGCTAATACTATAGTTAGCATCAAAGGCAAAGGTATCGTAATCAACGAGCCTTCAGTCGTCGCCGTACAGTCGGATAGATACGGCAAACAAAAAATCCTCGCCGTAGGCCAAGAGGCAAAAGATATGATCGGTAAGACACCGGGAAACATCACTGCTATTAGACCTATGAGAGACGGGGTTATCGCCGATTTCGATATCACCGAAAAGATGATTAGGTACTTTATAGAAAAAGTCCACAACAGACAGGCGTTTATCAGACCTCGAATCGTGATATGCGTCCCTTACGGTCTTACGCAAGTCGAGAGGAAAGCGGTTAGAGAATCTGCAATGTCGGCCGGAGCCAGAGAGGTGTATCTGGTAGACGAACCTATGGCAGCGGCTATCGGTGTGGGCTTGCCCGTAAAAGAACCACAAGGGAACGTCGTGGTCGATATAGGCGGCGGTACCACGGAGATAGGGGTTACTTCTCTAGGCGGTCTTGTTATCAGCAAATCTATCAGGGTAGCCGGAGATAAACTGGATAACGACATAGTAAATTACGTCAGAAAAAAATATAACCTTCTAATCGGCGAGAGGACAGCCGAAGATATTAAAATGCAGATCGGTTCTGCAATAAAGCTTGATTTGCCTCTTTCAATGACCATCAAAGGCAGGGATCAGATAAACGGACTTCTCACTACTATAGAATTTACAAGCGAAGAGATGAGGGATGCGATAAAGGACTCACTAAAAGTAATTTTGGATGCCGTAAAACTTGTACTTGAGCTTATGCCGCCGGATTTGGCGGGCGACGTAGTCGAAAACGGTATAGTCCTAACCGGCGGGGGTGCACTTTTGAAAGGGCTTGATAAGTACATATCGGAAGCGGTCAAACTACCGGTATTTGTAGCTGACGAGCCTTTGTTGGCAGTTGTCAGAGGTACTTCCGTAGTACTTGAAGAGTTGGATTTATTACAGCAAATATCGTATGAGTAAAAACTGGATCGTATTAGGAATTTTCGGGGGTCTATTTGTTGCGATTTACTACTTTTCCGGTACATATCTACAAAACAAAATAACACCCGCAACCTCTTTCATCCGAGATACGTATCTCTCCTTGCAGAGCGAAACCTCGCTATTTATAGACAAGTATCTCTCTCAGGCCGAGTCTGTAGAGAGGCTTGAAAAAGAGAATATCGCCCTCCAAAAAGAGCTCACCGCATACAAAGCGGGGATTGTGGACGTAGCGAAAAAAATAAACGCCGCCGGACTAAAAAGCTTTGAGTTTAACAGCTCTACCAAAATAGGTTACGCAAGGGTAAGGTCATACTCCAACCTCCCGAATCTGTACAGAATCTGGATAGATTTTAACCCTAGCACAAAAGAGCAAAATCAGGATATTCCAAAAATATACGGGCTTATTTACCCATCCAAAAACAAAACCGAGCAGATCGCTTGCGGTATAGCAATGGAAGACGATACGAAAAAGTACGAAGCCTTTTTGAACGGTGACCCTAAATGCTCATACGGCGTATATATAGGGGGAGCCAAAGCCCCAGGAGTTGTATACGGCAAAAATCAGGATAAACTGATCGTAAAATATATCCCTACGTGGATGGATATAAAAGCCGGGGACGAGGTGATTACAAGCGGTCTCGACAACATCTTTTTTGAGGGTGTCAAAGTCGGCAAAATCAAAAGTGTAAGCTCCGATAACGCTTACAAGGAGGCTCTCGTAGAGGGGTACTACAACTCTCTGTCGCCGGATTATTTTTACGTAGTCGAAAAAGCGAAATAAAAAACGGATAACATAAACAAAAACACAAAGGGGTATAAAGATGAGAAAACAGCTAACAAAAAAAAGAACCGACATAGAGACAATCCTTCTAATCGGCTCCGGCCCTATAGTTATCGGTCAGGCTTGTGAATTCGACTATTCCGGAGCACAGGCTGCAAAAACCCTAAAAGAGCTAGGATACAGAGTAGTTCTCATCAACTCAAACCCCGCAACCATCATGACAGACCCGGAGTTTGCCGACAAAACCTATATAGAGCCGATCACGGAAGAGGTAGTCGCAAAGATCATAGCAAAAGAGGGGGTAGATGCCGTCTTGCCTACGATGGGTGGACAAACAGCCCTTAATATCGCTATGAAAATGCACGAAAAAGGGATGCTTGAGGGGATTAAATTTTTAGGGGCAAACCCTGAGGCTATCAAAAAAGGGGAAGATAGGCAGGCATTTAAAGAGGCGATGATAAAAATCGGGATGGATATCCCGAAAAGCAAATACGCCTACACAGTCGAAGAGGCTATGGAAGCGGCCAAAGAGATGGGATTCCCGCTGATTATCAGAGCCTCATTTACCCTTGCAGGGGGCGGTTCCGGCGTTGCGTACAACATCGACGAGTTTAAAGATATATCGGCAAAAGGGATTGAAGCCAGCCCTATAGGTGAGATCCTAATCGAAGAGAGCCTTCTGGGGTGGAAAGAGTACGAGATGGAGGTTATCAGAGATAATGCCGACAACTGCATTATCGTCTGCTCAATAGAAAATCTGGATCCTATGGGTGTCCATACCGGGGATTCCATCACCATAGCCCCCGCCCTCACCCTAACCGACAAAGAGTATCAAAGGATGAGAGATGCGTCGTTTGCGATTTTGCGTGAAATCGGCGTAGATACCGGCGGATCAAACGTCCAGTTTGCGATAAACCCGAAAACGGGGAGGATGACGGTTATCGAGATGAACCCTAGGGTCTCCCGTAGCTCCGCACTTGCCTCAAAAGCAACAGGATATCCGATAGCAAAAGTAGCAACGCTTCTGGCCGTAGGATTTACGCTGGATGAGATCGAAAACGACATCACCGGAACGGCTGCATCGTTTGAGCCGACAATCGACTATATCGTAACCAAACTCCCTAGATTTACATTTGAAAAATTCCCTGGGGCAGACAGCACCCTCACAACCTCTATGAAATCAGTCGGTGAGGCTATGGCTATAGGGACGACTTTCAAGGAGTCCATCCAAAAAGCGCTCTGCTCTCTTGAGACCGGACTAACCGGCTTTGACGAGATGTCCGGAGAGACTGAGCTAATCAAAAAAGAGATTAGACGTCCGAATGCCGACAGACTCCTATATGTTGCGGAAGGTTTTAGAAGGGGGCTTAGTATCGAAGATATATTTGCCCTTTCAAAAATAGACCCTTGGTTTTTAGGTGAGATAAAAGAGGTGATAGACTTTGAGAAAAAAATCACAACCTCTCTGCTAAGCGACAAAACCGCCCTTTTTGAGGCAAAATCAATGGGCTTTAGCGATAAAAGGCTTGCAAAACTGGCAGGAGTAACCGAAGGGGATGTAAAAGAGGCCAGAAACAGAAAAGGGGTGACGCTAACCTACAACGAAGTTGATACATGTGCCGCCGAATTTAGAGCGTTAACGCCGTACCTATACTCCACATACGAAAAAAATCCGTATGCAAAAAACGAAACACTGTTTAAAAACGATAAAAAAGTTATGATCATAGGAGGCGGGCCAAACAGGATAGGACAAGGGATAGAGTTTGACTACTGTTGTGTTCATGCCGCTTTTGCCTTAAAAGATATGGGGGTTCGCTCCATCATGCTAAACTGCAATCCGGAGACCGTATCGACAGACTACGACACAAGCGATATTTTGTTTTTTGAACCGATAGACTTTGAGAGGGTAAGCTCCATAATAGACAAAGAGTCTCCGGACGGTATTATCGTCCATTTCGGCGGACAGACACCGCTCAAACTCTCTAAAAAAATATCGGCCTACGGCGGACAAATAATCGGAACCTCGGCAGAGACGATTGATGTTGCCGAAGACAGAAAGCTATTTAGCGAATTTGCCGACAGAATAGGGCTTTTGCAACCGAAAAACGCTACTGCCGTAAGCATCGATGAGGCGGCAAAATACGCAAACGAGATAGGGTATCCGGTACTAGTCCGTCCATCTTTCGTTCTCGGCGGTAGAGCTATGAGAACAGTGGATAGCGAAGAGGAGCTAAGATCTTATATGGCTGAGGCTATATCCGTCAGCCATAACTCTCCGGTACTTATTGACAAATTCCTAGACGGCGCCATAGAGTTGGATGCGGATGCTATATGTGACGGCGTGGACGTATATGTGGGTGGAATTATGCAGCATATCGAAGAGGCGGGGATCCACTCCGGCGACTCGGCTTGTTCCCTCCCTCCGGTGTCTTTGTCGGACGAGATGATAAAAGAGGTTCGAGCTACAACCGCCAAAATAGCGATGAGTCTCGGAGTAAAAGGGCTTGTCAATATCCAGTTTGCGATTTTTGAAGAGAAGCTTTATCTAATAGAGGTGAATCCTAGGGCTAGCCGGACGGTTCCATTTGTCTCAAAAGCCACCGGAGTGCCGATGGCAAAAGTAGCCACAAGGGTAATGTGGCAGGGTAATCTCAGAGAGGCTCTAAGCTTTTACGATAAACACGAAGTCATCTACGAAGAGGATGGGATCTTACTTCCTCGCCTAAAAGGGCATATAGCCGTCAAAGAGGCTGTATTTCCGTTTAACAAGCTTGCCGGATCGGATGTCAGCCTAGGGCCTGAGATGAAGTCTACCGGTGAGGTTATGGGTATTTCGTGCGACTTTGGGATCTCATTTGCAAAAAGTCAAGCGGCAGCCGGAAACAGACTTCCAAAGGGTGGGAAACTGTTTATATCGCTATCACAAGCCGATAAGGTGCACGCCATAACTCTTGCAAAAGAGTATAGCGCTTTAGGGTTTGGGATTATCGCCACGACCGGAACGGCAAAAGCAATCAACGAAGCGGGGATAGAGTGCGAAAGCGTCCTAAAAATATCTGAGGGGAGACCAAACATCGAAGACCACCTCAAAAACGGTGAGATTTCGATGGTGATAAACACCTCCGACAACCGGTCGGTAAAAGACGACACGACAAAAATCAGGCAGTCTGCCGTTAGATTTAACGTTCCGTACATAACAACCGTAGCGGCGGCAAACGCTGCTATAGAGGCGGCAAAGGGGCTACAAAAAGGGGAGCTTGACGTAAAAGCGATTCAAGACTATTTAGGCTAAATGGACCCGACCGATATATATCTCGTACAGACCGACACAACCGTCGGTCTCGTCTCCCAAAACAAAGAAGCTCTAGCAAAAGCCAAAAAAAGAGAGCCGTCTAAACCTTTTATCATAACATGCGCCGGACTCGGTGAGCTAAAAAAGATAACTAGAGTTCCGAAAAAAGCAAAAAAACTAGTCCGTAGATCCTCCAAAACAACATTCGTTTACCCTCATAAAAATATAGCCGTCAGGGTTGTCCATCAAGGTTCATACAAAGAGTTTTTAAAGCCTTTCGGATGGATGTATTCGACTAGCGCCAACGAATCCGGTGGACACTATGATGAGAGTTTTGCAAAAAATGCGGCCGATACGGTAGTCGATAATATAAAATTTTACGAATCCAAACCATCGACGATAATAAAACTGGGTAAAAAGCCTAAAAAACTCCGATGAGTATCTTTTTATCGATAATCGGCGTATATTTTTTCGTATTTTTGGGTTTTGCGGCAAAGAGGGTTTTTGAGGAGATACACGAACGAACCCTTGTCCTTTTGTCGGTCTATTTTTTGCAACCCATCCTCTCTTTTTGGGGGATTTTGGGGGCAAAAATAGATTTTACCGCCGTCTCTGCCCCGGCTATGTATTTTGGAATCTCTCTTTTTAGTGCATTGTTCGGATTTTTTATATTCAGCAAAGTATTTAAAGAGAAAAAAGATGCCGTAATCGTAACGGCCGGCGGGGTAATAGGAAACACCGGAAATCTGGGGATCCCGATACTGCTCGCAATGTTCGGAAAAGGGATTGCCCTCTACGCCGTCCTAATCAATCTTGCAAATATCTTTGTCCTCTATGTTATCGGGGTGTTTTTGTATTCAATGGGGAACTACACCGCCAAAAAAGCCGTCAAAAATATCCTCTCAATGCCTGTAATCTGGTCATCCGCCATAGCAATAACCATGAACTATCTAAATATCAAAATCCCCGATGCCTTTAACCAGACGATAGAGATGGGGGCGTATACGTCAATGACGATTCAGCTCATTATATTCGGGGTATTTTTGGGTGGCCTCACGAGATTTAAACCTGATATGAAGCTTGTCGGTTGGGGGATGGGGTACAAATTTTTAGCCGTCCCCGCCTTTGCATTTTTAGCTCTCTCAATGACCGATTTGGAGCCTATGATAAAAACCCTAGTTTTTTTACAAGTATGTATGCCGCTAGCCGTAAACAATGTCAATCTGGCATCGCTATACGACTGCAAACCGTATACGGTGACGGCAAATATACTCGTCAGCTCCGTTTTGTTTATGGGGCTTATTTTTATCTATAAAGGGGTTTTTTGATCTAACCCCTAGTCAAACAAATCGCTCCAAAACGACTCTTTTTTGTGATGTTTGTGATTATGGTGGTGTCCGTCGTTGTAGTTATAATTCTCTTTCGGCTTTTCCCTGTTGTACGGGGAGCTCTCTTTGTATTCATGTCTCGGGGCGTAGTTTTTTTCGGCTCTCTCAATAATTTTGTCAAGCTCACCCCTGTCTAACCATACCCCTCTGCACTTTGGGCAATAATCAATCTCAATCCCGCTTCTCTCGGAAATAACCAATCTCTCACTCACGCATACGGGACAATTCATTTCTGATACCTCCAAATTTTTTATGACGGAAGATACCACGAGAGTGATGAAATGTCAAGAAGCGGCAGTTTGATATAATCGACAAAATTTTTCCCAAACCGTCATCAAAAGTATGGAGAGAATATATGAAACACTATATCAAAAAAATTTCACAGGTTTCGGCTTTCGGTTCCGTAGCTGTTTTGGCAGCACTAGCCATTAGCGGATGCGGCGAAAAACCGCAGGAAGAGGCAAAACAGAGCGGCCAGAGCGTATCGGAGGCCTCAAAAGCGCAGGGGCAATTCCTCGTTATCCAAGAGGTTGCAAAAGATAAATACAAAGTCGTAGAGCAATATCCGGCAAACGGCCCTAGCCGTGCAATCCTAAAAGAGATAAACGGTACGGAGAGACTGCTAAGCGAGGAGGAGCTAAAAAAACTCGCCGAGGCTGAGGCCAAAAAGGTTGAAAATAACACTTCAAACCTAACAAAGGAAAACTCCGCACAGATGCACGGCGGCGGCATGAGCTTAGGGGAGACAATATTGGCCTCGGCAGCAGGGGCACTAATCGGCGGATACATCGCAAACAAACTCTTTAACAATCCGAACTTTCAGGCAAATCAACGGATGAATACCCCGACACAGATGAGCCAACCCATCAATAAACCAACTTCAGGAGCGGCGACTCCCGCGGGTTCTGCCGCCCCAAAACCGCAAAGCGGGTATTTCCAGCAAACTCCGGCAAAAGCTCCGGCAACCCCTAGCGGCGGCCCTAGCTCTCCGTCAAGTTCCAGTTCGCCGAGTTCCGGCGGCTCAAAAAGTTTTGGAGGTTAAACGGTGATAAATCTAAGAAAAGTAACCCCGCTACCAAAAGAGGCATTGGAGGAGATAGGATTTTACTGGCATACCGACCTAGACAACACCGACTATATCGCAGACTCTATGATAGAGGTGAGCGAGGCGGAGGCTGAGGCCTACTATAACGCCGCAAACGAAATCTACGATATGTACGTAGAGGCCGGTGAATACGTCATCAAAAACAATCTATTTCACGAGATCGGAATCCCTTTTAACCTTGGCGAAATCATCAAAATGTCGTGGGAGTCGGATGTTCATTGGCACCTATACGGCAGATTCGATTTTGCCGGAGGGGTGGACGGCAAACCTATAAAACTGCTCGAATTTAACGCCGACACCCCGACAGCCGTGTTTGAGACGGCAATCATCCAATGGGCGCTAGCCAGACACAATAATCTGGATGAATCTATGCAATTTAACAACCTGTACGAAGCGCTAAAAGCAAACTTTAAAAGAGTTGTAACGCTAGAGGAGGATCCGGAGAGGTTCGGAGAGATTTACGACGGATGGAGGATGCTGTTTTCATCGGTTAGAGGGACCAAAGAGGAGGAGAACACTGTCAAGTTTTTGCAACAAGTCGCCCATGAAGCCGGATGGACAACCGGATTTACATATATGGACGAGGTTGGATTTGACAGAGATTACGGTGTTTTTGACGAAGACAAAGAGCCTTACGAATTTTGGTTTAAACTCTACCCGTGGGAGGATATAGCTATCGGCGAATCGGCACTTTTGGACGATTTGACCGCAATGGTAAGAAACCAAAAAAGCATCTTTTTGAACCCTCCGTATGCAGCGATGTTTCACTCAAAAGGGATGCTAAAAATCCTAAAAGAGCTATTTCCGGATAGCCCGTATCTACTTGATGCATCGTTTGCCCCGCTTCAAAACAAAAGCTTTGTAGAGAAAAAATGCTTCTCCAGAGAGGGGGAAAACGTCAAAATATTTGCCACAGACGGTTCGGTAATAGCCGAAAACGACGGCGGATACGAAAACTCAAAAAGCGTCTTTCAAGAGTATGTAGAGCTCCCTACGGATAGTAGCGGGGCATCGTATCAGGCAGGGGTGTTTTTCGCGTATGAGGGAGCCGGACTAGGCTTTAGAAAAGGTGGTAAAATCCTAAACAATATGAGCAAATTCGTCGGACATATCCTAGTCTAACTCAACCGAATTTTTTATTTTTGGCTTTATCTTCGTTTTTTGCAAGCCAGATAAATACCTCAACAACCGCCCTATATAGCTGGGGCGGAATCTCTCTATCCAACTCCACGTCAAGTAGCGAATCGGCCAAAAGCTCGTTTTTGAAGAGGGGAACCCCAAACTCTGAGGCTTTTTGGATTATTTTTTCGGCTATCACCCCTTTCCCTTTTGCGATCACGCTCGGAACCTTTTCGCTCTCTTTATCGTACTTTAGAGCAACAGCCTTTGGGGTTAGCATCAGTATAGAGCCTGTATCTTTTCTACCTCATCCCATGTGAGGGATTTTTTTGGGGCAAATATATGGGCTATATATCTAGCCAATACGTCGGTCTCAATGTTTACCCGTCTCCCCACCTTGTAATCCCCAAACAGAGTTGTCTGAAGGGTATGCGGGATTATCGTCAGCCGAAACGAATCCTCTAAGCTCTCGTTTACGGTAAGGCTGATTCCATCAACGGCGACGGAACCTTTTGGCGGGATAAGGCGGATATATTTTTCGGGGACTTTGATATAGTAATCATAGGCTTTTGAGCTCCTGTCTATCCTCACAATCTCACCCACGCAATCTATATGACCTTGAACTATATGCCCCTCAAACCTGTCGCCCATCTGCATCGCAGGCTCCATATGCACCTTCCCCCGGAGATTTTCGGTGGCAAGTATCTTTTGGCTCTCATGCGACAGCTCCACGCTAAAGCCGCCCCACGCCACCTCGGTCACCGTCAGGCATGCGCCGTTTACGGCAATACTATCCCCTATTTTTGGTTTATAGCTCGATTTTAGCGTCAGTTTCTCACCGCTAAAGCTCTTGACATTCGCAAATTCTCTTATCAGTCCCGTGAACATTTTTGCCTTGTTTTTATTTTTATGATACCAAAATCGTAGTTACTAAAAAGTTATTTAGTTAAAAACTAAGACTTCGGTCTAAACGCTTTGATGACCTCTTCATTTGTTTCGATATATGCTCCGCCTATCAGATCTATACAGTACGGAATTGCCGGAAATACGGCATCCAGACACTCTCTTATCGATTTTGGTTTGCCGGGGAGGTTTACTATTAGTGTATTACCCCTGATTCCGGCGGTTTGTCTTGATAGTATGGCGGTCGGAACGTATTTTAGCGATACCTGTCTCATCAACTCCCCAAAACCGGGCATCATCTTTTGGCACACAGCCTCTGTAGCCTCCGGCGTAACGTCTCTTTTTGCAGGCCCCGTCCCGCCGGTCGTAACTACGAGTGAACACCCTGCCTCATCGCACAGCTCTATCATTGTCCGCTCTATGGCCTCTTGTTCATCCGGAATCAATCTGTACTCCCGTATCCATTCGCCTTTGATATACTCGTTCATCGTATCTATAATCGCTTTACCGGATAAATCCTCATAGACCCCCGCACTAGCCCTGTCGGAAGCGGTGATAATCCCTATTTTTATTTCCATTAGTTACCTCAAAATATGATTTTTATTTTCCAACCAAACCGTTTTGGCTCCAGAGCGTCCGAAAAACCCAAAAGAGGGCTCAGGCTCCACAACACCGTCTTCCCCGCCGATATAGACATCTATCTGCACCCCTCGCTCTAGCATGGATTTTACATCCTCTTCGCTCCATTCAAAATACAAAAGCTCCCGTAGCTCCTCAATCGTCGAATCGCTTTTAAAAGAGTCTATCTCGTCCGGATTTAACCCGCTTTTTTTTAGGAGTTTCAATCTGTAGAGTGCCGGATTTTGGGTATAGGCAGCCATCTGCGCCTCTTTGAACTCCTCTGTTTTTTGGGCATAAAAAGCAGGGGAAAGGAGGATTAGCCTCTTTACGAAGCTGTTGTTTTTTGCGTACAAAAAAGCTTTTTGAGCCCCGTAGCTAAAGCCGCAAACACTATCGCCGTCATCGTAATAATCTTTAAACAACGACTCCTCGCCGCAAAGGGCAAATCCGCTAAAAAACACTATTTGTTACCGATATCGGAATAGTTAATATGCAAATCCTCCGATAAAACCTTGGATAGTTTGATTAGTTCGCCTTTTTTGTCGGCAAAGTAACTATCCAGTCTAGCCTCTGACTCCTCTATGATTTTTTGAATCTCTAGCGGCTTGGCCGTTATTTTTAGGAGGATATTTTTTGTGATATTTTTCGCCTCTTCCAGATCTTCCCTGCTTTGATAAAAAACCTCTCCAAATACAAGCTTTGTAGCCGCTCTGCCGGATAGATAAAACATCACTAGATTCAAAATCTCATTATAGCTCTTAAAGTCGGTATCACCCCCGTCTATCCTGATTTCGCTTTTTGAAGCAAACGTGATCTTGATACTGTTTTGTGTTGCAAAAAACAGCTTTCCGGCCTGATAAATCCCCATAATCTCAAGCTCTCTATCACTTAGAAGGCGAACCCTTTTTGAACCGTATAGTATTTTGTTTCTTACCGCCTCAAAATCGGCATCCCTGACACTATCGGAGCCGCTTCTGAGGGCATTAATAGCCGCTTCGTTTACCAGAGAGGCCAAAGCTGCGCCCGAAAATCCGGCCGTATGTCTGGCTAGTTGCGATATATCGCACGATGTATGCTTATTTTTGAGGTAGATTTTTAGAATCTCCTCCCTCCCCTTTGCATCGGGTAAATCGACAAACACCCTCCTGTCAAAACGACCAGGACGCAATAGGGCCTCATCAAGAGACTCTATCCTGTTTGTCGCCGCTATGACGATAACACCGCTACTCCCCTCAAAACCGTCCATCTCTACAAGAAGCTGATTTAGCGTTGACTCTCTCTCTGCCGAACTCCCCGTAGCCCCACGCTTTCCTATAGCATCTATCTCATCTATAAAAATAATTGAGGGGGCTTTTTTCTTTGCGGCCGCAAAAAGTTCACTCACCCGTTTTGCCCCTACACCGACGTACAGCTCTACAAACGTGGCGGCGCTTTTGTAAAAAAACGGAACCCCGGCTTCGCCTGCAACCGCTCTGGCCAAAAGGGTCTTTCCTACCCCTGGAGGCCCCACCAGCAACAGACCTCTTGGCATGTGAATGTTTTTTGACTTAAAGAGCTTAGGGTTTTTCATAAACTCAACAACCTCTACAAGCTCGGCCTTTGCCTCATCAACTCCGGCAAGGTTTTGAAACTTGATCGGACTTTTTATCTCAAAAATCTCGTTTGGGTTGTCCGGTTGTCGCCCCTCCTGCCTATTTGTAGCCTTGATGACACCATAGGAGCGTTTTTTGTTCAGGTATCCGGCCGTATACTTCCAAATCAGCCCGAATACAAACAACGAAACGGTAGAGAAAAGCAAAAACGGAACAAACTCGAAGCTATGCTCTATAGGGACGGCCTTTAGGAGGATCTCTTCATTTTTGTCGTTTCTGGCAACCTCAAAAACATCGGTCTCGGTGTATACCCTGATATATTTTGAGGAGATAACCGCTTTTTGGATTTTATGTTCAGCCACCAAAGTCGAGAGCCTATCGCTCCCTATCATCACCGAAGCATCTTTGAAGGCTACATAAAGCCCCACGACAAACAACACGGCAGACGATACCAGTATAGCCCCCAGCGGTTTTCTATGCCGCTCCAAAAACTCCCTAATCACATCTCTCCCCTTGCAACACCACGGTATTTGTAGGGTACGCTATTTTTACCCCTTCAAGTACCCTAAACGCCTCCACAAGCTCTTTTGTCATCTGGCTTTTAGTCTTTAAAATTGCAAATGAATGTGCAGGATACCATATCGATATAACTACACCGTTGGACTCCATCATACTAAACACCCTAGGTTCTGTCGGCACGTCCCCTATGCTATATTTCGTCCTCATCCTTTTTATTGCCCTATCTGTCAACTTTGAAAAAGTCCTTGTGTTTTTGGAAGCTATCTCATATGCCTTCGATAATGCCGCATCCAAATCGGAATCAAACGTAACCGGAATATTTACGTTATCCCATACGGTTGTGAGTCCGGAGTGGGAGTAGTTTAGAAATATATGGGTAAATATATAGTTATTCGGGACAAATACTATCCGTCCGGCACGCTTATTTTTTTCGTAACTAATCAGTGAAACCTCTTCATATAGGGTGATTGTAAGGATGGAGATATCTATGATATCGCCCAATATCTCTACCCCCTCTTTTGAAGAGATCTTTACCCTGTCGCCGACTTTTATAGAGCCGCCGATGATAATGGTCATCCAACCTAGCACACTCATAAACCAGTCTTTCATGGCGATTGCGATACCGGCAGAGGCAAATCCGAGAATCGTGATAACATAGCCGACATTGTTTATATAAGAAAACAAAAGGGTAAGCAAAATCAGTATAACCGTTACGATATTAACGCTCTTGCCAAGCAGATACGCCCTCTCATGATGGTCTGCCGAATATTTTTTGATCATCCATCTAACAAGTGCCGATACGGCGATAATGACCGTAATCGTAATGGCAATATTTAGGAGCTTGACAAGCTGATATTTGATGTCTATCTGTAGCTTTTGGATCGTCTCCGAGCTTTTTGCTTTATAAGCCTCAGCCGCCCCCGCAAACGCATCCCTCTCGGCTTTTAGCTCCCTTAGCGATACCTTGTCTTCGTCATTTTTGTGTCTTAGCTCAGCCAGTATGGCGGTTTTGTTGGAGTCTTTCAGTTTTTCGTATGAGTCCTCCAAGGCTGCGCTTAGTTTGTTTTTTTGAGTCGTCGTCTCAACTAGTTTGTCTAGTTCGGATAGCTTTGTCTCGTACTCCTCTTTTTTTACGGTTAGCTCTTTGATAAACGAAAAAGCCTGAAAAATACCGATCGGGCTATCCACTTTTGGAGGAATACCGGGATCCTCTACCTTTGTCAAATCACCGAATATCGACTTTTTGAAATCCCCCAAAATAAGCGCCTTTTTTTTGAGCCCGTCCTCTTTTTTGGTCAGCTCCGCTATCTTGTCGTCACCCTCATCGCCTCTGGTGTGTCTGATATATGATTTTCTCTCTCTTATCTCCGATAGCTCGTTTTGGAGGCTTTTGTAGGTTTTGTAGTCATCAAACTTTTTTTTCCAGATATTTTTTGAGCCGGACTCCTCAAGGCTAGCCATCTTTGAGACAATAAACGTGATATTTGCTTCCAACTCACCTTTTTGGGTTGCCTCTACAGCAGACTCTTTTGCCCCATATAGACAAACTGCGGCAACAAAAAGAGCCGCTAACGTTTTAGCCCAAAAACGCATTTAGCCCCTCTTTTACTATTGCTTCATCGGTATTGGAAGCGATTTGATGTCCGCCGATACCGGACGGGAGGATGAACGTCAGTTTCCCCCCTTTCGTTTTTTTGTCAAAAAAGAACTTGTCGTAAAAACCGTTTATATCCGATATTTTGTAATCGGTCGGGAGAGAGTATTTTTGGAGTAACGCTTTTACCCTCTCTTTTTCATTCTCATCCATAAGTCCGAGTCTGCACGCCAACTCATTTGCCATACACATCCCTATCGCTACCGCTTCCCCGTGAAGGTATTTTTTGTATCCTGTTTCGCTCTCTATGACATGGGCAAAAGTATGTCCATAGTTTAGTACCGCCCTGATACCGTGCTCTTTTTCATCCTGCCCGACCACCATAGCTTTTAGCTCCACGCTCCTATGAACCGCTTTTAGTAGCGACAGCTCATCTGCCCTGATATCGTTTTCCTCCAAAAATCCAAAAAACTCCCCGTCAAACATCACCGCCATCTTGACGACCTCGGCGACACCTGCCGCAAATTCACGTGGTTTTAGGGTCTTAAAAAAGCACGGGTCGATTGAGACCGATTTTGGCTGGTGAAAGCTTCCGACAAGGTTTTTGCCGAATCTATTGTTTACCCCCGTCTTCCCTCCGACGCTCGCATCTACGGCGCTAAGAAGCGTAGTCGGAATCTGTACAAAATCACACCCTCTCTCAAAAATGGAGGCGGTAAATCCGGTCATATCCCCTATGACGCCGCCGCCAAATGCCACAAGGACGGAGTTTCTATCGAATCTATGTTCAAACATCCTGTCAAGTATATATTCGACCGTCGAAAGACTCTTATGCTCCTCCCCGTCCGGTATCGTAGTGATATATAGCTCTTCGGCCGATATTTTCTCAGATAGATATCCATAGTGAAGCCCTAAAACGGTCGGATTGGAGACTATCATCGCCTTTTTAAATCTCTGCGGCTCCAAAGCCCCGATATTTACGTTGTAGCTGTCATCGATATTTTTTTGCAGATTTACTCTTATATTCACGTTGTTTCCTTAGTCGCTTGTAGGGATAAAAAGTTGATGATTGTCTTTTAAAAGCAAAAACAGATTTGAGTTTGACGGTTTAAAAAAATCACCGATACCAAATTTTAGAAAATCCTCGTTAAAAGGGAGGAATTGGATGAAGTTGCCTAGACTTGAAGCCTCTCTCAGGAAGTTTTTTTTATCGGCCGCAACTGCCAATTTTTTGGAGTAGATACCGGAAAGCGAAGCGTAATGCTCTACCACTTCCGTCTTGTGATTCTCCTCTGGATCGTAGTCAAAGAGCTTCATATCAAGGTTTAATTGGATTGATAGATCAAAAAAGACGTACGATATCTTCTCCGCCTCAAGACCGAAAGCTACGACGGCGCTATACGAATCATCAAAAAAACCTCTTTTGCCAAACTTCAAAACCGGTTTTTGAAGCTCCAAGGCTGCCTTTTTAATCTCATGGTCAAAACACCCACGATCAAACATAATAAGGCCGATATTATACTTTTTGACATCGGCTTTTAGGACATCCGGATTCTCTTTGGGGCGAAAGTCAAACTCAACAATCACCCCGTCGGCTTTTATCTCCCTCAAAATTTTTATATGCTCGTATGAGGACGGGTTTACCGCTTTTATAAACAGTTTTTTGGCGCTTGTCCCTTTGTATATTCCTATTGCATCTTTTGCGACCGTAGAGAGTTTTGTCTTTGTGATTTTGGAGAGATCCAAAAACAGGTATAGGTTTGCCCCGAACGGTTGCGGAAACTGCCCTATTTCACTTTTTATAGCCTTATATACGTCTTTTAGAATTGCCGGTTGCCCGACTAGTATCAGTTCATCCTGAGCCTTAATCACGGTCGATTGTTTTGGCAAAATCAACTGTTCGTTTCTGTATATCGCCGCTATTTTCCAGTTTTTCTGCTCTATCTGGGAGACGTGACGGAGGACGTATTTGCTTCCATAGGGAACCATCACCTCCATTATCTCCCCTCTCCCTTTGCCGATATTTTGTGCTATAAGCGGGGTGTCGGGCAAAAATGACATCAGCATATTTGATAAGATATTTTTTGCAGAAACTACTTTGATTTTATATTTTTCGATAAAACTGCCGTCTATCCCGTCCATATCAAGAGCAATGACAGATGCGCTGCTGTTTTCACCCCTCAAAAAAGTTATGACGGTTTTTGCCTCTTCCGGATTTTGGAGGGCTACGAATACGACTCCTGCCTCTTGGAGTTTGAGTTTTTTTAGCTTTATTTCGCTTGTCGGGTCAAATTTATGAATTATCCAATTGCCAGGGGGGTTTTCCACACGGTAACCGTCGGCGCATACAATCTCTATATGTGATTTATCGGTATTGGCCGACTTTAGCCGCTCGACAAACCGATGTGATACCGCTCCACCGGCTATGACTAATATTTTTTGCATGCAACCCCTATAGGCAATTATAAAGAGGGTCAATTATATCAAAAACAAGCACATTAATGTTCTAAAAGCGGTAGCGGCGTGAGTGGTCTGCCGAATGGGCTTTGCTCAAAATTCGAGAATTAAATCATCTTTTTAGAGCAACTAGTTGCGAGAGCCCTCACGCTGAAGACCTAATTTTGGGCTTTGCTCAAAATTTGAGAATTAATTTTTATGTAAGAAGACGGCGCAACAGAGTGCGCCGTAAGAATGATTTAAAATTAGAGTCTTGACTCGTATCTTCTCATCATATAAAGTTTTTTCAGAATTTTCTTTCTCGCAGCTATTTTCTCTTTTTTCTTTTTTTCGACGTTAGTCTCAAAATATTTTCTAGCTTTTGATTCAGTTACGATAAGGTTTCTATCGCATTGCTTTTTGAATTTTCTGTACGCTTCTTCGAAGCCTTCATTTTCTCTAAGTATTAGTCCCGGCAAATAAAAAACACCGTCCTTTCCGGTCAGTTTTTTTCGGGCAAAACCCGAAACGACAACGTAAGGGCGTATTTTAGCAATATTTTGTAAAATTCCAGATAAAACAAAAAAGCGACTGGACTCCCACTATGACAAAGAGCACAAAATTTATATTCGTAACAGGCGGCGTGTTGTCGTCTCTGGGCAAAGGGATTAGCTCCGCAAGCGTCGGAACGCTCCTAAAACATTGCGGTCTTGACGTAACCATACTCAAAATGGATCCATACCTAAACGTCGATCCGGGGACGATGAGCCCTCTGGAGCACGGAGAGGTTTTTGTCACGTTCGACGGCGGTGAAACCGACCTTGATATCGGGCATTATGAGAGGTTTTTGGATGAGAACATCTCTAAAAAAAATAACTTTACCGCCGGACAAATATACAAAACGGTAATTGAGCGGGAGCGTAAAGGTGAATATCTCGGCAAGACAATACAGGTCGTCCCTCATATAGTTGACGAGATCAAAAAACGGATAAAAGCGGTCGCAAAAAATAGGGATGTCCTAATCGTAGAGGTAGGCGGAACTATCGGCGACATAGAGGGACAGCCTTTTATGGAAGCGGTAAGACAGCTAAAACACGAGCTCAAAAACGATGTAATGAATATCCACGTAACCCCGATAATCTACGTTAGAGCGGCCGATGAGCTAAAAACAAAACCTACGCAACACTCGGTTCAGGAGCTCAGACGTATAGGTATTAATCCTCAAATGCTAATGTGCAGAACCGAAAGACCTATACCAAAAGAGATTAGAAAAAAAATCGCCATGTTCTGCGACGTAGAGCCGGATTCGGTGATTGAGGTTATGGATTCCGAATCAATCTATCAAGTTCCTCTAAATTTTCTAAAAGACGGGGCTTTAAAGGCAATAGCAAAACATCTGGATTTGGGTGAGCTAGAGCCGGATATGAAAGAGTGGAAAAAGCTCACAAAAAGGATAGTGGAGCCGAAAAGCGCCGTTACTATTGCTTTTGTAGGTAAATACATCGACCTAAAAGAGTCGTACAAGTCTCTAACCGAGACTTTTGTCCATTGCGGGGCGTGGATAGATTCCAAAATAAACCTCAAATGGGTAGATGCAGAGGCTCTTGAAAACGGTGACACGTCGGAGCTTGCAAACTGCGACGGAATCCTTATACCGGGTGGGTTTGGAACCAGAGGGATTGAGGGGAAAATAGCTGCAGTCAAATATGCCAGAGAGAATAAAATTCCGTTTTTGGGAATTTGTCTGGGGATGCAGCTTGCGTTGATAGAGTTTTGCCGAAACGTCCTCGGAATCAAAGAGGCTACGTCTATAGAGTTTAATCAAGATACTACAGAGGACGTAATCTATCTAATCGACTCCTTTTTAGATCAAAGCGGCAACAAGCAGATACGAACCCACCAGACCTCTCTTGGCGGCACTATGAGGCTAGGCGAATACGAGTGCGACACTCTGGACGGCTCAAAACTCCAAAAAGCTTACGAGGGTGAAAAGAAAATTTTGGAGAGACACAGACACAGATACGAGGCAAACGGCAAATACAGAAAAGCCGTAGAGGCCGCCGGCATGGTGATATCCGGTGAGTCCAAAGGGCTAATCGAAGCGGTAGAGCTAAAAGATCATCCATGGTTTGTAGGGGTACAGTTTCACCCCGAGTTTACCAGTAGGCTACAGCATCCGAACAGGGTGATTTTGGCATTTTGTAAAGAGGCGAAAAAGCGGGTAGATGAAACTCGCTAGACTGACGGCTTTTTTGTCGTTTGCCTCTTTGGTATTTTCGGCAGAGACGGTAACCGATACAAACGGACAGGGAGAGTACGCCGTCCAAATGCCGCAAGTATACGACGGATACGAAAAAAACCTTCAAAACTGTAAAGCGATGGGAAGCGGCTGGGATCTTCCGACAATATGGGAGCTTTTTTCTACTCCACATACAATCGTCTCAAAAGGGGAGAAATCCCTGTATGCTTCATCCACGTCGATACCCGCAAATGGCGATGAGATATACTATTTTTCGTTTGAAAACAAAGATGTAAACACCGTTAAAAAAACAGAAAATCTATACTCCGTATGCATCAAAAAGTCAGATAAAAAACCGACCCCTCCACACGAAAGAGTCAAATGGCTACAACCGGAAAGGGAGAGGCAGGAGTATCAGGCGGCGGTAAAAGTATGTGAAAACAAAGGGGGTAGACTTCCGTCCATAGAGGAGCTTTTTTCCCTTGCGCTTGCAAAAGTACAAGACGAGGATGGGTTTAGATCTAAATACGGATTTATGCAACCGAAATACTACTGGAGTAAAGACGGAAACGACGATTTTTCAAATACCGCATTGGTGTCCGGATTTCTAAAAGCAAGTGTCGCCAACAACCCAAAGAATAACAAAAGCTTTGTAAGATGCGTAACAGATGGAAGGTAGACTAACAAAGTCGGAGATCGCACAAATCCTCCAAAAAAGGTTTGAGGGTGACGTAGTAACATCTCTCTCCAAACTCCCAAATCCCCTATCTATGCCAAACGCCCAAAAAGCGGCCAAAAGGGTCAAAGAGGCGATAGAAAAAAACGAAAAAATAGTCATTGTCGGAGATTATGACGTAGACGGAATAGTTAGCGCCGCCATACTTGAAGAGTTTTTGGAAAAAAGCGGGGCAAGCCCTTCGACGATAATCCCTTGTAGGTTCAAAGACGGATACGGCCTTGGGATGGGGATAATAGGCAGAATAGAGGCCGACCTCATCATAACCGTAGATAACGGAATAGCGGCTATAGAGGCTGCAAACGAGTGCGCTAGACGAAACATCGAACTAATCGTTATAGACCACCACACGATAGGGGAGACTCTGCCGAATGCATATGCTATAGTCCACCCAAAACTAGGTGACGGCTTTTGCTTCAAGGAGATATGCGCCGCCGCCGTTGTCTGGTATTTTCTGGCGGCTTTGAAGCAGGAGCTTGGAAGCGAAGAGAACCTAAAAGAGTATCTGGATTTGGTTGCTATAGCGACGATTGCCGACGTGATGCCGCTTAGAGATATCAACAGAACACTCGTAAAAGCGGGGATAGAGGTGATGAAAACCTCCAAAAGACCTGCCGTCAGAGCAATTAGCACAAAGCTGTGCAAAACATCTTTTACCGCATCCGATATAGCCTACAAGATAAGCCCCAGACTAAACAGCGCCGGACGGTTGACGCTTGCCAAAGAGGCTTTTTGTTTTTTGAGGGCAAAAGAGTATAACGAGGCAGCCGTATTTTTTGAGCGTCTGGACTCTTTAAACGAGCAACGTAAAAAAGTCGAATCAGGGGTATTTGAGGAGGCCTTAGAGTTGTCCAAAGGGTCGGAGCATATAATAGTTGCGGCAAAAGAGGGGTGGCACGAGGGAGTTGTGGGTATCGTGGCATCCAAACTGGCTCAAACAATGGGAAAACCGGCGCTTGTTTTTAGTATCGAAAACGGAATCGCAAAAGGGAGCGCCAGAAGCGTCGGCGATTTTAATATTTTTGAGGCGATATCTGAGTGTTCCGATTTGCTTGCTAGTTTCGGCGGACACAAGATGGCGGCCGGTGTCTCACTCAAATCCGAGTATTTACCGGAGTTTGAAAAAAGGTTAAACGAGGCGGCAAAAAAACTATGCAAGGGCATCGATTGCCCTCTAAAAAATGGTTTTGGGCTCATTGATCTCTCTCAGATAGACGAGGAGTTGGCTGATATATTGGAGAGTTTTGAGCCTTACGGTGAAGGAAACGAGAGGCCCATATTTACCGCAAAAAACAAACTTGTAAAAGAGATAAAGCCGATCGGAAAAGAGAAGGGATTTAGACTCACCCTCTGTGACAAGAGCGGCTACGAACAAAAAACCGTCAAGGCCGTATGTTTTAGGGGGAATGCAAAACCAAAAGAGGGTGAATACGTAGATTTTAGATTTTCAGTATACAAAAACTCGTTTTTCGGCGGCAGCGTAGAGCTAATGGTTGAGGAGATTTTGCTTTCGTAGCTCTTTTTCACACTTTTTGGCATAAAAAAATAGTCTCGCCGGAGATGTCTCGCTCGGTCTGATCGCCATAATCGGGGCATACGCTTTTAGCAGTTTGTCGTATTTGCCGTTTTTATTCATCTGTCTCATCAGCCTAACGGCTGTTTGCAAATCATCCAAATTGCTTTTTGAACAAAACCACCTTTTTTTTGCAGAAAATCCGAATTTAAAAAACTGAGAAAAGATTATCCCCTCCCAGTCATATCTGCTTCCGCATTTTTCACCCTGATACATACGGAGTCTGACGGCAACCTCTATCGGCAGTATTATCTCGCACCTCTCCCAGTCCGTATCTACAGGGGTTATTTTGGCAAGCCTCAAAACCCTTGTTTTGGGGTCATTTGAACAGTAGTATCCGTCTACGGTTTCTATCTCGGAGTGGGATATCGGACTTTTTGTCCAAAAGCGGATGAGCTTGTCGGCTACCGTCCCTTTTCCGGTATAAAAAATCAGCGACAATCTAACTGTTTGCATCATACACCTCAAAAGTTCCGTCCAGCCACTCGATGATAGCGGTACAAGACTCGACCCAATCCCCGCAGTTTAGATACTCGATATGACCTATCTGCTTTATCTCGGCTTCGTGTATGTGTCCGCATATTACACCGTCGGCTTTTTTTGATTTTGCGTATTCCGACAAGACCTGCTCATAGTCACAAATATAGCTAACCGCTTTTTTGACGTTTTTTTTCATATATTTGGAGAGTGACCAATGGTTTAGACCCAGTTTTCTACGGCAAAAGTTTAGCGGACGGTTTAGTTTTAGCAAAAACAGATAGCTTTTGTCGCCGATTAACGCAAGCCATTTTTTGGTCATCGTCACCGCATCAAACATATCGCCGTGCGTCACGAGGTACTCTTTGCCGTTTACCCCTTTATAACTTATCTCACGGTGTACGCTGAGCCGCTCACCCATTGTGATCGGGAGAAAATTAACCAAAAAATCGTCATGGTTACCGAGGATATAGTAGACGTTTGTCCCTTTTCTCGCTTTTCTGAGGAGCTTTTGGAGGACATCCGTATGGCTTTGCTTCCACCGAAATGAGCGCCTTAGCTCCCACCCGTCTATGATGTCACCCACCAAAAACAGGTTTTCGCACTCTAGCTCTTTTATAAACTCAAGTAGCTTTTCGGCCTGACAATCGTTTGTCCCAAGGTGAATATCGGAGATAAAAACGGATTTGCACAGCAAGAGATAACCCCGCATAGTTTTGCCGCTATTCTAATTAACCTCGGTTACCGTTTTGAAACAAAAAATTTTAGAGGTTCAAATATATTTCGTTTTTATGATGCCAAAATCGTATTCATATCGAAGTTTAGAAAATACACCTATTTATCGTCATAATGCCCGCCAATCGCAAATATATGTACGCTCTCGTCTGCGAAGCTGTATATTACTCTATCTTTTTGCGATATTCGCCTAGACCAAAGTCCGGAGAGATTGTGCTTTAGGGGTTCTGGCTTGCCAATTCCTTTGCTACCGTCCCCTCTTTGCAGTTCTTGTAGTATTTTGCAGAGATTTTTGTGGATGGTTTTGTCTTTTTCTCGTAGTTTTTCATACTCCGCCCATGTATTGCCCTCAAATACTATTGATTTCATCAATCTCATTTTGACTAGGCTTGTAGCCGGATGATTTCGTATGCGTCTCAAAAGAGGCAGCTATCTGCGCCATAAGCGAGCTATTTTGGAGCACATAGAGAGTCTCTTTGTCTCTTTCATAATCCTCCAGCGACACCACCACAAAATCGCCCCCGTTTCGTCTGCTCACGGTCAGCGGCTCATGGTCGGCAACTACTCTATCTACATACCCTTTGATATTTGCCCTAAATTCATTAACGCTTAGCATTTTTTGCTCCATATTTTGAGTAGATTGTACTGCAAAGCCGTACTGTTGTCAAGATTATTTACAAGATGGGGCGAAAAAACTCGCAGATGTCACACTCTAGTACGGCAGCGATTTTATAGAGGTGTTCGAGGCTAAAGTGTCGTTTGTTGTGGTATAGCTCGGCTGTCAAGTCCCCTCCTATACTCCCCCTCACAACTCTCCCGCAAAAATATCCTTTCCCAATCTATCACAATAAAGTCTCTATAAAATAGCCCCAAGTCGCTTTTAAACCGTTTACATAAAGAACTCACAGGCGCTTTGCGCCCAAGTCCTGAGTGTTTAATTACTTTATTATATAACGAAATATACGCCATAACTCCCTTATTTAGTTCTATGGTGCCCGTATATAAGACTTTATCTAAAAACCTTACCGTTCATCCGTTCAACCATACCGTTGGTTTTAGGCGTATAGGGTAGCATCCGTCTATGTTCAATCTTATGCTTTGCGCATACTTGGTCAAACGGATGATTTTCGGATTGTTCTTTGCGTCCTTAGTGTAAAAGCTCTTTGAGAGGTTGTTATTGTGGGGTTTTGGCAGGCTGGTTTCGTTTGGAAAAGCTCCTTTGGTCTTTGTAGGCTTCTGTTATGTCAGCATAGCCCATACCAAGGGCATATATAGAGAGGATTCGCTCTTCTATTTCTCAGATATTGCAGTTTGATGTTTTTTGACTGTTTGAGGCTCGAATGTGCTTTCTTTGTTTCTTGCGGTGGAGAGTTCACAAAGGCTCCGTCTGTAGCCGACTTGATAGTTTTGGTTTTGTTTGTTTTTTTGTTGGGTATAATATGGCTCTTGCAATATAAAACCAAGGAATTATCAATGAAAAAAGGCGCAGTAATGCTTATATTGGCATTTTCTATCGGATATGCGCAACAACTTCCATTTGTGGGCGTAAAAGATCGGAAGAGCG
>CALJKN010000005.1 GCA_937973585.1 uncultured Helicobacteraceae bacterium
TTTTGTGTTGGCGTCACTTCAAAAAAAGTATTATTCGAAGAACCCCAATGGGGATTGAAACTAGAAGCTACGATAAATTGTGCGCTCCAAGACGGTTATTCGAAGAACCCCAATGGGGATTGAAACGTCACGTCTTTGTCGACATAGTACGTGTGCTGTAAAAATTCGAAGAACCCCAATGGGGATTGAAACTATCGTCTCCATCGGGGACGGTTGCCTGCACAGTCATTCGAAGAACCCCAATGGGGATTGAAACATCTCCCGAAAAATTCGGGTATTTGTGGGACTACGGATTCGAAGAACCCCAATGGGGATTGAAACGAAAGGGCGGAATTTTGAGCGGATGACTCATAAAAAAGCTAAAAAACTTTTATTTTGAGCTTTACGATACAATAACCTTGTCGGCAAAGAGCCGTGCGTACTTGAATGAAAGAGTTGGAAGCTTCGGGTTTCACCAAAGCAGCACGGAGTATGCCGACCCTATTTTTATCTTCAAATATCAACGCAAGTAACCACAAATTCGCCTAACCTAAAAAAATCATCTTTTGGATTCGACCTTACGCCTACTTTTTCAAAAGCCAATTCGCACCCCTTCTCCCCCGTAATCGTATGCAGCCCCCAGTAAAAAAGTTGCGTGCTATATCTTATGGCCACTTGCGACGGGTCTATGAGTCTTACGTTATCATATTTTGCACCGATTCTCTCTATTTCGGACTTTAACAAATCCAAAAGTATCTTATTTTTCTTCCCCTCTTTTTGCTCATACTGATTTATAAGTATCAAAAACTTTGTTTTTTTATTTTTTGCCCTGATTGCCCCAATCGTCCTCTCAACCACGAAAGCATGTTTGTTAATACCAAGCGGGTTTAGCGTTATCGGTATGATGCAAAAATCAAATTTTCTAATAAAAGCGGCAGGATTTTTGTCTAGTTCAGGATTGCAGTCACAGACTATGGCCTTAATCTCTTTTGCCATCTCCGCATCCCACTCTTTCGCAGACAATACGCTCATCGTATTTCCTATGCTAGACTTATCATTTTTGACATATATGCCGCCATCCCCTATAAGTTTTTTGAGATTGCTTTGCGGATCCAAATCTATCAAAGCAGTTTCATACCCCATAATGGTTAAAACCCCCGCCAAATGGGCACTAATCGTAGTTTTACCGACACCACCCTTGGATGTGAACACACCTATGTTGATCAGTTTTGCCTTTTTGGTCTTTTTTTTGATAGATACGTCTATCATATCGGATTTGGTTTTTTCGATACCGTTTTGTATATTTCTCCCTTTTGCAAAGCTATACGATTCCGTAAGTTTTAGATTTTGGTCTATAGAGTACAAAAGTAGATTTTTGATTGCATGATTATCAAGATAGTCATAAACAGTCTCAAAAAAACCGCTTGAAGATATAATTATCAAATGAGAGAAACCGTTATCTTCATTTTTATTTGCCTCATCCATCTCGTCTAGCAATTTCATCACAATATTTGATCTTACGGCACTTTTGTGCATCTTTAACACAACGGCCACCCTCCCATTTCCAAGAGTCCCCTCCAAATCGTACCATTTCCCGTCGATACTTTTGGGTTTTAGACTTCTTGAAAATAGCTTTAATACGGCATCTTTAAAAGTTTTTACGGCGGCTTTTTGCATACAAAATCCCCTTTGGTATATCTATACAAAATTTAGAATAAAATTCATAAAATAACACTTAATATTTCATTTTATGTAAAGTAGTCAACAATGAACGAATCAGTTAGGGTAGAGCATATTTTGCGTAGATTTATGGAGGCGGCACATCTGAATACATTGTCCGAAGTAGCGACAGCGATAGGAGTATCATCAAATTCAATTAGCGGCTGGAAAGCTAGGGATAGTATCGGCGTGTTATTTGAAAATATATACCCATACTTATTGCAAAACGACATATCCGTATACTATGTTATGTTCGGTCTCGGAAGAAAAGACATCAAGATATCGGAACTACTAAACACAGAGAGTATGGAGGAGAGACTAAAAAGGGTGGAGGAGATGATAAAAGAGTTATCAAAACGATAAAATCACCCTCCCCCATACAACCTTTTTAGCCTCTCTATGAGCTTGATTCTGTTATAGAGTCTGTCCATATTTTCGGATTTTACCAGATAGTCTACGGCTCCGATTTTGTAGGCTTTGGATGAGAAATATTCGTCGGTAAACTCGGAGGTTGCCATGATAAAAGGTTTTTGGGCATGCGGGGTCTCTTTTTTTACCGCATCCAAAAAATCAAACCCGTCAAAAGACGGATAGTCCATATCCACGACGAGTAAATCGACATCGTTGTCGGCGAGATACCTGATTGCCCCCTCCGGCGTATCGGCAAAAACAGCCTCCAGACTCTCCTGTGCCCCGCTCAAAAAAGCCCTGTATATATCAAGCCAAAGACCGTCATGCTCAAACACAAACACCCTAAATCCCATTAAAAACTCCGTTCACAAACCGAAATGAATTAGATGTTATTATAAACGTTATGAAAAATTGGTTAACAATAGCTGTTTTATCGCTACTTATATCATCTAATGCCCTTGCCAAATACCCGTTTTTGATCTACTACGGAGAGACGGCAACACAAAAAGAGATAGAGGGGTACAAAATCGCCGTTTTGGAGAGTGAACACTATCCAGACGTAAAAAAATTCAAAACCGTCACGCTAGCCTATATCAGTATCGGAGAGGTTGAAAACTTCAGAGCGCACTATCCAAAACTAGCATCTATGGGTCTACTGGGGGAGAGAAACCCAAACTGGCCGGAGAGCAGATATGTCACCCTAAAAGGCGGAGAGTGGGAGAAGATACTCCTAAAAGAGCTGATACCGTCTGTCGTCTCAAAGGGGTACAGGGGTGTTTTTTTGGATACGGCCGATTCGCTTTTTGAGGGCAAAAACAACAAAGACGATATAGTCTCATTCATAAACTCCGTCAAAAAAACATATCCGCATCTACTCGTAATGGTAAACAGGGGTTTTGAGGTAGTTTTGAGGCTAAACGTCGATGCCGTGCTATTTGAGTCCACCATCACGACGATTGATAAAAACAAAAAACATATATACCAACCCGATTTCTCACTCAAAATCCCAAAAAAAATAGCCGTTTTCAGCTGTGACTACTGGGATCAAAACGACACGGAGGGGGTCAAAAATATCTACAAAAAAGCCCTTGAAAAAAAATACACTCCGCTTGTAACCGACTTTTCGCTCCAGAAAATGCCAAAAGTAAACTATGACGATTCTAAAAAAACTTTTACTGTTAGCCGTTAGCATATCGCTCCTATCGGCCTCGGAGGTAAACAGGAGGCTGATAGCTTTTTACGACAAAAACGAGGGTGAGAGCGAATCGCAAAACATGATCCACAATCACCTAGAAAACATCCTAAACTACTATGGCTACCACTGCGAATACTACGACCTCCATGCCCCTCCAAAAAACTATTTGGACTACGGCGGAGCGGTAATCTGGCTCGGCGGCGATATGGTGGAAAATCCTGTAAAAGTTATGGAGTGGCTCTCAACCGTCAAAAAAGAGGGGAAAAAAATCATCTGGATAGGGTCTATTCCCGCCAGAGACAAAACAACCGACTACTCCAGGCAGACAAATGAAATTGCAAAAAAAGAGTTTGGATTTTATACGGGAGATGCGTACACACCCCACAAGCATCTCATAGAGATAAAAAAACACTCCGACATAATAGGTTTTGAGAAAAAACTAAACGGCTATACAATGGACGGATATACCCAAATTATTATAGACAAGGGCGATAAGGCCAAAAGAGCACTGCTGGAGCTATCGATAAAAAATGTCGAAAACTCAATCTCAAACCCCGTCTTTGTTGCCGAATGGGGATTTTACGGCGATGAGGGGAAGGTATTTTATATAGGCAACGAAGAGTCCCAAAAACGGTGGATAGCAAATCCATATGAGATAGTAAAACAGACTTTTGACACCTCATACCCGATTCCGGATGTCACTACGGTAGACGGCAAACGTGCGGCATTTATCCATGTGGACGGCGACGGAGCGTTATCAAAAAGCGAAGTCTCAACCGGACACTCCACCCTGAGGGTCGGATACGAAAAGATTTTTTCAAAATACCCATACAAAACAGGGGTTTCGTTTATTGCAGGAGAACTGGACAAAAGGTATTTTGGAACCGACGAGGCAAAAGGGTGGGCGCAAAAAATCCTCTCACTCCCGCACATAGAGGCGGCTAGCCACACATATACCCACCCCCTAGAGTGGGCAACCGGAAAGGTGGCCTACACAACCGACAAAAACGCCTCAAAAGTAAAATACGGAACGCTCACCGTGTGGCAAAACTCGGACAAATCGGTAGATGATAAGTTTGAGATTGAAGATTCCGTTAAGTTTATAGACTCGCTCCTACCTAAAAACAAAAAGACCGCCTCGCTGTTTTGGAGCGGCGACTGCCTGCCAACCCAAAAGGATATAAAGTTCGTCGAAAAAATGGGGCTTAGCGCCATAAACGGCGGCGATACAAGATTCGACGGGGAGTTCAACAGCCTCGCTTTTGTAAGGCCGATAGGGAGGTCAATCGACGCTCAAAAGCAGATATATACCGCCATGAGCAACGAAAATATCTATACGGAGCTTTGGACGGACAAGTTTTGGGGGTTTAGAGGGGTATTGGAGAGTTTTTTGAACACAGAAAAACCAAAGAGGATAAAACCGCTAAACCTCTATTATCACCACTACTCTTTTGAGAAAAAAGCCTCCTTTGAGAGTATCGTAAAAATATACGGCTACATCAAATCAAAAGAGGGTGAACTAAGCTTTTTATACCCATCCGAATACTACAAAAAAGCAAAAAATTTTTATAACGTAAAAATAGAGAAAACAGAGAAAAACGGATACAAAATATCCGGTGCAACCGACCTAAAAGAGTTTCGGATGGATGGAAAAATAACGCTCAAAAATACAAAAAACGTCAAATCGGCATACTACGATGAAAAGCAAAACGTCACATACATAACACTAGATACAGAGCCGGATGGATACTTTGAGGTTACAGGGCTCAGATGATAGGGTATATCGCCGCTTTTCTGGCTGCTCTGGTCACCGCCGGAATAGTCTCAATCCCGACCGACAAAGAGCTAAAATACGCATTTGAAAAGGCGAATACCCACGACGAACTGGCAAAGATTTACGAAGACTCCCTAAAACGAAAATACGACAAAAACGTTGAAAAAGACTACATCAAACTCCTCCTCCACGCAAAAAGAGTCGATGCGCCGCAAAAAACCAGAGATTACCTGAAAAAATACAAAGACACGGAGGTTATGGAGCGTTTTAGCGACTACTATATCCAGACAAAAGAGCCGACAAAAGCGGAGTATTGGCTCATAAAAGCCTACGAGGCGACGAGGGACGGGAGGTTTTTGGACAAAAGAGTCTCCCTCTCTTATATGTTTGACGGGTTTTCGATAGATACCAAGAGGCTGTCCGCCGATCTCAAAGGCTCACCGCAACTTTTTAAAAATAAAAACCTGACGGATAAAATCCTCGGTTATCTATCCTATAAAAAAGATTTTGACGGCTACGCAGCGGCGGCAAATGCGGCTTATGAGGCGACAAAGGAGCCGTCTTATATTCAAAAACTCGTCGATATACACGGCTACACACAAAACCTAAAAGAGCAAAAAAAATGGCTCAAACTCTCCTATGAAACAACAAAAGACTACAAAACTCTATACACCCTTTACGGCATGGGTGAAAAAGAGTATGCGGCATCAAATCTCGAAAAAAATATCGAAAACCTGCCGGATGACGGGGTGGCTCTTTTAAAAAATATATATCTTTGGAGCTCAAAAAACGATAGATACTATGAATTTATCAAAAAAAATATCCCGATTCAAAAGTTGTCAGACGTAGACCTCCCGATTTTGGCAAAAATAGGTGCAGAAAAGGGGGATACAGAGATTGCGACGGGGTGTTACGATGAATTAATATCCAGAACAAAAAACGACAAATACCTACTGGATGCGGCGGAACTTATGGAGTATGCCGGAAAGCCGGAGTTG
>CALJKN010000006.1 GCA_937973585.1 uncultured Helicobacteraceae bacterium
ATTAATTGCTTTTGCGAACGGTAGTGGCGGTAAGTTGATTGTTGGTGTCACTGATGATCGGCAGTTGGTTGGGATTCAAGATGATATTTTTGAGTTGCAAGATAAAATCACGTCCATGATTTATGAGTTGTGTGCCCCACAACTTGCAGCACAAATCTATATTGAGAATATAGATGGTGTTGAACTATTGGTTGTGGAAGTCGCACGAGGTAGTTTATTTCCGTATTACCTTAAATCTGTAGGACGTGAGCAAGGCACATATATCCGCCTAGGTGCGAGTAACCGTGTAGCATCGCCTGAGCATATTCAACAACTGGAATTGCAACGACTAAATATCAGTTTTGATGCTTTAGCCAATTATCAATACCCTTTAGAAAAGCTCGATTTAACAGTTTTGGAAGCAGCGTTCAAAGCTGCTGATAAAACACTGACTTTAGAAAAAATGTTGAATTTTTCGAGTCAAAAGATGCACCGATAGCCGCCCTCGTTGATGAATTGGCATTTGTCGTCGATAAAAAAAGATGGGGCTATCCGTTTAGATACGGGCATTTGGAGGTTTGCAGGGACGATTTTTTGGCTATTGCGTCGAAAATGGTGAATGAAAATATTGTAAATCAATTAAAGGGTGATATATGCAAGTAGTAGGAAGCGTGACAAAAGAGATAAGCGGGATTATGCCGGATAGGATATTTGCTCTGTGGGCCGATTTGACCGTTTTTCCGTTGGCAAAGATGTACGGCGAGCACGAGATTGTCGAAAAAGAGGGTCGGACTTTTTTGACCCATGCTATAAAAATAGACGGTTTGTTGTCGCCTCTGTGGAGAAAGCTAGTGGCAAATAGGGTTGCCGACAAACTAGAGGAGGATATGGATTTGATGATTGGACTGGCTATAGATGGAAAACAACACCGCTTTTAGCGTCGAGACGGCGGAGGAGAGTAGCGGATTTTTGCTCTGGCAGGTGACTACGGTATGGCAAAGGGAGATAAAAGCGACTCTGGAGCCTTTTGGGCTTAGTCACTCCGGTTTTGTTATATTGGCATCGCTACTTTGGTTTCGTGAACACGAGATGGAGGCGACCCAAACGGTGATAATAAAGCATACGAAGCTAGACAAAATGACAATCTCAAAGAGTCTAAAATCATTGCAGCAAAGCGGCTATATCCTGCGTAGCGAAAACGAAAACGACACGAGAGCCAAAACCGTCATACTCACCCAAAGCGGCGCATCGCTAGCCGCCGAGGCGATAAAATCGGTAGAAGAGACCGACAAACGCTTTTTTGCGACCCTCTCCCAAAATGAGAGAGGCATGCTAAATCAGATGTTTGTGAGACTTAGGGGGTAGGGGGGGTTGAGGCGGCGTATTATGTTATAATTT
>CALJKN010000007.1 GCA_937973585.1 uncultured Helicobacteraceae bacterium
ATTACTATCCCTGGTTCTATGTGCATATTTATCTCCTAATAAATCATTATTTAGTCAGCGCTAACGGCTCTATCTATGGATGTGTTTGTTTTTGTGGTTAGATTTGCGGTGGTTCTTCGTCGTCGCCGTCTGAATAGAGTATTGTGTGGATTTTTTTTGTGGATACGGTATGAGTTTTTTGGATTTTGACAGATGATACCGTGGCGGTGATCGCCTGTAGCGAAAAATATTTCCCTTTAAAACCTCTAGCCGTTCTCATAAGATTTATTTTAGCCTAATTTTTTTATCTCTTCTTTTATCTGCGCCGCTATCGTCGCCCTTACGTCGTCTCTCTCTATGAGATTAAACTTTTCGCCCCCGCCCAAAGGTTTTGCGATCTCTACATCAAACTCACTAGATAACTCCTCTACCATCTCTACGACATCTTTGTCAAAATGGTTGCCGCTTACGAGTAGCAAAGGGACTAGCCTTACCTTGTGTTTGCCGTTTTTTGTAGGGAGCTTTTTTATATCCGATATCAACTTCTCTTTTATTGCCCAAAACGGCAAAGCCCCTTCTAGTGAGCAAAAAAAGTTATTTTCTCCGAGTGTCGTCAAAAGCTCTTTTGCATACGATATCGAGCCGTTACCGCTAAAATCCAAATCCGGAGAGCCGTGAACTATATAGATGTTTGCCGCCTCGCCGTCAGCCTCTCTTAGTTCCGAATCTATAGCGCTCAAAATCTTTGTTGTCGCCTTTGCCGATGAAAATACCGCTTTTGTGAGCCTGATATTAGATAGAGAAAACATTCCGAAACCGTCAACTACTTTTTGTAGCTCCTCGTGTTCGCTGGTCGGAAATATGTTTACGGAGGCTACGACTATCCGTTTGTACCCTTCCATATCGCAATCGGCAAGTGTTTGGGGGGTATTTTTGAACTCTTTGCCTTGTTGTTTTTTGAGTAGTTTTAGAACCATACGGGAGTTAAACGCCGTATATACAGAGACATCCTCCAGATTATCTCCGATGAACTCGGCAAGCTCCAGATACCGATCCTGCTCTACCACCGAACCAAAGCAGGAGAGTATTACCGCCGTCCCTTTGTTGTAGTGTCTGTATCTTTTCAATTCGTCTTTTACCCCTTTATCTTAAAACTATTCCGGCTGTGATGCCGGATTTGGATTATAACTTTTTTGGACTAGAGATTTTGGTTTGCGTGTTTTTTCTGTAGAATAGCCGAAATTACAATGATTTAGGGTGCAAATGGGAAAATTTATATATCAATACTCTGCTGAACTGGAGTTTAGTACGAAAAGGGCGGACGGTATTTTGGAGTGGAATACGAAAATACTCGGTACCGACGAGTACCGAAAGGCAAAAAGCATCATAGCTAGAAATATGTTCGGCCTTGAGGACGGGACAAAAATATTTCTCGTTACTCTAAATTTTTTAGGTGAGAGAGATTAGTCGTGGCGGCCGGTTCAACAATCCACAAGGCACAGCTCAGTATCTCCGATATGGATAGAAACTACTACGAAACTCATGAGTTAACCGTGGCTAAGCACCCATCCGAGACCGATAAACGGCTCATGCTCCGTCTGGCGGCATTTGCCCTAAACGCCACCGACAGGCTGATAATCACGACGGGGATAGATGCCGAGGATGAACCGGCTCTATGGGAAAAAGATTACGGCGGCGATATAAAACTATGGATAGAGATAGGTCAACCGGATGAAAAAAGGGTTCGCAAAGCGTGCGGTCGAAGCGAAAAAGTCATCATCTACACCCACAATGCAGGGAGTGCGACGGCGTGGTGGTCTCAAAACAGCGCCGCATACGCCAGATTCAAAAACCTAAGCGTCATATATCTACACGCCGACGATATAGACACCCTCTGCAACCGCTCCATGCGACTACAATGCAACATCAGCGACACCGAACTAAGTATGCATGAGAATGACAAAGATATTTATGTGAGGCAGGAGAGGTGGCAGTGAGGCTAATTGGCTTTTTGGTGATTGCAGTACCGTCGATAGCAAGTTTGTCTATTTGAGTTCGCCAATCCTGTACATACCATGTATCAAGACACCAATCATGGCAAAGGCAAGTGTGCAAACAACAATAATTGCAATTGTATTCATAGCCCCCCTATCTCCTTTGTTTTTTTGAATTATCAGTTTGCGTGTATTACGATTTTGTCTTCGTGTAGTTCTATAAAATAGTTATTTTGGAATGCTGCGACAATCTTGCTGAGTGCGGTTTTGAATATCCCAAGTAGTTCTGAATTTTTTATATTGCCCGTGTAGACTATGAGTAGTTTTTTTGGCGTGCCGCTCAAAATATGGGATTGGATAAAGTCTGAGTCTTTTGTGATTACAATCATTGATTTGTTATCGGCAATTTGGCAAATTTCTTTGTCGGTTGTTAGGTTTTGGTCTGGAAGTTCTAATGTATGGACAGCGCTGTATCCGTGCCGCCGAAGTAGTTCGGCGAGAGATTTTGGAAGCTGTGCGTCAACTAAAAATCTCATGCAGCCGTTATAGTATCTATTTTTTTTATTTGTGCTAGTTTTGTTGCATACTCCAAAGTCGCCAAAATGTCTTCTCTCTCCAAGTCTTCATAATCGCTTAGGATTTCATCAAAATCCATACCTGCGCTTAAAAGCTCCAAAATATTTTCGACCGTATATCTCAGATTTCTAATCGTAGGTTTGCCGTGGCATATTTCCGGATTAACGGTGATACGACTAATATGTTTTGACACCCTAAACACCTCCGCTCTGGCTTTTTTGATGATTGTATCACAATTTGTCGATATGGTAGTCCGGCGGTAGCATAATCCATCTCCCGCCTCGATATGTATTTATCGTATATAATACCACTTTATTCAGAAGAATCAATACATTATATTTAGTAAAAAGGTGTAATTTTTGCAAAAAGCTATAGCTGTTGCCGCTTTGGCGTCGGGGCAGGGGAAGACTATTTTTACGGCTGCCCTTTTGGCTCATTTCGGCAAGTCTCCGATCCGCCCTTTTAAAATCGGCCCTGACTACATCGACCCTCAGTTTCACAGGAGGCTTTGCGGTGTCTCATCGGTAAATCTCGACCGTTTTTTGATAAAATATAGTCACTAAATTGGAGAAAAGCAGCGAATGAGAGTCGGACAGATAGAAAACAATATAAATGCTTTAGCCCTTAAAATCTCAAACGACACTTTTATATTTGACCTACTGCTTGCTTTTGGCTTTCCGAATGCCACCATAAAGAGGCTACAAAACAGTGAACATAATCAGCTACTTTTTTTGGGAGAGTTGGCACTTAGGAAGCATCTACTTTTCAAGGTATCGACGGCGGATGAACTGTACTCGACACTAGAAACACTCTCGTCAGACCCAAGAGTAGCGAAACACTCTCCGCGGTTTATTATCGTTACGGACTTCAATCAACTGCTCGCACTTGATACCAAGACAAAAGACACCCTTGACATTGCGATAGAAGGTATTGCCAAGCACTATGACTTTTTCTTACCGTGGGCCGGCATGGAAAAAGCGACATATCAGGACGAAAACCCTGCCGATGTAAAAGCATCACTGAAGATGGCGAAGCTATACGATGAGCTACAAAAAAATAACTCATTCAAGACAAAAGACGAGATACACTCGCTAAATGTCTTTTTGACAAGGCTACTGTTTTGCTACTTCGCAGAAGATACAAATATCTTTGCTGACAATGTATTTACAGAGGCAATTGCATCACACACGGCTGTCGATGGAAGCGACATGGATACATATCTATCACGGCTATTTGAGATATTCAATACACCAGAAAAAGATAGAGATAAAGGCATCCCTGCCTATCTAAATGCCTTTCCGTATGTAAACGGCGGATTATTCAAAGAGCGCTACCCAATACCAAAGTTTACCGCCAAATCAAGAGCCGTGATGATAGATATAGGCTCTCTTAACTGGTCGCAGATAAACCCGGATATATTCGGCTCTATGATACAAGCCGTCGTAACGCCCGAACACAGAGGCGGTATGGGGATGCACTATACGAGCGTACCAAACATTATGAAAGTCATTGAGCCGCTGTTTTTGGACGAGCTATACGACGAACTCAAAAAAAGCTTTGACAACAAAACAAAACTCCAACACCTACTAAACAGACTAGCAAATATCAAGATATTTGACCCCGCTTGCGGTAGCGGAAACTTTCTTATCATCGCCTACAAAAAGTTGCGAGAGCTGGAGACCTCTATCATAAAGAGGATTGACGAGCTATCAAAAGAGCGTAGCTTTGCTTTTAGCTCCATCAAACTCACGCAATTTTACGGCATAGAGTTAGACGACTTCGCCCACGAGGTGGCTATGCTCTCGCTATGGCTTGCCGAACATCAAATGAATCTGGAGTTTTATAAGGCGTTTGGTAGGACTACTCCGAGTTTGCCGTTGCAAGAGGGCGGGAATATCGTATGTGGAAATGCTACTAGGCTAGATTGGGGCGATGTTTGTCCTAAAAATAGTGATGATGAGATTTATGTTTTGGGGAATCCGCCGTATCAAGGTTCAGGCAAACAAAATGCAGAACAAAAAGCTGATATGGATTTAGTTTTTAGTGATGTAAATAGTTATAAAAAACTTGATTACATAGCATGTTGGTTTTACAAAGGTGCAAAATATATACAAAACTCAAATACAAAACTAGCTTTTGTAACGACAAACTCCATAACTCAAGGTGAACAAGTAGGTATTTTATGGACTTATATCTTCGATATGAGC
>CALJKN010000008.1 GCA_937973585.1 uncultured Helicobacteraceae bacterium
AGAAGTGAACGAAAGACTAAAATCGGAAGGCTGGACGGTACTTAGGTTTTGGGATGGGGATATTAAAAAAGAGCTATTTTTGATTATAGATAAGCTAATGGCAATAATAAAATATTAGAGGGTCAGGTGTGGAAAAAGAATTAAAAATGAAATTTAGCGTCAATACAATCAAGCACTTGGGAATTCAGATGTATTCGACATTACCCCCGGTTCTTTCAGAGCTAATATCTAATGCATATGATGCCGACGCTGAGTTTGTTACAGTAGAGTTTTTTGATGGTATATCGGGGCAGAAAAAAATAATAGTTACCGACAATGGTAACGGTATGGATTTCGATGAACTAAACAACAAGTTTTTATTTATAGGCAGAAATAGAAGGGTATCCGACGGAGAAGATGTTAGTCCTAAGTTTAAGCGCAAGGTGACTGGCAAAAAGGGGCTCGGCAAATTGGCAATGTTCGGGATAGCTGGAAAAATTTCTATTGAAACAGTTAAAAATGGACTGCTTAATGAATTTTATATGAAATATGAGGATATGCTCGCAGTTAAAGAGGGTGAAGAGTATAAACCGTCCGTTAGCAAGCAAAATGTGCCAACCGGTAGGTTTAATGGGACGATTATTACGCTAGAAGAAATTATTAGAAAAACCCCTTTCAATATAGCAACCACAGCCCTATCTATATCTAAAAGATTTGTCATAAATTCACAAGACTTCAAAATTATTTTAAAGCAAAAAGATACAGAAATACAAATTGATGAACACTTCAAATACAAAAATATTAATTTTGAATTTTCTTGGGAATTTCCAACTTCTGACGATGAGTACGCCAAAACTAACAAAATCACTGGTTTTATAAAGACGGCCGACAAGCCGTTGGAAAATGACTACAAGGGTATCACTCTTTATGCAAGAGGAAAGCTGGTCAATAAGAATGAGTTTTATGGTGTTAAACAGACAAATCATGCCTATGAGTATATGACTGGTGAGTTTCATGTTGATTTTATTGACGATGACTTGCAACACGATTTTGTGACTACTAATAGAGATGGATTGGTTTGGGACAGAGATGAACTATCTGAATTGCAAGGATGGTTATTTGATAAAATTAGACAGGTTGCCAATGAATGGAAACAAAAAAGACGAGATAAGCGCAATGATGAATTAAAGAAAAACAGTGGACATGACTACCAAGAGTGGCTAGATACACTGGGAGCTCACGATAAGAAAATTGCCAAGAAGATAGTTGACATTGTTCTTGATAGTGATGCTATAGATACCGACAAGGCAGTTTCATTGATAGAGTATGTTCAAAGCTCCTTTGAGTTTGAGTCATTTAAGAACTTTGCAGATGATTTGGAGAGTGCAGGGCTTGACGAGACAAAGCTTCTTGCCTTATTGAAAGAATGGCAAATGATAGAGGCAAAAGAATTTTATCGGCTATCAATGGGCAGAATAAAGGCGATAGATAAGCTTGATGAGTATATGCGAAATAATGCCAAAGAAGTGCCTACCCTTCATAATTTTATAAAAAGTTTTCCGTGGCTGTTAGACCCAAGAATGATGGAGTTTAAAGATGAAGTTACATATTCTAATTTGCTAAAGGAAAAATATAAGGATGATAGTGAGCCTGACGAGGACAAGAGAATAGATTTCTTGTGTTCTTTGTTTGGCGATACGATTTTGGTGGTAGAATTGAAGCGTCCACAAGCTGCGATCTCAAAGAAACAACTTGAGCAACTAACGGAATATTGTGTATTTATTAAAAAACATTTGGGTAATTCAGATGCATCTATTAAAAATGTATCTGGCTACATACTTGGCGGCAGGCTGGTTAACACTGATATGGTCGAAATGCAAGTAAGCATGATGGCATCGCAAAGAATGTATTTTAGACCATACTCTGAACTATTGTCGCAAGCAAGAAACTATCATAGTGAGTTCTTGGAGAAATACAAAAAGCTTAAAAAAATCAAATAATTTTTATAAAATACCTGCCGAATGCCTCTGCCATCTTCGGCGGAACGGCATTGCCTATTTGGCGAGCTACTTTTTCGGTTCTGTTTTCAAAGAAAATATAGTTTTCAGGAAAGGATTGAAGTAGTGCACCCTCTCGCAGAGATATTGCTCTGTATTGCTCGGGATGTCCATACCGCCCTGTTGAGACACTAAAAAATTTTGTAGTCAATGTGGGCGCAGGTCTATTCCAGTCCATTCTACCGTATGTGTCACTATGCCCAGATGTTCTCTTGTGGCACTCTAGCCACAGCTCTTGAGGCCATTCGAGCCTGTTTTTGTACTGCAATCTTTGCTTGTTAATCGGAAGCAGATTTGCCGCTTTATGGTTTGGTATTTTTGGATGTTCCTCCCCAGCTTCTATCGGTGCAAGACCTTTTATTGTATCGCCTACGGTTTTATAAGATTTGCTAACTCCGTCATATTCGCCTTGCGGTATTTTTACCTCACCTTTTTTTGATGCCAAAAGTACAAAACGTTTACGATTTTGTGGGACACCGTAGTTTACGGCGTTTACTATTTTTTTGTCTACGCCGTAATTTCGCTTACTCAATACCTCTAGGAAATATGCGAAGTTTTCAGGCTCAAACTTTTCTAGTCCGG
>CALJKN010000009.1 GCA_937973585.1 uncultured Helicobacteraceae bacterium
AGCCTTGACCAGCCTTGTTTTTGAAAAAGGCTTGGCAAGGTTTGTATCTTTATCTCTTGATATCAAAAAAACAGGCTTATCTATCTCTAAAACTCTATCGGATACGACAAAATCGCAACCCGACTGACTACTCAACCTATCTCTTAAAAAAATCTCCAACGATTTTCTAAGAAGCAGGGAGTTACAAACTACAGCTACCTTCAAACACAACCTTCCGTAAACTTTTTTGACAAAATTCTAGCTAAAGAATAGTTTTAATTCAAATTATATTTTTTTTTGACGATATTATGTTTAGAACCTAGAAGTAAAATCTTAAAAAGGATTGACCATGGATGGAATAAGCGCAAAACCAACAGACACTTCTCAAGTTTTAGGCACAAAAGTTGCTTCGCAACCTGTAGCTCGTCCGGCTGAAGCGTCTGATAGTTCAACTCAACCAGCTGAAGCAAGTGAGAAGAAGGTAAAATTTAGCGAGGAAGAGCTTGATAAGCTAACCAAGGAGCTCAATAAAGAATTGGGTGGCGCAGATTTGGATGTTAAATTTGCATACGACGAAAAACTTGAAGAGTTGTATGTAATGGTTTATGAGCACAACAGTGAGAAACTTCTGAGAAAAATACCGTCAGAGGACGCTATGAATCTAAGTATTAAAATGAAAGAGATAGTAGGCGTACTACTTGATAAAAACGCCTAGATAAAAAAATAATAGTTAAGGATGTAAAATGGCAACAATATCATCTCTGGGACTCGGTAGTCAAGTCTTAACACAAGACGTAGTAGATAAACTAAAAGCTGCCGAAGAGTCAGCTAGAATCAAGCCTATTACGAACGATATAACAAAATATACAAACAAAAAAAATGACCTCTCACTACTCATTACGGCTATGTCGTCGCTAAAATCTCCGGCTATGGATTTATCGGATTCGGCAACATACCTCAAAAGAACTGCCACATCTAGCAGTACGGATGTATCCATAAGCGCAAATAGCGGTGTTGCAGTACAAGATATGACTATGACGGTCTCACAACTTGCTCAAAACCATGTAATGCAATCTAAGGGGTACTCATCTTCAAGCGCAACAATTGCGTCATCAAATGGAACTTTTAAGCTGGAATTAAATGGTTCCACATACAATATTGCCGTAACTGCAGGCATGACACTTGACCAATTAGCCCAGAAAATAAACGACTCTACAAGCGGCAAAATAACGGCTAGCATATTAAATACCGGTAGCGCCAGCAACCCTTATGTAATGACCATAAAATCAAATAGTTCCGGCGAGGCCAACACAATCAAAATCACTCAGCCGTCAGGCATGGATATAGGGCAATCAACGACAAAAAAATTTAGTGCGGTACCATGGGCGGGGGACTGGTCTTTGTCGGCCGGCGACTTCCAAATCAACGGGGTGAATATCACTATGGCTAGCACCGGAGCAGGAAGTACATCTAGCGAGAATGCCGACGATCTTGTTACGGCAATCAATAATCAAACAGCTTCAACCGGGGTTACGGCCTCAAGAGACGGATCCGGAATTTTGACACTTACAACATCAAGCATAAACGGCATTACTATCAAATCGGATCACGGCTACGGCGAAGCGGTAGGAAAACCAATTAGAGCCTCTCTCGATACCAATGCGGACAGCGTAGATGATTTGGATGCAAACGGGGACGGAAGTGTCAACTATATTGACTACGATGGAACTATTACCGTAAATACAAACACTCTCCAAAAAGCTCAGGATGCAAAGTTTACCTATAACGGTATATCTATGACAAGAAAATCAAATACCGTAACCGACATCATTAGCGGAGCTACTTTTACACTAAATAAAGT
>CALJKN010000010.1 GCA_937973585.1 uncultured Helicobacteraceae bacterium
TTCCGGCTTTGTCCGGTTGATTTACAGATACGCCAAGCAAAATATAGAGCCTTACCATAAAATATTTATGTTCCCTGACGGCTTTTATCAGTTTTGAATTATCTATTAAGCATTTCATATTCGTTGTCTCCGGTTTTTTCTGTTATCTAGCTCTTTGTATGCGCTCATGGCAACTCTCCTTTTTTAAATAATTACCCATCATAATGGGACAGATTTGCGTCTGGCAGGTCGCCAAATACATAAATATTTATTAACTTCGGCCGTTTCATTCGACACGGCTTGATACGCCGACTTGAGGCCTCTCATAAACTCATTTTAGTTTTTATGCGTGCAGAAAGTTGACTGTTTAGCATGTAAAATTTATAAACAAAAAGGGGCTCAAATATGTACATGGATTTACCGAAACTACAATCGGCAGAGCTTCAAAAGCTATGGCTGCAAATAAATGAAAACAAAACGGCGTATATACTTAGCAACTACAAAACAACGCATCTGGGCATTTTGTCTCATTTTAGAAGAACTTTTGGGGTCGCACCTGTCACTTTACGAACAAAAACTAGCGAAAGGGCAAAATATCTCTACCCATTGGCTCTATATCTGCTTGCAAATAACACGGAAGGTGAGAAGAGCATCATTGCCGACGATTTCGGCGTTACGCCTGACGAACTACTCTCTTTTTGCAACAATGCATCGATAAAAATTAAATACCGCTTTGAACTAAAAGAGTTTTTCGACCCTTTGATGTCGCCATTTTTTCATAATTTATACGCAAACTTAGTATTATCGGAAACGTTACGATCTCTGCCGCATGAAGTTCTAATGGATTTGGCTAATGCTTTTCCAGCATCTCTCTGATTTTCCCAGCCGCATCCGCCGCTCTCTCGTAAAATACAAAGTCATAATTTGCCTCATCTATATGCTCTGATTTTTCTAGGTTGCAGAGTATCCTATCAGCCTTACATCCGCTTGTTTTATCGCCCAGTATCATATCTATCGGTACCACAGAGCCGTTGGTGCCGACCACTACGACCATATCTCCTCTTGATAGAGACTCAAATGCTCTATACATATCCCTATAAAGCGGAGCGGGTTCGTTGAAAAAGACGATGGAGGGTTTAAATTTTTTGCATCCGCATTTGCACACAATGTCGTGCTTGAACTCATCTTCGATATATATTTTTTCAAAGCAGTGAACGCAATGGATATAGTCTATCCTGCCGTGCACATGCATCACATCTTTGCATCCCGCTTTTTCGAGTAGCGTATCAACATTTTGAGTGATGATTGTGGTGCTATCCGGATACATTTTTTGGATATCCGCAATCATCTCATGCATTTTGTTTGGTTTGGCGTCTTTGTACTCTAGTCTTCTAGCGCTGTAAAACTCATGCGCCAGCTCATAGTTTTGTTTCCATGTTGCGTAGTTGCAAACCTCATCAATGTTGTATCTATCCCACAGGCCATTGGCATCTCTAAAAGTAGAGAGCCCACTATCGGCGCTTAGTCCTGCGCCGGAGAAAAAAAGTATCTTCATTTTGTTTACCTCTATTTTAACTAGCCAAAAAGCCCATCTTTGAGCCCTTGGCATCTTTTTTGATATCCACCTCTTCTCTTAGTCTAGTTACGAAATCATCTGCGTGTTTTATCTTGTTAAATCTGTTTCTTCGCATCACAGTAGCAAAATCACCGGGAGTAAGATGACTCAGCCTTTTTACAGCATCTTTTGCGTCCACAGAGGCTCTAAGTCCAACCTCTTTTAGACAAGATAGATATAGACGGAGCGCCTGCTCTTTTTTGAGGTAGCCAAACTCAACTTTTGCATCAAATCTTCTCAGACTCGCCTCATCCAGATTGTCCATCAGATTTGTCGTAGCCAAAAATATACCGCCGAAGCTTTCCATTTGTGTCAAAAGCTCGTTTACCTGGGTAATCTCCCAGCTATTTTGGGCGCTATTTCTATCCATCAAAAAGCTATCAACCTCGTCAAAAAGTAGTATTCCCCCCTCATCTAACGCCTCCTCAAAAGCAGTTTTGATGTTTTTCTCTGTTCCACCTACCCACTTTGACAAAAGGTCTGAACCTTTTTTGAGAATTAACGGTTTATCCAGATATTCGCTGAGCCATCTACCGTATGCGCTTTTGCCGGTTCCGGGGGCACCGTATAGGCATATTCTGGCCGACTTTGCAGAGGCTATACCGTCCGCAAGAGCTTCTAGGTCGATATCCGTGTTTACAAGCATCGGGTCGTAGTAGTCCGGTAGCGCACTTGCTTTTGAGCTCTCAATGGAACTATACCCTTGCGCTTTTAGCATATCCTCTATCATCATCTTTGCCGCCGCCGATGGATTTTCTATCTCATCTTTTATTTTGCCGACTACACTCATCGTTTTTGTGACTACGGCCGGAGAGAGCATCTCGTGTTTTGATAATTCACCTACGGCTAGGTCATCTAGCATCCCCGCTGAACTATTTTTTATTATTTCATATCTTTTTTTCTTCGGCGGTATAGAGAGCTCAAACACCATATCAAACCGTCTAAGTACCGCTTCATCCATAGAATCTACTGAATTTGTAAGCCAGATAGTCGGTATGGTTGAGCTTTCAAGCATTCTATTTATAAACGCTTTATCCCTTTGGGTGGCACCCCTAAAAAATAGATTTTTATTTTGTTTGTCGCCAAATACGTCTTCGGCCTCATCAAACATCAGTAGTGTATTTTTTGCATCCGCAAAAAGAACTTGG
>CALJKN010000011.1 GCA_937973585.1 uncultured Helicobacteraceae bacterium
TTTCCCTACACGACGCTCTTCCGATCTCATTAACAGTTGTTATCTCCAATTCGCCCCTATCTGAGGGCTTGATTGTTTTTGCTATTTTGACTACGTCGTTTGTATAAAAATAAAGTCCGACTACCGCATATTGGCTCTTTGGTTTTGTCGGTTTTTCCTCTATGGATATTGCGTTATCATCGGCATCAAACTCAACAACCCCATATCTCTCCGGATCATTTACGTAATAACCGAAAACAACGGATTTGTTCTCTTTTTTTACCGTCTCTGCAGAGTTTTTTAGTAGTCCTGACAGGCCGTGTCCATAAAATATATTGTCCCCTAGTATAAGACAAACATCCTCATCGCCTATAAAACTCTCACCGAGTATGAACGCTTGCGCTAATCCGTCAGGGGATGGCTGGATGCAATACTCCAATCGAAGCCCTAGACTAGAACCGTCACCGAATAGCTCTTTAAACCTATCTATGTCTATCGGCGTAGATATAATCAAAATATCCCTAATTCCGGCAAGCATCAAAACGGACAGAGGATAATATATCATAGGCTTGTCATATATGGGCAATAGCTGCTTTACCACCCCTTTTGTAACGGGATAAAGCCTAGTACCCGATCCACCTGCTAAAACAATCCCTTTCATCAATTCCTTTCAGTTTGTTATATTATTGTAAATTAATACCCCTGCACACAAACCATTGGTTTAACATATTGGGTTTATTGTATTTCAAAATCTCTTTAGAAGCATATCCCTCAACAAGCTTTTCACTTTCAAGACACACGGCATGTGCGGCAGCTATATCCCACTCCATCGTCGGGGCAAGCCTTGGATAAATATCCGCAGTCCCCTCTGCAACCAGACATAGTTTTAGCGAACTTCCCATGGCAATAAACTCTTTTTTCCGGCTTGTCTTTATAGATTCGATAAAAGCTTGCGTATCAGGCGAATTGTGTGATTTGCTAGCTACTATCACACACTTTTCCGTATTGCTATGAAACGGTAATTTTTTTATCTCGCCGTCTTTTGAGAGATATGCACCAAACCCTTTTTTTGCATAATAAAGCCTATCCAAGACCGGGGCATACACAACGCCAAGTATCGGCTCTCCATTCCGAATTAATGCTATGTTAACGGTAAATTCACCGTTTTTACTTATAAACTCTTTTGTTCCGTCCAGCGGGTC
>CALJKN010000012.1 GCA_937973585.1 uncultured Helicobacteraceae bacterium
TTACTATTGGCTGAAGCTTGGTTTATCGGTAGTCTAGATTGGGAGCCAGCTATATTATTTATTGGTTTACTTGCTGGTTTAATAGCTCAAGAATACAAAGACATTAATCTAAATAAAAAACTTTCTAAAAAAGAAAAGCTTGAATCTTTATATATTAAAATTCACGCAATGATGGAAGAGTTAATTAAAACAACTAAGATGCATAAAGAAACTGATTTAAATTCAAGATTTAGTCAACTCACCGCCGAAGTTAAAATGATGGCAACACAACAAATTACAGAAAAATATCATTCGGTATTAGATTTATATTATGATTGGGCATCTATATATATCAAGGCTTATCCAAAACCTAAAAATGGAATTCAAATTCTTTATTCACAAAATGCCGATCCAACAAGAGAATACAAAATAAGAGAAGAGGAAACTTTTGAAAAATTTTATGCAGAATATGAGCATTTGATTGAAACAATGTATTCTGAAATACAAAGTAAGTAATAACAAATCTAGGAGTCTAACCCCTTTAGTAAACCCTGCTCGCACAATACGGATTCTCTACTAAAAAATATCAGCTTTTTCCATTGTTTCCGCTAGCGCCGTAACCAGCATCGCATAATGCAGTTTCTCTGACAATCTAAAGCCTTTTCGTTTTTCATTGTTATCTGATATAATAATTCCATGAGTAAAAAAGATATGCTAGATAAAGAGTTCACAAAACTTATCGGTTGGAGAGATAAAGTATTTCAAGTTTTTCTCGCTCTTCTTACGGCCGAGGCTATTATGATATACGCTATTGTTAGTGGAGAAAAGCCGATTTATGTTTTAGCATTGGTCGTTGTTGGCATTGTGTTGCTAGGTGGAATCGGCTTAAAATTAAAATCAATTAATGAAGATATAGACCAAAATATTAAAGATTCGGAGATGATATAATGCAAGAAGTAGCCATAATAATAGCCGTTTTAATGGCTGTCGTAGTTTTATATGTTATAAATAGCGGTTCAAAACATATCAATGCAAAGCATTAAGATATGGGTATCGGTACTTTTTTGTAAAAAACAACAAACCTCTTAGGAGGATGATGCCCACAAAGACTCTTCAAACCCCTCTTTTTACTCCGTCTAGGCTATAATAAAACCAAAACGGAGCGGTTTTTTGCAAAAGACGATATTTGCCCTTTTGATATTTATCTCCCAGCTGTTTTCAAATGAGCTTGTCGATGCCCTAAAGGGGATAACTCCAAAAAAAGAGAAACAGGCCGAAAACCAAAAGCCAAAATCCATCCCTCGTCCACCGGACTGCGACAAAGAGATTGTGGATGCGATAGAGAAAAACGACGTAAAATACTTTCGGGCAAAAAAAGAATCCATAAAAGAGCTAAACTACTGTCTGGCCTCCGATGAGCTAACCCCTTTGATGATCGCCTCATACGTCGATAGACCGGCTATCGTCAGGGTATTTATGGAGGCGGGTCTAACCCCGAACGAATACAACTCCAAAAAATATTTCCCGATCCATTTTGCGGCGATGTACGGAAATTTTGAGATTGTCGAGATTTTGCTTAGTCACGGTGCCGATATTGAGTCAAAAAACGTAGTCGGTCAAACCCCTTTGATGGCGGCCTCGTTTTACGGTAATGCAAAAACCGCTTCGATTCTTTTGAGGCACGGAGCCAAAAAAGATGCGGTGGACAATGCCGGAAAAACTGCCGCAGATTTTGCCAAAGAGAGGCACAAAAAAGAGGCTTTGGCGGTTTTGACAAAATAGAACCACTGATTAACCTCTCATTTTAGGCAAAGCCCAAAATGAGGTCTTCAGCGTGAGGGCTATCGCAACTAGTTGCTCTGATAAATTCATAAATTTTAGGATATTATTTTTTGGAAAACGGCGGATTTTTGTATTTTGAATCGGGCGACGAATTACGGATAAAGCTTTGCGGCGGATGGGTAGGCGCAGGGATAACCCAAAGCCGTGAAAAAATCAAAAAAATCACAAAACACTCCACCCAAAAAACCGTATTTTTGGATTTATCGGATGTGGGGGCAATATCCAGCGTAGGGGCTTTGGCGATAATATGGCTCAAAAAAGAGTTGACCGGATACAAAAAAGAGGTAAAAGTCGTCTCCATAAAACCTGAGTTTTTAGGGATTTTCAAAATTGTCCTCAAAAATACCAAAGAACAACCGTACAAGCTAACGCACAACGACCCGACTTTTTTTGAGAGGGTGGGGGAGGCGGCATACTCAAAGTTGTCCGATTTTTTGTCATACTCAGAGTTTTTGGGGAGGCTTATATTTACCGCTCCAAAGATTTTTACGGGTGGAAATTTTAGGTTTGCTTCGATAGTCAAACAGATTGAGCAATCCTCCATAAACGCCCTCCCTATAGTCGCTTTGACCGCTTTTTTGATTGGTGTCGTGATCACATATCAAGGCTCATTGCAGCTAGAGCGGTTCGGGGCGGCGATTTTTACCGTTGATTTGGTCGGGATTTCGATAACAAGGGAGTTGGCTCCGTTGATTACGGCTGTCGTCATAGCGGGGCGATCGGGCGCTAGCTACACCTCTGAAATCGGGGTAATGAAAATAACCGAAGAGATAGACGCTATGAAAACGATGGGGTTTGAGCCGTTTTATTTTTTGGTATGGCCCCGTATTTTGGCTCTGACGCTTACGTTGTGGCTTGTGATTTTGTTTGCCGATGTCGTGGCGATATTCGGCGGGATGGTGATTGCAAACTTGCAGCTGGGGCTTTCATTTTCAGAGTTTTTGGGGAGATTGCAGCTTATGCTCCCGCTAAAACATCTGTTTGTAGGGCTGTCAAAGGCTCCGTTTTTTGCATTTTTGATAGCTTCGATAGGGATTTTCAGAGGGTTGCAGGTCAGAGGGAGCAGCGAGAGTATCGGGGTGATGACGACGGTTAGCGTAGTGAACTCTATTTTTGCCGTTATCGCTTGCGATGCTCTGTTTTCGGTGATTTACTCTAGGCTTGGGATATGAGTGTAATCGGCGTAAAAAATCTAGTTACCGAATTTGGGGATAGACGGGTGCATGATAATGTATCGTTTGAGGTACAAAAAGGGGAGATTTTTACGATTATAGGCTCTTCCGGTGCCGGAAAGTCTACGCTTTTAAAAGAGCTAATAATGCTTTTGCGGCCAAAATCCGGAGAGATAAAAATTTTCGGTGAGGATATGCTCTCCTTGGATGAGGGGGGTCTGAAATCTTTTTCCAAAAACTGGGGCGTTTTGTTTCAGTCGTCGGCACTGTTTTCATCGCTTACGGTGGGGCAAAACGTAGCGTTGCCGCTTTTGGAGTATACCGACTTTAGGGACTCTTTTTTGGAGGAGATAGTCTCTTACAAACTATCTTTGGCAGGTCTTAGCCCGTATGTTGCCTCGCTCTATCCCAGTGAGCTTAGCGGCGGGATGAAAAAGAGGGCGGCACTTGCCAGGGCGCTTGCTTTGGAGCCGACACTTTTATTTTTGGATGAGCCTACATCCGGTCTGGATCCTATATCTTCCAGAGCTTTTGACAGGCTGATTTTGTCACTAAACAAAGCTCTAAAGCTAACATTTGTCATAGTAAGCCACGATGTCCATACGGTAAACGATATCTCCGATACGGTGTTGGCATTGCATGATAAAAAAGCGGTTTTTTGCGGTTCGGTGGACGGGGCAAAAAGTCTCGGCCACCCGTTTCTGGATAGTTTTTTTGACACCTAATTCCACCTCCTCTCCCGCTAAAAGCGGGAAGCTTCAGGGGGTTGCAAGGGACACTCGTGTCCCTGCCGCAAATACGGGCTTTGCCTATATTTGCGTTTTATTTAAGTAGGAGAGAACTTGGAGAGCAAGGTAAACTATAGAATAGTCGGTATTTTTACCGTTTTTTTTCTCGCTTTGTTTGCGGGTATTGTCATTTGGCTGGGAAAATTCGGATACAAAAACGACTATGACTACTATAGGGTTTTGGTAACCGAATCGGTATCCGGGCTAAATATCGAAGCGGCCGTAAAATATAGAGGTGTTACGGTGGGGAGTGTTCAGGATATTAGGATAAACGATGAAAATACCGAACTAATAGAGCTAATCCTAAAAATAAAAAAGGGAACCCCGATAAAAGTGAGTTCGGCCGCTATGTTAAAGCCGCAAGTGATCACGGGGCTTAATTTTTTGGATATTACCCCTGGAGAAAACAAAGATAAACTCCTAAAGGAGAGCTCAAGCGACAAACTGCCTGTTATCAAATATGCCCCGTCGTTTTTGAGCAAGGTAGATGCATCAATCCCCAGTCTAATGGATAATGTGCAAAAAATAATGTTAAAAATAGATACGGTTTTGAGTGAACGCAATATAGACGAGTTATCAAAACTGCTAAAAAATCTACGCATAGCAACCGAAAAAGTATCCGTAGCGATGGATGGAGCCAACACTATGATAGACGGCTCAAAAGAGCTTCCGGCAGAGCTAAAAAAAAGTCTCATAGAGATACAAAAAGCGGCAAAATCTGCCTCGGATACGGCAAACTCCCTTGACGGGCGGATAAAAAAAGGGGATTTTGATTTCAAAGACGAGGTAAAAAATCTCTCCGAAAAAACCGATAGGCTCCTTGAGAAATTGGGTGACGTAGCCGCCGCATCAAATACTATGATTAACGATATAAACAAAAACCCGAGCGCTGTTATATTTGATTCGTCGAGCATTCCGGCGGGTCCCGGAGAGGATAGATAATGAGATATTTAGTTTTTGTATTTTTGGTTTTTTTTGCAGGTTGCTCCCAAAAAGGGGAGACAAAATACTATATACCGACCGTCAAAACGGAGAAAACGGCGAACCAAAAAAGTGTTCAAATAGTCGTAGATACACCGCTTTATCTCTCTACTGACAAGATTTGGTACAAAAAAGAGGGGGTATTGCTCCCTTATAAAAATTCATATCTGGCAAAAAACCACAAAGAGTTTTTGTATGAGGTGCTATTCCAGACCGCTTTTAATCCGGCTATCTCTACGGTGTCCGTTAAGCCGCTTGATTCGTATCAGGAGTACGACGAGACGGGGAGCGTATATGTACTCAAAGTCTCTATCGAGGTTGCCGGAAAAAACAGGGAAAAAACGGTAACGACGGAGACGTTTAGAAGTCAAAGACTCGGCATCGGAGCAAAAGAGGGGGTCAGGGGGCTAGAGGAGTGCTATGCAGCCCTTGCGGCATCGGCGGTTTTTAGATGAGATTTTTGGGTTTAATCTTTTTATTGATTGCTTTTGCCTTTGGTGGTGTATTGGAGTCTGATTTTATTAAAATAGACAGAGACAGTCTAAAAATCACCGATGAGACAAAATTTGCCGGATACATCAAGAGTCTGGATGACAAGGGGCTAACCGAGAGCTACAAAGAGATACTGAAACCGATAAACGTCATAAACGACGAGGAGGGGAAGCTAGCCGATGTATACAGCTATGAACAGGCATTTTCAAATCTTCGGGGGATCTATGCAAAGCTGTACCTAAAGGATAGGGTTGAAAACATAGATAGGGTGACCGCCTCTATAAAATCGAGACAGGCAAAGCTAGTGACCGTACTACTAGGTTCGCAGACAAAAAACCTATATGATACCGATATTATCCCGATTATTTTGGAGTATCGAAAGCTTGACAGAAAGGCCTTGGAGCTATCAATCCAAAGAGAGAATCTGGTTGCGGTAAAAGAGGGGCTAGTCGATGCGATAGTCAAAAAAAAGCTTGTTTTTGAAAACGATGACGTAGATTTGCGCTCAAAGATAAAACGTGAGGCAAATCTCATGGATGAGCTATCAAAAGAGGCGGCCTCTACAAAAAACAATATCATGTTGGAGCGTATAGCGCTTGAAGCCTCCATCTCCTCTATAAGAGGGAAAAGCTATGAGATAAAGGCCGATTTTTATGAGAAAATAAGGCTCATCAAAAACATAAAATCAAAAACAGATGCAAAAGAGGATAAAAAAAAGCTAGACTCCCTGCTAGGTAAAACATACAAAATAAAAGAGTTTCCAAATCTCGCCGTAAACCAGAAAAACAGCGAACTACACGGTGAATATCTCAAACAAAAAGCCGCTTTTGATGCGTTGTTGGCCGAAAACGGGTTGAACGCTATGGTATTTGAGACGGTTTTTAAAAACTTTGACGGCTCCATAACTACAAAGACCGGCACTTTTGTTGAGGATGCGACGGCGGCGGTATTAAAAGTTTGGAACCATTCGTTATTTGTGGTCAATAACTCCGATATACAGGTAAAGTCTATACTCCTCGTTTTGTTTGCCGCCGCTTTGGTCTATCTGGCCGCCGGATGGCTCAACAAAAAAGTGATTCCGGCATATTTTGAGCGCAAATACAAAGACACAAAGATAGACCATATCAGGTTTATAACAACCAAAACGGTTACCGTCATTTCGTATATCGTGATATTTTTTGTGATTTTGACGGGGCTTGGGTTAAATCTGACGAATTTTGCGATTATCGTCTCCGCCCTCTCTGTCGGTATCGGTTTCGGTCTTCAGGGTGTTATCTCAAACTTCGTGTCCGGCGTGATACTCTTGTTTGAAAACTCTATCAAAATCGGTGATGTTTTATCTCTTCCAAACGGTCAAACGGGGGTTGTGACCTCTGTGAACCTACGGACTACAAATATTAAAACGGCAGATGAGATAACAATCCTCATACCAAACTCCACGATTTTTGCCGGACAGATAGAGAATTTGACAAAAGACTCGTCGAGGATTAGAAAAAAAATAAAATTTTCGGTCGGCTATTCCACCGATTTGGAGATGCTAAAAGCCCTCTTGGATGAAAAAACGGCCGATATGCTCGGCAAAGAGATGTTGGAACCCCCTGTTTTGACGGTTGTCGGATACGGTAATTACGGGATAGATATAGAGTATCGGATATTTGTAGATATCAAAAAAACACCGCTCGGCACCGAAGACTTTTTAAAAGCCTTCCTCACAATTTTGGAGCAAAATAAAATAGAGCTCCCGTATCCAAAACTAGAAATTGTAAAATTTGAGAGCAGCTTGATTAATTCTCAAATTTCCGGCAAAGCCGTAAATTAGGTCTTCAGCAGACGGCTCTCGCAACTAGTTGCTCTTTTGAGAGCAGATGTCTCAGTCTCCCGCTACAAGCGGGTAGCTTCAGGGGGATGCAAGGGACGTCAACTCCCCTGCCGCAATCAAGGCTTTGCCCTGATTGCGTTTACACTAAAATAAAAAAGGACAAACCGATGCCGTCTACAGACTTGGCTAAAGAGACGTTGGCAAAAGTATTAGAGCTGAGAGATTTTATCGGCTCCGTAAGTATCGAGGCAAGCGGGTGCAAAAATCCTAAAAGTCTTTTAAATATGCTCCACTACCTAAAGCTAAGAGAGGTTGATAATACCTCTTTGCAAGATGACCTGAGCAGACTGGGTCTCTCTAGTCTCGGCCGCTCTCAGGGGAATATCCTTTACTCTCTGGATTTGCTAGTTGAGATTTTATCCAGATGCAACGGCCTTGATTTCAACCGCTTTGAATGGGCTCTTAGTATTGATGAGGCCGATGAGATTAGGGCTAGAAGGGCTACTATTTTCGGCGGTGAGCCTAAACCGAAAAAAAGGGAAGAGACAAAAATAATGCTCACCCTACCGTCTGAAGCGGCTAGCGATACCTCGATGATTGAGGAGTTTGCTAATGCCGGAGTAGGTCTGTTTAGGATAAACACAGCCCATGACGATGCGACGGCATGGAGAGCTATGGCTGAGAAGATACAAGAGCTAAACCAAAATCTCCACCCGCAAAACAGGCTAAAAATATATGTAGATTTGGCAGGACCTAAAATCAGAACCGGTAAAATCAGAAAAGTACCGTCCGCTTTGAAACTAAATCCGCTTGATAAGGTGTATATAGTTGCAGAGGAAAAAGAGTTTGTAAAAATACCTTCCGGTGCTTTGAGGTTGATTACCGACGAAAAGTTTTACAAAAAAGCAAAAAAAGCAAAAAAAATAGAGGTTATCTCAAAAAACGGCAGGAGTAGAACACTAAAAATAACCGATACCCCGAAAGGTTATATCGAGTGTGAAGTTGAGAAAAAAACCTTAATAGACAAAGATACTATCCTATCCGTCGGGAAAAAAGAGAAGACTGTCGATACGTCGGTTTTAAATCTACCGCAAACCATAGAGGATATCCGTCTTTTTGATGGGGATTTGCTATTTTTATCGCTTGAAGAGATTGAAGGGCACGGAAAAATTACAGGACACGACGGCGCTTTGATATCGGATGCGGCTATTTTTTGTACCCAAAAAGAGTTTGTCAAGGATGCAAAAATAGGGGACAAAGTATATATAGACGACGGTAAGATAGGTTTGGAGGTTATCGAAAAAAGGTGCGATGGCCTTTTGTGTAAAACCGTTCAGGCAAAAGCCAAAGGTGAGAGCCTGAAAGAGGAGAAGGGGATTAACTTTCCGGATAGCAATGTGAGTGTCGGGGCGATAACGGATGAGGATATCAAAAATCTTGCCGACGTAGTAGCGTTTGCCGACATCATAGGTGTATCCTTTGCCCAAAATAGGGGTGATATAGAGAGAGTCAGGGAGGAGCTATCGGCTCTTGCCAAAGAGCACATAGCTATAGTCGCAAAGATAGAGACAAAGCAGGCTGTTAGAAACCTTCCGTGTATCCTTGAGGCTTTGATGTATCACGAGCTAAGCGGGATTATGCTTGCAAGAGGGGATTTGGCTATTGAGGTCGGGTTTGAAAATATGTCGTATTTGCAAGAGGAGATATTGGATCTTTGTGAAGCGGCACATACCCCTGTGATTTTTGCGACGCAGGTGTTAGAAAATCAGATGAAAAACAACCTTCCGAGCCGTGCGGAGATTACCGATGCGGCTTACTCTCAAAGGGCTGATTGCGTTATGCTGAACAAGGGTGCGTTTGCGGTGAATACTATCAAAAAACTTGATTTTATCCTCTCCAGAATGCACACCATATACAAGAAAAACAGGCTTTTACTAGATTCTTGCGATATTTGGAAAGCATAAAAATAGCATTAAATATCGGTATTTAAACAGAGTTTTAGTTAAAAACAGAGAATATAAAAGAATAAATTAAATTAGAGGAGACTATATGAAAGCGGTAGTGATGGCAGGCGGATTCGGGACGAGAATACAACCTTTGACAAACTCTGTCCCAAAACCTATGCTACAGATTCTTAACAGACCTATGATGCAGCATATTATAGAAAAGTTAAGGGATGCCGGTATAAAAGATATAGTCATACTTCTTTATTTTAAACCGGACGTAATCAGAGATTATTTTAAAGACGGGTCTGATTTCGGTGTAAATATCGAATACGTTTTGCCGGATGACGACTACGGAACCGCCGGAGCCGTTAAATGTGCCGCAAAATACCTAGATGAAGAGTTTATAGTGGTTAGCGGTGACTTGGTTACCGATTTTGACTTTAATGAGATTATCGGTTACCACAAGAAAAAAGAGTCCAAACTGACAATTACGCTAACCCCTGTTGCAGATCCGCTACAGTTTGGAGTTGTTATATCTTCACCCGAAGGTAAAATACAGAGATTTCTGGAAAAACCGAGCTGGGGAGAGGTGTTTTCGGATACGATAAATACCGGAATTTACATCTTGGAACCGGAGATATTGAGCTATATTCCGGAGGGGGCAAACTTTGACTTTGCGAAAGATTTGTTTCCGGCTCTGATGAAAGACGGTGTTACCCTTTGGGCATGCTCAATGAGAGGGTACTGGAGAGACGTGGGCAATCCGGAGAGCTATAGAGAGGTTCAAAAAGATCTATTGTCCGGCAAGGTGGCGCTTTCTTTTAGAGGTGAAACCGTTCAGACCCCTACCGGAATCCTGTATCTTGAAGAGGGTGCAAAAATTTCCGATACGGCCGTTGTAGACGGGATTGTTGCGCTTGGCAAAAACGTATCCGTAAAAGACGACGTAAAGCTAAAAAATGTTGTCGTAGGCGACGGTTCCGTAATCGGTAAAAACTCTACGATAGAGGATGCGACCGTTTGGGACGGTGTAATAATAGGTGAAAAATGCGTTATAAACAACGCCGTAATATGCTCCAAAAATACAATCGGCAAAAAAGTAAAAGTATCCAAAGGGGTCATTATGGCCGAGGGGTGCGAAATCGGTGATTTGGCATCTTTTGAAAACGATGTAACCGTATGGCCTGAAAAAATTGTCGAAGAGGCAAGCATCGTCAGTAACAATATAGTTTGGGGCAATAAATACAAAAACTCTATTTTTGAGGGTGGGATAGTTAGCGGTAGAACAAATGTTGAATTGTCTTGCGAGATGACTACAAAGCTAGCCGAAGCATTCGGCTCTATGCTTCCGGTCGGGAGCAAAGTATACCTCTCGAGGGATTATCACAAATCATCCAGAATGCTAAAAAGGGCGTTTTTCTCCGGTATGCTCTCATCCGGTATAAACGTGGTGGATCTCAAAATAACACCCTCTAATGTCGTTAGATTCGGTATAAAAGAGGGTAAAGATGTGGTTGCAGGGGTTCATTTTAGGCAATCCATAATTAACCAACAAAATACAGAAATTCTCTTTTTTACAAATGAAGGTCTCCATATAGATACAAATACAGAAAAAAATTGCGAGAGGGTATTTTTTAGGGAGAGTTTTAGACGTGTGAACTTTGATGAAATCGGTGAGATTTCGGAAAAAACAAATATCAAAGAGAAATACAAAAAAGCACTTCTAAAAAAGGTAAATATCGACGTAATTAACGCTAAAAAACCGAAAATTGCAGTTGATTTGTCGTTTGGTTCCACCTCCGACGTATATCCGGAGATAGTAAATGCCCTAAATATCGACAATATCATACTAAACGCCTATGCCGACGACAAAAAGCTAAATAAGCTTCCGGCTACGATGCAAAAATCAAAAGACGATTTGTCAAAAATAGTCAAACACCTAGAGATGGATATGGCGTTTCTCATATATCCAAACGGACAAAAGCTTGAGATTATTTGCAACGACGGTGAGAATACCGAGCCTCATATCACCCTCCTTGCGGTGCTAAAACTTTTAAACCTAACGTCCAAAGATAAAAAAATAAAAGTCTTGCTTCCTGTGAGCGCTCCGGACTTTTTGGATAGAGAGTTTGAAAATCTATCCATTGAGAGGGCAAAGCTAACCGGTGCCAAGGCATCCAAACTAAAAGAGTACGACCTCGTGGCAAACCTGAGCGGTAACTTTGCGTTTTGCGATTTTGCATACAGCTACGACTCCATATTTGCAAGTGTCAAAATCCTTGAGATGCTGTGCGAAGCCAATATGAAGATAGGGGATGTAAAAGCCTCTTTAAAACCGTTTTATTTCCATTACGAAAAAGTACCTTGTAGCTCCGGCCTAAAGGGGAAAATGATGAGAAAATTTATGGAGGCATCTGTCGGAAAAGAGGCCTCTTTTGTTGACGGGGTTAAAATCTCGATCAATAAAAATAGTTGGATTTTGATGTTGCCGGATCAGCACTCAGACTTTTTAAATATCTACATTCAGGCAGAGAGTATGGAGGCCGGAGAAGAGATATTTAACGAGTATGCCGCCAAAATTGCGGAGTGGATAAGAGAAAAATGAGCATAGAGGCCAAAAAAAAGCTGTATCTGGCTTTTATGTGGCATATGCACCAGCCGTATTATAAAGATGACATATCCGGCGAGTACAAGATGCCATGGGTGTTTTTGCATGCCATCAAGGACTATTACGAGCTTGTACGGTATATTGAAAAATTTAGCTCCATAAAGGCGACTTTTAACGTTGTCCCGTCACTTTTGGAGCAACTAAGGGAGTATGAGAGCGGATTTGTGAACGACTCTTTGCTCTCCTTGATTAAAAAACACGTCTCTGTTTTAACTGTCGAAGAGAAAAAAAAGCTCTCCACGATGCTTTTTTACTCAAATCCAAAGACAATGATACTCCCGTTAAAACGTTATGCGGAGCTATACGACAAAAAAAACTCTTTTAAAGACTCGGATGATTTTGCATTGCAGATATCGGATGATGAGATGGTCGATTTACAGGTTTTGTTTTTGCTCTCTTGGTGCTCAAACGCACTTAGGGAGAAAAGCAAGATCGTAACGTCGATGCTCTCAAAAGGTAGAGGGTTCGGTCATCCAGACAAAGAGGATTTGCTTGATGAGCTATTCGGGTTTGTCAAGACGATAATCCCATATTACGGCAAAATGCAAAAAGAGGGGAGGATAGAGGTATCGACTACACCGTATTACCACCCTATACTACCGCTACTACTTGACAAAAATGCCGCAAAAGAGGCCGATAGGGGGGCTGTAACTCCAAAAGAGTTTGCCGATTTTCGCTCCGATGCCGCCATGCATGTAAAAGATGCCGTATCTTATTATGAGGGGCTTTTTGGGGCGGCTCCATCAACTTTTTGGCCGGCAGAAGGGTCTGTCAGCGTAGAGGCTTTAAGGCTTTTATCCTCTAATGGAGTAAAGCACGTTGGAGCAGATGAGGATGTATTGTTTAAAAGTATAGAGGGGAGACTAAGATCAAACCTATACAAAAAATACTATGTCGGAGACGATTATAAAATAGGTGTTTTGTTCAGAGATAAAGGGCTTAGCGACCTACTTGGGTTTACCTACTCAAACAAAAACCCGAAAGAGGCGGCAGCAGATTTTATATCCAGACTCTCCCAAATCAAAGATACCCTCTCGTTCAATCCTGTAGTTCCGATAATTTTGGACGGTGAAAATGCGTGGGAGTATTACGACAATAACGCAAAAGATTTTTTTGAGGCGTTGTACGAAGAGATAGAGAGGGCTGACTGGTGCGAGACGTTGACTTTTTCGGAGGTTTTCCAAAAGGATGATGTTGAGAGCGGCTATATAGAGCATATAAAACCGGGGAGCTGGATATACGGCACATTCTCTACGTGGATGGGGCACGAGGAGAAAAACAGGGGCTGGGAGCTTTTGTCGATAGCAAAAAACAGCTATGAGGCAAAAAAAAGTATGCTTGCCGAAGAGGCCGACAAAAAAGCCAAAAAAGAGCTAATGATTGCTGAGGGTTCCGACTGGTTTTGGTGGTACGGCGACGATCACTATACGCCACAAGCCGATGAGTTTGACGAGCTTTTTAGAAAACACCTGATAAATATATACAAAATCATAGGGGAGACACCACCCCAAAAGATGTTTGAGCCTATTTGCAAGGTTAAAACCGGAAAACAAAGAAGCAAACCGAAAAACTATGTCTCTCCGACAATAGACGGGCAAATATCCGACTTTTACGAGTGGTTGGGCGGCGGCTACGTCGACTTGGATGCAGATTTTAGCGTTATGGATTCCGGCGGATTCCATTTTGAAAAACTCTTTTGGGGGTTTGACGATGAAAACATCTATTTTGCTATAAAAGGTAAGTTTGACGAGCTGATCGACAAAGGGTATGAGTTGTCTATAGCTTTGACCGGTAGCGCCGATGTCTCTTTTAAGCTCGAATTCACAAGGCAAAGCAAGACCTTTTCTTGTATACAAAACGGTACTCTACAAAGGGTGGAGTGGGCTGTCGGAGATGTTTTTGAGATCTCTGTTCCGAAAGGGTGTCTAGCTTGCGGGTGTGACTCCTTGCTTCAGGCATCTTTTGAGATACAAAAAAACTCAAAAACCATTGAGAGGGCTCCGCTATACGGCTCTTTGGGGCTAGAGGTAAACGAAAAATTTTTGGAAGACTGGTATATCTAAAATGCATACAAATCTCTTATTAGGGCTACACTCGCATCAACCGATAGACAATTTTGACTCCGTAGTATATGAGGCTATTGCAAAAAGCTACAGGCCTTTTTTTGAGACGGTACAAGATGACGATTGGCTTAGGTTTTCGCTCCACATAAGCGGATGGTTATTTGATTTTATCAAGCGAAACGACCCCTCTTTGTTTGCGATGATAAAAAAATGCTCCGACAAAGGGATGATAGAGTTTTTCTCCGGCGGCTACTATGAGCCTGTACTGGCAGCGATACCGCAAAAAGACAGGGTGTTGCAGATACAAAAGTTAAATACCTTTTTATACGATAATTTTGGAGCAAAACCTAGAGGTTTATGGTTAACCGAGAGGGTTTGGAGTGAGTCCATCGTAGATAGTCTGGTTGATTGCGGAATAGAATACATTATTACCGACGACTACCACTTTATAGCGGCCGGATTCGATGAAAGGGTGCTAAAGGGCTACTATATGACGGAGGAGGGGGGTAATAAACTTGGTATATTCCCTATTAGTAGAGCCCTCAGGTATCTGGTTCCGTTTAAAAAAGCTTCCACCGTTATAGCTGAGCTGGAAAAACCGGAATACAAAGAGAAAGCGGCCATAATCTTTGACGACGGTGAAAAATTCGGTCTATGGCCTAAAACATACGAATGGGTATATGAAAAAGGGTGGCTAAGGGAGTTTTTGGATCTTCTCAAAGAGAGCGAAGAGATAAAAACGTCTACGTATTCCGATTATTTTGACTCCAACAAGCCTTTGGGGGTTGCCTATTTGCCTGAGGTTTCATACTACGAGATGGGAGAGTGGTCGCTCGGTGCTGACGACTCTAGCGCCCTTGAAAATGTCAAACATCACGTCGCTTCTTCCTTTGGAGAGTCGCAAGCCGACAAGTTTGTAAAGGGTGGAATATGGAAAAACTTTTTAACCAAATATCCGGAATCAAACGAAATACACAAAAAAACAGTCAGGCTCTCAAAAGAGGCGGCAAAAAAGGGTGATCCGCTACTCACTGAGACGGTTTTAAAATCAGAGGCAAATGATGCGTTGTGGCACGGTGTTTTCGGAGGGATTTATCTACCTAATCTAAGAGACAATTGCTACAGATATATCATTGAGGCCGAAAAAATACTCGGACTAAAAGAGGGGATATATCTAGCCGATGACAATCTGGACGGGTATGAGGAGGCTAGAGCGGTCGGAAAAGATTTTTATGCCGTATTTGATTCCAAATACGGTGGGCAGATGAGTGAATTTAGCTCATTTGTGACATTTTTTAACTATCAAAATACCCTCACTAGACGAAAAGAGAGTTATCACGCCAAGTTTTTTGCAACTCCCGAAAGTAAAAACAATGCCGCACTATCACATGAGGACGGAATTGACACGATACACGATATTTCGATAGAGGCGACGGAGCAGCTAAGGGAGAATCTATTTTACGACTGGTACAAAAAAAATTCTTTTATTGACCATATTACCGATGGCTCTTTTTGCGTAGATTCTTTGTTTAGAAACGATTTTAGGGAGTATGGAGATTTTGCAAACCAACCTTTTTCGGTGACTTTAGAAGATGGCGAGGCTGTTTTTAGCAGAGACGGCGGAGTGTATACGGACAAAAAAATAGACGCAAATATTACAAAAAGATTTTCCGTTTCAGGTGAGGGGATAGATTTTTGCATTGAGTGTTTAGCGGTAGAGGGAGCTTTTGTATTTGCCGAGGAGTTTAATCTCCATTTTGCCGATTATGAAAATCTGCTCATAAACGGGGAGCTTTATAGCATCCAAAATCTCGTTTTGGAGAATATCTGGAACCTAGAGATAGAGGATAAAACGCTAGGGCAGAAAATATCTTTTAATATCAATAAGCCTATGAGTGTTGCGATATGTCCGGTAAATACCGCCAGCCAAAACGAACAGGGGGCAGAGCTTTGCACGCAGGGTGTTTCTATCGCTTTTTACAAACCTTTCGAGAGAGAGTTTAATATTTGCGGCAGACTCTTTATAGGGGGGCTATAAGTTGTCGGAGTTTAGGTACAATAAGCTAAAAGATAGTTGGGTGGTCATATCCCCAAAGAGGGTTCGTAGACCTTCCGATTTTGAACTTAGAGGGGCAGAGGCGTATGATGTGGAGTCACCGTTTGTATACGGAAACGAACATAAAACGCCGTCAGAGATTTTTGCCCTCAGGGATCACGGCTCAAAAAAAGACTCTCCGGGTTGGAAAGTACGTGTTGTTGCAAACAAATATAACGCTTTGGAGATAGAGAAAAATCCCGTTAGAGATTTTGACGGGATTTTTGAGAGTATGGACGGGTGCGGGGCGCATGAAATCATAATTGATACACCCAAGTTCCCGTCAAAATTTGAAGATTTAAGTGCCGAAGAGGTTGCAAATATATTGTTTACGGCAAAAGAGCGGGTAAACGATTTGCAAAGAGACTTTAGGATTAGATATATCAGTATCTTTAAAAATCAGGGGGCTTTGGCGGGAGCTAGTATTTCACATCCGCATACGCAGATAATAGCCCTTCCGATGATCCCAAAAAATATCCTAACCGAGATAGAGAGTTGTAGGGCGCATTACAAAAAAACATCTAGGTCGCTAATTTGTGATTTGGCAATCAGCGAGATTAGAGCGAAGAGCAGAATAGTAGAAGATGATGACAATTTTGTATCATTTTGCCCGTATGCCTCTTTTTGGCCTTTTGAGGTGAATATCTGCCCGAAAAAAACTGTAAAAGATTTTGCGGCACTTGACGAGGGCAGTATCTTTGAGCTTGCGAATATCCTGCTCTCGTCCGTAAGACGGATTAGTATGGCTCTAAAAGGGGTCTCTTTTAATATATTTTTAAAGACGATGCCTCCAAAGAGGGAGGATGTAGAGCCTAATTTTTATTATAAAATGGATGAATTTTACAGGTGGCACATAGAGATAGTGCCGAGGATTCCCGTAATCGGAGGATTCGAGCTGTCATCGGGGGTTTTTATTAACACGGTAGCCCCTGAGGAGAGCGCAAAATTTTTGAGAAGTATAGTATAGATAAATGAGACCTCTGATTAAACAGATGTCTCAAAAGAGCAACTAGTTGCGAGAGCTGTCTGCTGAAGACCTCATTTTTGGCTTTGCCTAAAATGTGAGAATTAATCAGAGGGTTTGAATATAAATTTTTTTACCGTTTTTGTGTGCAATCGGTCAAAAAACTTTGATATAATCCGCAACCTACTATCCGCAAAGGGGGGATGATGAGTAACGAAAAAAAAGCGGTTCCGGTAGAAGAGAGGTTAAAAGAAGAGAGCTTTTCTTCTAATATGCATGGCACTTTGGCCTTGGCTGAGGAGGCTAAAGAGTTTAAGGTAGAGGACTATGAGATACCTGAGTCCTACAAAAAAGATTACCTGAGGCTCCTTCCGGCCAATGTCAATACCGTGTATTTTTACTGGGAAATTACCGATAAACTGCTATCTCCCTTTGACGGTGAATTTGAGACTTTTGCTTTGAAGCTCTATGAGAAAACCCAAAAAGGTGAGAGCGAGATACTAGGCTTTTATTTTAAAGAGAGGGTCTCCTCTAAGTATGTAAACGCATATCTAGCCTCAAAAAATATAGTCGCCGCAATAGGGGTTATAGACAGGAGCGGTAGATTTACGGAGCTTTTGAGGTCAAACGACGTAAAAATGTGCACCGATAAGATTACGCAGACAAACGAAGAGGTGTGGATGAGCAAGCAATCGGAGTGGATGGAGCTTATCAGAGCCAGCATTCCGGTCTCCCATTTTGCGCACGCAAAATCATCTTTTTCGCTCCTAAAAGAGATGGAGCTACTGAAAAGATACGGCGAAAACTCTTTTACGGGCTTTTCAAGTTTAGATTTGACTAAAAAGGGTTAATGATGGCAAAAGGATATTGGGTTCCGGTACTGCACTCACATCTGCCGTTTGTAAAACACCCGGAGCATGAGTATTTTCTGGAAGAGCATTGGCTTTTTGAGGCGATAAGCGAGACGTATATTCCGCTTTTGATGGGTTTTAAAGATTTAAAAGATAGAGGGATTAATTTTAAAATTACCGTCTCTTTGACGCCACCTCTTTGTGAGATGCTCTCCGACGATCACCTCAAAGAAAAATACAGACTGCACCTCGAAAAGATGGTTTTGCTGTGCGAAAAAGAGGTTGCTAGAACGCAAGAGGATACAGCTTTTATCGGAGTGAGCTCTTTTTATCTTGAGAGATATAAAAAACTGAAAGATTTTTTTGAGGGTTTTTTAAATTACGACATTTTAAACGGGTATAGATATTTCGCAAAGTCCGGAAACATAGAGATTATCACATGCGGCGCTACACACGGTTTTTTGCCGCTTATGTCGGTAAACAAAAAAGCGGTCGAGGTTCAGATAGAGCTTGCCGTAAAAACTCATAAAAAGCATTTCGGCGTAGAGCCAAAAGGGATATGGCTACCTGAGTGCGCATATTACGACGGCTTGGATGAGATTTTGGAGAAAAACGGGATAAAGTTTTTCTTTATGGATTCTCACGGTCTTGTGTATGCGGAGCCGGCACCTAGGTTCGGTGTGTTTGCCCCTATTTTCTCCACCAAAGGGGTTGCCGCATTCGGTAGAGATACGGATAGCTCAAAACAGGTATGGAGTTCCAAAGAGGGGTATCCGGGGGATTACTCGTATAGAGATTTTTATAGAGATATTGGATATGACCTTGATTTTGAGTATGTGAAACCTTATATCTGTCCAGACGGAACAAGAGTTTTTACCGGACTAAAATACTTTAAAATTACGTCAAACTCAGACTATAAAGAGGCATACATCAGAGAGGATGCCCTCAAAAAAACAAAAGAACACGCCGCCAATTTCCACTATAACAGAGAGAGACAAATCGATTATCTGTCTGAATATATGGATAGGCCGCCGATGATAGTATCCCCATACGATGCCGAGCTATTTGGGCACTGGTGGTTTGAGGGGCCGGAGTTTTTGATGTCGGTATTCGAGGAGATGGATAAATACAAAGTGGTAGAGCCGCTAACCCCTATCGAATATCTGGCGATGTTTGAGACAAATCAGGTGTCAAAACCGAATCCGTCTTCATGGGGGGACAGAGGGTACTATGATGTTTGGATAAACGGTTCCAATGATTGGATTTATAGACACTTGCATTTTATGGCCGATACCATGACCGAGCTTGCCGATAGGTATTACAACAACACAAACGCATTAACGGCAAGACTCCTAAACCAGATGGCCAGAGAGTTACTACTGGCACAAAGCTCCGACTGGGCATTTTTGATGACTACGAAAACGGCTATCGAATATAGTACCAAACGGACAAAAGAGCATATATCCAATTTTATCAAGCTTCTTGATATGGTAGAAGAGGGGAGCACGGACGAAGAGTTTTTGCTCAAAGTTGAGGATAAGAACTCTATTTTCCAAGGGCTTGATTTTAGGATTTACTCCTCTTGAGCATCGGATATTTCGATTTCGGCGGCACCCATCTAAGGGGTGTCGTAGAGGGTGATAACGGCTCTAAAACAACTTACGATCTGGACGATAGACGGGACGATATATTTTCGGCTCTCGATTTTGTCTTATCTATCCATCCGGACATAAAATCTATCGGTATATCGTTTGCCGGACAGGTTCACAACAACATCATCGTGTCTGCCCCGAATATTGACGCTAAAAACCTAGATATCGCCTCAAAATACAAAAAACAAGGGATAACGGTAAAAGTAGACAATGACCTAAAATGTGCCGCATTGGCAGAGGCTGATTGTTTCGGTTCCGGATTTGTTTCGGCTTTGTATGTTGGAACCGGAATCGGAAGCGCCTATGTAAACGACGGTAAGGTTGTCGGAGGGTCTAAAAACATAGCCGGAGAGATAGGGCATATACCTTACAAAGATATAGGCATTAGATGCGGATGCGGCAAAATCGGGTGTCTGGAGGTTATCTCTTCCGGTAGCGGACTCTCAAAGAGACTTAGTGTGATGGGGTTAGAGACGATGAGTCTTTTGGAGATTGCAAAAAATCCGGAAATATCTTTTTTGGCCGATGAATTTGTGGACGGTGTGGCGTATGCTGCAAGTCTTATTTTGACACTTCTAAACCCCCAAATACTCGTACTAGGCGGCGGTATCGTATCTTCAAACGGATGGCTTGTTGAGACGGTGCGTCAAAAAGTGGTTACAGGCGCATTTTTCGGTGCGGTAGATTCTTGTGAGATTGTATCTTCTAAACTGCAAAACGGCTCTCTGGAGGGGGCTAGACTGCTGGCACTATGATTCAAAAAACCATATTTTTATCTCTTGTCTCAATAGTTCTCATATCACTCTCATACTATTTTTATGTCAGAGTATCCGCTTTTTTCATACATAATAAAAAAATCAGACTAACGTTTTTTACTCTGTTGCTAACGTGGCAATTAGGCTATGTGGCGGCTAATATGTTTAATACTCTGTGGGATTTTAGGGGCTTTCTGGCCGCATCTTTGGGGGTTAGCTTTTTTATTTTTGTATACTCACTTTTACTTGAAGCAGCTGTCAGGGTTAAATTTTTTAATTTTACAAAATACGTCATTTTGTCCCTTTTTTTTATATCCGTTGTAGTCTCTATCCAAAACGTCAAGGGAGAGCCGAATATAAAAACCGTGCAGATAGATAACTCTCCAAAAGAGTTAAAGGGGTTAAAAGGGGTATTACTCACCGATTTACATATCGATCCCTCAAAAGGGGAGTTTGCCGATCTGCTTGTCTCATCGGTAAACGGACTCAATCCCGATATGGTGTTTATAGGGGGCGATATTTGCGATGGAGTGCTTGATGATGTCAGGGGAAATCTCTCAAAACTGGCACATATCCGCTCCGCTTACGGCGTATACTATGCGCCCGGAAACCACGAGTATTACTACGGTGACTTCGACCAAAAAATGTATTTTTTATCTGCTCTCGGTTTTAACGTTTTGGTAAATTCAAATACGGTTGTTAACGCAAAAAACGGTAGCTTTGGGGTTGTCGGATTGTCAGATTTGGCGGCAAAGAGGGTAGGGCTAGAAGAGCCAAACCAGCAAAAAGGGTTTTTTGGGGTGACAAAACCCTCCATACTTATATCGCACCAACCAAAATCGGCGCTCGACGCAAAACCGTACCACCCGTTTTTGACGCTCAGCGGGCATACGCATAACGGACAGATATGGCCTTTCGGGTATTTAGTGAGCCTTGTGCAACCTTTTGTTTACGGGGAGTATGAGTTTGCCGGAGGCAAAATAGTAGTCTCTAGTGGATGTGGGGTCTGGGGGCCGCCTATGAGACTTTTTACAGATTCCGAGATTGTTGTTTTGGAATTTAAATAAATCGTGACAGATATAGATTTTGCTTTCAAAAAAGAGGAGATAGAGGCGTTAGCCGAGATTATACAAAAGCGTAGAGATGTCAGGGGAAACCGTTTTTTGGAATTTCCGGTAAGCGAAGAGATTATATCGGCTATGTTATCGGCCGCAAACTCAGCCCCGTCTGTCGGTTTTTCCCAACCTTGGGAATTTGTGATAGTTGAGAGCATTAAGACAAGAGAGAAAATCCACAAAGAGTTTAAAAAGCAAAACAAAAAAGCAAACCGGATATTCAAAGACTCTACACTGTACTCCAGTCTAAAGCTTGAGGGGATTTTGGAGTCTTATATCAATATAGCCGTTTTTTATATTAAGCCGAAAAAAGCGGTTTTGGGTCAAACGGCTCAAAAAAGGGTAGGGGAGTATAGCGTCGTATGTGCAATCCAAAATCTATGGCTCACTGCTAGAGCCTACGGCGTCGGTGTCGGCTGGGTAAGCATATTAAAACCGAAAAAAGTCAAAAAGATTTTAAAAGTAGGTTCAGATAGGAAACTAATCGGATATTTAACTGTCGGGTATGTCACCGATTTTGCCGACAAACCGGAACTTTTGACGCTAGGCTGGGATAGAAAAAAATGTATAGACGAGGTGGTTAGGCGCTAAAAAGGGGAATCCCTTTTTAGATTCCTCTATTTTTTAGCTTTTTTTGCTGCTTTTTTTGCTTTTTTGTTGTTGCCTTTTTTCCCTTTTTTGGCAACTACTTTTTTGCCCCCTTTTTTGCTTTTTTTGATACCTTTTTTGCTTTTTTTAGGGTTGCTTTTGAACACTTCGGCGGTCTCTGTGTTTGTCATATCGGCGTTTGCGGTTTTAGTGGCTACCATATTGGCATTTTTGAGATTTGCGCCGTTCATATCGGCATTTTCCATGTTTGCCTCTTTCAAAAATGCCCCCTGCATTTTTGCACCTTTCATATTTACGCCGTTCATATTGCTCCGTTTGAAAATAGCGCCGCTAGCATCTGCGCCCTCCATAACGGCGTTAGTTAGGTTTGAGGATTTAAAAGTAGCCCCTTTGACGTTTGAGTTTTTAAAGTTCGCACCCTTAAGGTTTGCCCCATCCATACTCGCACCAAGTAGATTTGCCCCCTCAAGATTTGCCCCCTCAAGGTCTGCACCGCTTAAATTTGCAAACTCCAAAAATGCACCCTGCAGGTTTGCACCTTTAAGGTCGCATTTTGGGCATTGTTTGGTGTCTAAAACTTTTTTTAAATCGTCTTCAGAAAAACCGAAAAGATTTGCAACAAGAGCGCCGGTCAGTGCAACGGCAAAAATTCCCCTCATATCAAACTCCTATTTTGTGCTTTTAATTTCCTTAAACTAATGTTAAGAAATTCCATACTTTTATAATAACCTAGCTTTTATAAAAACCGCCCTTTTTTAGCGTCAAAATAGCATTTTTATATATTGGGGCATCGATAAAGCCGAGTTTATCGTCGCAAAAGCCGCCGATCCCGTTTTGCTCATTTTGTTCGTACAGCTCTTTTACCCTTAGGGCCTCCTCTAATGCCTCTTTTGCAGGGGAGAAAATGTCGTTTACTACGGATACCTGTTTTGGTGAGATGCACGCTTTGGCCTCAAAACCCATATTTTTTTCTATCTCAATCCATTTTTTAAAACCGTCCATATCGGAGTGGTTTTGGTAGACAAACGAAAAAGGGGTAAATCCGGCTGTTTTTGCATCGACCAAAAATTTACACATTATATATTTGACTGTTTCGCTGAAACTATCTATTAGATGCGAACCCAGCCCCAAATCCTCCAAAAGGTCTATTGCACCCAAAAAAACGGTCGTCACCCTCTCGCTTGTTTTTAAGCGGCTTAGCGATGATAATGCCTCTTTGGTCTCGATGCTTAGATGTATCTCTATATCTTTGTCGATCAGTTTTTCTAGCCGTAACACATCTTCTACCGATCTTATTTTGGGAACCCTAACGGCATCGGGGGAGATGGCGTTTAATACCTCAATCTCCTTTTCAAAATACGGTGAATCCATCGGATTTGTCCGAATTGCTATTTTTGCTTTTGAGTCATAAAGCTTTGAGACGGCCTCGGCAGCGGCAAAAAGTGCCTCCTCTTTTTTTTGGGGAGCTATTCCGTCTTCGAGATTTATGACGGCTATGTCGGCCTCCAGTGTTGCTAGTTTGTCCAGATGTTTTTGTTGCGTCGGATTTATCATCAAAGAGCTTTTGGCGTATTCTGAGCGGTTTTTTTGTTTGGGCATTTTCGTAATCATTTGAATAGGCATTATGACCCCCTCTTTTTCGTCTGCGTTATAGATTTACTAAAATAGTACAACAAGACTTAGCGAATATTGAATTTGCTTATTAAGGTTTATTTTTGAAAAAAATATGTACCGCATTTACGTTATTTTGCGTTTCATATTTTGCGAACGGCGGGATGATTAGAGACGGGAGAAATTTTATAGCGACGTTAAGATATAAATTTTAGCTCCCTTTAATAACCGTAGGTATAAAATGAATGGATATTTTGCCTTAAAGATTTAAAGATGCGTTTTTATCCTTTGTTGTTGGCTCTTGCGCTTCCGTGTTTTGCCTTAACCGTCAAGGATGTTTTGATAGGGGCGGCAAAATCGGATGCGGTCTCCTCAAAAATATACACCGCAAAAGCCTACAAAAAAGCCTACGAGGGTACGACAGGAAAGCTGTATCCACGAATCGACGTCTCATACAGAGGTATAGATTATTCCGAACAACCCTCAATGACCGTAAACCTCCCCCCTCTGCTCCAAAACACAAAAATGGTAAATGCCCCAAAAAATTATTACGAAGGTGAGATAACCGTCAGATACCCGCTTTTTAGAGGGTTTGCCATAGATTCTACGGTTCAAAAGGCAAAATTGGAGGCAAAAAAGGGAGAGCTTGAGGCTGACGATACAAAGCGGAATATCTATGCAAAAGCCGTATCTTTGTATTTTGGGATAGTGTCTCTAAAAAAAAGTGAAGAGGCTTACGACTCGGCGGCGGTATCGGCGCTTGAATCTTTGAAAAAGGCTCAGGCGATGTTCAAAGAGGGGTTAATCGGTGCTTATGACGTTGAAAATATAAAAAGCAGATATCACGAGATCCAAAGCGGCCGTATCGGCATAAAAAACCAAAAAGAGTCCTTGATAAACACATTATATAGAATCTCCGGCCTCAGATTTGACGGGGTTTTAGAGGGTGAAGGCGTTTATCCGGTGCAAAAATCAGAAATCATTTCGGAGGCTTTGGAAAAGAGAGAGGATGTTTTGGCGGTAAAGACCGTTTTGGAGATTGGTGACGAGGAGATTCGTGGAGCCAAAAGCGGTTTTTATCCAAATATCGATGTTGTTGCAGGTATTAAAAGGGCAGGCGATACCCCCAGACTAAACGGCGACGGTTTTACCAATCAGGATAAGAGTTACGCCGCCGTATCGGCCTCTATGAATATTTTTGACGGATTTGAGAGTACAAAAGCGGTGGAGGCGGCAAGGGCAAAGAGGATGGCGGCGGAGCTTTTTTATCTCGATTATAAAAACGGGGTGCAAACAGAGATTGAAAACCTGTTTTTGGAGCTTGAATCGACAAAACAGAGGGTTGAAGCGCTAAATCAAAACGTTAAATCCGCAACAGAGTTTTATAGGCTTACAAATGCCAGATTTGATAATAGACTTGTCGGAGCCGATGAGCTTAGCCGCTCTATAGCTGATTTGGCGGCGGCAAACAGTAGACTTGCCGCTGAGCAAAACAGGGTTTATGAACTTGGGCTGAGGATTTTGCTTGAAAGCTCTCTAAAAAATTTTGAAAACAAACTGAGGTTGCCGTAATGTCCAAAAAAAATATCTATATCCTCTCTTTTATCGCCGTATTGCTTGCAGTCTCTTTGTTTTTTATAGTCAAAAAACTCTATTTCGGCTCTGAGCTTGACGGTGTAGTATCGGGGGCAGGGAGGATAGACGGCGATGTTGCGGCCTTGAATACAAAATACGCCTCAAGGGTTCTAAAAATCTATGCCAAAGAGGGTGAGGCGGTCAAAAAAGGGGATTTGCTAGCGGTTTTGGATAGTGCTGAGCTTGATGCAAAAATAGAGGGGATGAATTTTTCTATTTTGGCGGCAAAGGCGGAGCTTGATTCTATAAAAACAGATCTGGCTATCACGACCGGAGTTACAGGGGCGAATTATGAGATCTCCAAAGACAAAGAGGCGGAGCTCTCATCCCAGATAGAGACGGCTAGGCTTGCGATGGAGCAGGATAAGAGAGATTTTGAGAGGATGGAGAGGCTGTATGAGCAAAACCTAACAGCCAAAAGAGATACGGAGCTGTATGAGCTAAAGGCCAACGAGTCAAAAAACAGATATGAGGCCATCAGGCAGACAAAAAATCAACTCCAAAAAGCGACCGCAATATCAAAAGCAAATCTGGCAACAGTCGAATCGGTAAAACAAAAAATAGCGGCAAAACAAAAATCTATGGAGGCTATGGAGGCGGCAAAAAAAGAGCTTTTGGCAATCAAAAAAGAGATGAGCCTGTACGCTCCGTTTGATGGATTCGTACTCGAAAAAATCGCCTCGGAGGGTGAGGTGCTAGGAGCCGGAGCCGTGGTTGCAACGCTCATTAATCCAGATGATTTGACCCTAAAGATGTATGTCGATACGGTAGAGAACTCAAAGATAAAAGTCGGGGATAAGGCGGTGATTTTTTTGGATGGGGAGCCGGATCGTCCGATAGGGGCGGTAGTCTCAAAAATCTCCCAAAGGGCGCAATTTACCCCAAAAGAGGTAAACGTAAAAAGCGACAGGATACAAAGGGTGTATGCGATACATCTAAAACCGACCTCCAAAAACCCGTATCTAAAAATAGGTCTTCCGGCGGTAGGTTCCGTATCCATCGGGGGTGAATTGCCAAAAAGTTCCTCAAAACTGGGTAATCTCTAGCCTCTATGCTGTGTGTTAACGGGGTTAGTGTCAAATACGGCGACAACGAAGCATTAAAGCCGATAAATTTTGAGGCAAAAAGCGGTGAGATTTTGGGGCTTATCGGAGCCGATGGAGCCGGAAAAAGCTCTCTTTTGAATGCCGTAGCCGGAGTTCAGGAGTTTAGCGGCGAGATAACATTGTATGCATACCGCTACAAAACCACAAAAGAGGCGGAACCGATAAAAAATAAGATAGCCTTAATGCCGCAAGGACTCGGCATATCGCTATACAAGACTTTGAGCATAAAAGAGCATATAGATTTTCACTGCTCGATAAAAGAGATAAAAAGAGATGCGGAGTTTGAGGGCTATCTAAAGAGGCTTCTTTTGATGGCGGGGCTGGAGAGGTTTTTGGATAGGAAGGCGGGAAATCTGAGCGGCGGGATGATGCAAAAGCTCTCACTTGTCTGTACCCTTTTGGCGAAACCGTCGTTACTACTACTAGATGAGCCTACGACGGGGGTCGATCCGGTCAGTAGAAAAGAGCTATGGGAGATAATTAGGGGGCTTGTCCGCTCGGAGGGGATTATATGTGTGGCAAGTACTGCATACATGGGTGAGGCTTCGACGTTTGACAGGTTGTTGTTGTTTGACAAAGGGGAGATTATATCGACCGGAGATTTTGACTCTCTTGTCGGCTCCGTAGCCGATTTTACATACGCCGACGACGGTATTTTGAGAGATGAGAGCATAGCGATAAACGGTTTTTTGTATGCCCTCGGCTCTTTGGAGCTTCCAAAAAAAGAGCCGAATCTCGAATCCGTATTTTTTGTCAGAAGTCTAAAAGAGGGGAGGACAATCCCAAAAATACACTTCTCAAACGACGGTGAAAACGGAGATTTTTCTAGCAAAACAGTACTAAAAGCCCTCTCTTTGACAAAAAAATTTGGACAGTTTGTCGCAAACGATAGTGTATCTTTGGATCTGAACAGCGGTGAGATATTGGGACTTATCGGGGCGAACGGGGCAGGGAAAACGACGTTTATCAAAATGCTTTTGGGGCTTTTGCCGACGGATGGCGGAGAGTTGTGGATGCTGGGCAAAAATATCAAAAGTGCAAACGATAGAACCATTTTGAAGGGGCATATCGGGTATGTGAGCCAGCGGTTTGCGCTATACAAAAACCTGACCGTTTTTGAGAATCTGGAGTATTTTGCAAAGATGCACGGTATGAAAAAAGAGGAGTATTCGTACGCTCTTGACGAGCTTGTCCGTGTTTTGGAGCTAAAGCCTATTTTGCATCGGTTTTTGGGGGAGCTTGTGATGGGGATGAATCAGCGGGTCTCTCTGGCGTGCGCCCTTATCCACTCCCCCAAAGTGCTTTTTTTGGATGAGCCGACCAGCGGGGTAGACGTAATCGCAAGGGCTATTTTTTGGGAGATACTAAAAGAGCTGAAAATCAAAAAAAATATCTCCATTTTGATCACTACACACTATATGAGCGAGGCCGATTTTTGCGATAGGGTGGCGATACTCCAAGACGGTAAAAAAGTTGCCGACGACACCCTCCAAAACCTATATGCGGCACATAGCGGTGCAAAAAATTTTGAGGATATCTTTTTTGAGATATTCGGCAAAAACGAAAGTGCGGTAAAAGCGTGAGAATCGGCGTAATCAAAGGCTATATGATAAAAGAGCTAAAAGAGATTTTCAGAGAGAAAGTGATTGTTTTTATCTACCTTGTCCCATCCATGATAATTTTGCTATTCGGCTACGGGATAAAACTGGACGTTACAAATGCCAGAATAGGGGTTATAGACTACGACAACTCCCCGTTATCGTTTGAGCTTAGAGGGAATCTGGAGCACTCAAAATACTTTAGAGTAGAGACGCTAGGCTGGGATGAGGGGGAGGCTTTGAGGCTTATCAAAAAAAGTGACAAAGACCTTGTTTTGATAATTCCCGAAAACTTTGAGAAAAACGCAATGTCAGGTAAAAAAGCGGAGATAGGCGTGTTTATAGACGGCTCCTTTCCCTCCAGAACAAAAACTATTGAGGGGTATATCCAAAGCGAAATACTCGATTTTGCCTCCAAAAAACAAAACCTAAAGCCGCTTATTTCGGTGGAAAAGCGAAATTTGTTTAATAGGGCGATGAGGGATGAGGAGATGATTGTTCCAGGGCTTATAGCGATAGTGCTCCTCATATCTCCGGCGATTATATCGGCTCTATCTATCGTAAAGGAGAAAGAGCGGGGGACGATTTTTAATTTTTACTCGTCCGGCGTAAAAAAAGAGGAGTTTTTGCTTTCAAAGCTAATTCCGCTTTTAGGCTTGCAAAGCCTTAATATCTTTTTGATATTTTTTTGGGCTACCGTTGTTTTTGATGTCCCTTTTCGGGGGGATTTTTTGTTTTATTTTGCCTGTTGTTTTGTCTATCTCATCATCAGCCTCTCCATAGGGATTTTGGTCTCTCTCGTGACATCGGCGCAGATTGTGGCTTTGCTACTCACCTTGATTATCACCATTATCCCCGGTTTTTTGTATTCCGGGATGCTGATGCCTGTTTCGTCGATGGAGAGCGGGGCGTATATAACGGCTCATATCTACCCGACAATGTATCAGACGAGGCTGATGTATGATGCGTTTTTGGTTGGAGACGGGTTTTCGTCGTGGGCAAACGTGGAGTATTTTTTGATTTTAACGGGATATTCGGTTCTGCTCTCCTTGCTTGGATATTATCTTCTAAAAAAGAGGCTCGGCTAGATGGGTTTTTGGGCTATTTTTGTAAAAGAGCTAAAAGAGCTTTTGAGGGCGGCGGGACTTTTGTTTTTTATCGTCTATATGTTTACCGTAGAGATTTATGTCGCCGCCTCAGGGATTAATATGGACGCAAAAAACATAGCCGTAGGGGTTGTGGACTACTCCCCCGGTGTCGTCTCTACAAAGCTTTTATCCTCACTTCGGTTGCCGGAGTTTAGGGCTCCGGTTTTTTACAACTCCCAAAAAGAGCTTTTTGAAGATATAAAAAACAAAAAAATAGCGGTCGGCCTCATATTTGACACCGATTTTGAGAAAAATATAGCACTCGGCAAAGAGTCGAAAATAGAGCTTTTGCTGGATGCAACGGCGGCTTCTCAGGGGTATTTTGCATATTTGTATCTCCAAAACATAGCAAACGACACGGTAAACAAAAATATCAAAGAGGGTTCCCTCGGCGTTAGCGTCCACAAGCTTTTTAACCAAAATTCGGACTCCAGATATTATATGGTGCTAAATGAGCTGATGTCAGTGGTGACGCTTTTGTCTATCATCCTCTCGGCGGCTGTTTTTGTAAAAGAGAAAGAGAACGGCACATGGGATTTGATGCTTTTGATGCCCGTCTCTAAGATTACGATGATAACGGCAAAGGTTTTATCTCAAAGTTTTGTGATTATGGTCGGGGTGCTTGTCGGGTGCGGAGTCGTTGTATTCGGTGTGTTTGACACTCCGCTTAACGGCTCTTTTTGGGTGTTTTTGGCGCTTACTTTTTTATTCTCCCTCTCAAGCGCCGGAATAGGGCTGTTTATAGCGGCAATCGCTCAGGATATAATGAGGGTAGGGCAGCTCTCCATGATGATTATGATGCCGATTTTGTTTCTTAGCGGTGCGTGGACTCCGGTGTATGCGATGCACCCGTTTTTGCAGTTTTTGACCCTCTTTTCCCCGCTTAGATACTATATCGAGGGGGTTCAGAGTATTTTTTTCAGGGGAGCCGCCTTTGTGGATTTGCTCCCCTATTTTGCCGGTGTGACCGTTCTTGGTGTGGTGTTGTTTATTTTTGGAACCAGACGGATTATGAAGCTTTTTTAGCTTTTTCTAACCAGCTTTTCAAGTAACCTTTTCGGATCCAAAATAACGAGCATTTGCGCCTGTGTATCGGCAGATTCGGGTTTGACTATCTCATCCCCCAAAAGCTCATGGGAGCCGAATACCGTATCCAGTCTATCTATCCTGTTGTTTCTAACCTCCGGTATCTCACCCAGTTCGTCTACCAAAATACCGAAATATCTAACGCTTTCATCTTTTTCTTCCGAATTGCCGACTATCTTTGTGACTACTATCTGAGTATTCTCTGAAATCTCTTTTGGAGTTAGACCAAGTTCGTAGCTAAGGTTCAACACATCCAATGTTTTGTTTTGATAGTTTATCCGTCCGGCAAGCAGTTTGCTTGAACCCGGTATCAGCGTTAGCCCTTTTGCCCCTACCGCCTCCATCACAAGCTCCGAGCGGATACCTAGCCATTTGTCGCCTATATAAAAACTTGCGATTTCGGTTACGTCTTCGTTGTCAAATCTATGGGATACTTCGACTCTGGTGTGTCTGATCGGTTTCTCTTTTTGTGTTTTCGGGTCTATTACCTCTCCTAGAGGGGAGAACATAAAAGCGATTACGTCGTTTTTGTAACTGTCGGTTTCGCTTTTATACTCCCTGTATCCACTAGAGGCTCTAGCCCCCACGGCATAGTATCTCCCGCCAAGCTCCGTAACTCCGGATATCCCCTCACCGTTTTTTAGGTGGAAAAACTCGTCCGGAATACTCAAAAGCTCTTTTTCGCATATCTCTTTGTCGGTACAGGAGATTATGTTTTTGTTTCTATCCATAAAAATACCAAAGCATCCCGATAGTGGAAGCCCTTTTTCATCTAGCGGGAGCGAATCTTGGAGCATCGCCTCAAACTGCGGTTCCGAGTCAAATACGATTCCGATACCGCCGACAGGCTCATTCATTCCGGCATCCGAGATGATGGAGGCCATATAGATATACGTCTCTTTCGAGTCATAAAGATGTGTTTTTGAAAACGGCGATACGAGGTATTTTTGGGAGTCTTTGACGTTTAGGACGGCTCTGGCGTACTCATCCGATACGGTTTTGCCTATCAGATGTTTATCGAACTCTTTTGAGACCCCTATGATTTTACAGTTTTTATCAAAAACAAATAGCGTCGTATAAACCGTATAAAGCGAGTTGACGTACCCTAAAATATCGGATATTTTTTTTGAATCCTCGGCACTTTGCTCTTTTGCAGATAAAATCTCTTTGAAAGCAGAGGTGAGCGCCCACCATCTACAGTCGTTTGCCCTCTCGTACAGGTTTCTATCCATGATGTCGATAGCAAGCGCTGCCTGAAACCTGACATCCTCCAAAATCGACGAGACCACCGTCTCATGCAGATTTCCTATAGAGCTTTCAAATATCTCTTTTGTTCTGGCTCCGGTGTTGCTGATCTCCCATAGGAGTACTTTTGAAAACGAGGTGTTTGTGTAGCGTTTGTTGCTACTTTGTTTTACGTTTCCGTTCCAGACTGTTCTATCCAGTTCACGCTGTATCATATCGGCCTGTTTCGGGATGTCTCTCAGCTCATCGGAAAAAAGCGCTTTGTTCCCCATGACGGCGTTTAGGACTTTTTCATTTATCCCGTCCAGTAGCGAGGCTTCGTTTTTTTCAAATGCGTGTTCGATTGGGAGCATCGCATGTCCATACCATCCTAGCCCTTTAAACCCTTGATACCCTTTTGTGGCACATGTTTTTGCGATGTAGTTTCTTCCGGCAAATTTTGTTATTTTGTAGTCACAGTTGGTAGCTTTCTCCAAAGTGACACCGACCGGTATCTGATATGAGTCGCTACTGGCTATTACAATCCCCTCTCTATCGAGAAGTGTCAAAACCAGCCAGTCGTTCCCCTCTTTTAGCTTCCCGAAAACCCTCTCCATCTCGTCTTCAAATTTAAAACACAGAGTCAAAACACCCAGATTTGCATCGGTATCGGGATCGGTAACACGGTATGAGTATAAAAGCGATACCGGTTTATCCGGTTGCAGGTCGGAGTATCTGAGCGTCTCCACATACTCTTTTGTGGTCTCCAAAGCCTCTTTTATGAGGGGATCGGACGATTTTTTGTTTTTGGACGTTTTATCCAGTTCCGCAAGTATATTGCCGTCGGTATCGCATAAGATGATATCGTAGTAGACAGAGTACTTTAGGACGTACTCTTCAAATCTGGAGATAATCGCTTTTTTCTTTGACTCCAGCTCTGTTTTGTATGTTGAGATCCGATCGGCGTACCCTCCGGTGGATAGTTCGGAGATTTGAAACTTTATTTTGTTGTGGTCTTTTATAAACAGCCTAATATCGTCGTCGGTTGCCAAAAACCCTATATCGGCAGTCCTCTCAAACAGATTTCTGATGACTATATCGACGGCTACCTGTGCTTTTAGGTTGATCTCGGAAGCGACCTTTTTTAGCGTCTCTTTTGCTAGGCTTGATAGTAGTTTTGAAGATAGAGTCTGGAATCCCTCTCTGGTTTTACTCATATCGATTCCGGTTCCGCTCATCTGTCCCAGCAGTGTCAACATCTCCCATCTGCCGCCGAGATTGTTTAGGACGTTTTGGTATTCCAGTACACCGTCCATGTGTTTCATCAGTCTCTCTATGGCGACACCCCTTTTTTGCGTATCGCCTACGGCCAAGCTTCCCATCGTACGCCTTTGTGTTAAAATTTATTACAATTTTATCCGGTTGGTGCCCTAATCTTTGTCTAAAAAATAATCACTAAAACGTTTTGGAACGTGATATGCAAAGCATAAATTTAGCACAATTTTTTGGAGGATTTTTATGCAGATAACTGTTAGAGGCGAAACGGCAGAGCTATTAGGAAAAGAGCTAAGATTTAAAGATGAGGCTCCGGCGGCTAGAGTGTACGATTTGGAGGGCAAAGAACTGGTAGTCGGTATGATAGCACCAAAGCCTCAGCTTTTTATCGTAATCCCGTCGCTAAAAACAGAGGTTTGCTCTTACGGGGCAAAAAAATTTGATGAACTTTTGGGAGAGATAAAAAACATATCTTCATACATTATCACGGCTGATTCAGCTGAAAATATAGCCTCCTTCACCGACAAAACGTGTCTAAAAAACGTGACGATACTGATGGATAAAAATCTTGAATTTGGAAAAAAATACGGTGTCCTAATAGGCTCCGGCGTACTAAAAGACAAACTAGCCCGTTCCGTATTTATAGCCGACGAAAACGGCCTTATAGTATACACGCAAGTTGTGCCGGAGATCGTAGACGAGGTAAACTATGATGAGTGTATGGAGGCCATCAAAAAAGCGATAGAGCCAAAACCCCACGACCCGCACCACAACCACGAAAACTGGATGAGGCATTGAGCCTCTCCCGTTCTCTTGTTGCTATTTCCCTTTTTTGAGCCGTTTTGCGGCGTTGTCTATATACTCTACAAAATCCCTCTCGACTTTTGAGATCTCGTCTTTTGTGCTCTCTTTGTATTTTTCATACTCGCCGTGCGCTTTTTGCATAGCCTGCTCGTGACTGATTTTGTCTGCCGTGAGCCGTTCGGTGCATTTTGTTTTCGGGGAAAC
>CALJKN010000013.1 GCA_937973585.1 uncultured Helicobacteraceae bacterium
GAGAAAATCAGAAACGAGGAGATCAAGGTTCATCTGGTTCACTCTGCCGTAGGCTCTATCACGGAGAGCGACGTGGAGCTTGCAAATGCCGGAGAAAATACGCTGATTATAGGCTTTAACGTAAAACCGAGTGTGGATATAAAAGACAAAGCCGAGAACTACGGCCTTGAGATCAAAACATATTCCGTAATATTTGAACTAATAGACGATATCAGAGCAATAGTAGGCGATATGCTCTCTCCAATCAAAGAGCAAGTCTCAATCGGAAAAGCCGAGGTTAGAAACCTGTTTACGGTCGGAAAAAATCTGGTAATTGCCGGTTGTATGGTAACCGACGGTACGGTAACCAGAGATGCAATCGTCAAAATAACAAGAAATTCAGCCGTTGTGTTTGAGGGCAAAATGGGCTCGCTCAAAAGATTCAAAGATGACGTTAAAGAGGTGAAAGCCGGATATGAGTGCGGTATCGTAATCAACGATTTTAACGAATTCAAAGAAAACGACGTAATCGAGTGCTTCAAAACCGTGACAAAAGCGGCAGTCTTTACCGAGAGCGAAGAGTAGGATCTAGTTTGGAAAAGAACGTTAGAATCCTCAGAGCCGAGTCGGCTCTTACCGATTTGGTCGGAGAAGCGATCGGGAGCCTTGGAAATGAGATGATAAACTCTCTCTCCATCACAAGGGTTGAGTGCTCCAGAGGGATAAGTGATGCCGCCGTATATATATTGGATGAGAATTTTTCTGAAAATGAAAAGAGAAAAATCATCTCCGAGCTAAAAAAAAGCGGTTCATATATAGCCAGATACTGCACCGCTACCGGAGCTATCGCAAAAATGCCGAAAATGACATTTTGCTTTGACGATAGCATGGAGAAAGAAAAAAGATTAACCGAAATTTTGGGGTCTGTGAAAAAAGATGGATAAAGAGATACAAAAAATAGTTGAGAGCTTTGGGGCGACCCTATACGATACCGAGTTGGAATCGGTGGACGAGAGTCATATATTTAGGGTTCTCATACAAAAAGAGGGTGGAGTAGATCTTGATTTATGCTCCTCAATCAGCCATGTTTTATCCCCGTATCTGGATACGAATCCCCCTGTAAAAGGGAAATACTTTTTAGAGGTTAGTTCCGCCGGAATTGAACGAAACCTTAGAAGACTCGATCTATTTGAAAAATCAATCGGTGAACTTGTAAAAATCAAGCTAAAAGGCGGCGAAAAGCTAAGCGGCAAAATAACCTCCGTAAGCGGTGACAAAATCACGGTTGAGTGTGACGAAGGCTCAAAAGAGTTTTTGTTTGGCAATGTCACAAAAGCTAAAACATATTTTGAGTGGTGACGGATAAACAATTTTTAGAATTAGCCGCCCAAAAAGGGTGGGGGTATCAAGGGCTCACATACCCGAATCCCGCCGTAGGTGCTGTAGTTACCAAGAACTCCATGATTGTATCTGTCGAAGCCCACAAAAAAGCGGGCGAACCGCATGCCGAGGTTGAGGCTTTAAAATCGGCTTTTTTGCTCTTATCGCCGGATTCCGACGCAAAAGAACAACTCTCAAAGATAACCTCTTCATATGAAATTCACGACTTTTTAAGAAAAAACGGCAAAAATGTTTTTGACGAGTGTGAAATGTTTGTCACATTGGAGCCGTGCGCCCATGAGGGGAAAACCCCGTCTTGTGCTATGCTTTTATCTGATTTGAAGCCTAAAAGGGTTGTCATAGGGTATCCGGACAGATCCAAAAAAGCGGCCGGCGGAGCCTTGATGTTGGAATCCGCTGGGATAAAAACGGAGATTTTGGAGGATATCGGTTGCTTTGAGTTATTGGAACCGTTTTTAATTTGGCAAAAAGAGAGATTTGTTTTTTATAAGTTGGCTATGACTTTCGGTGGCAGGGTCAGCGGAGGTAAAATATCCAGCGATGCTACTTTTTTGTATACTCATGCCTTGCGGGACAAAATCGACCTTTTGATGATCGGCGGAAATACCGTGAGAGTCGATAGCCCGACACTTGATTCCAGACTCGTAAACGGCAAGGCTCCGGATATTTTGATCTACACAAGAGATAACAATTTTGTTAGAAATGCCCCTCTTTTCTCTGTCGCTGGGCGTGAAGTATTTATCTCAAATAGCCTTGATATACCAAAAAACTACAATTTTGTAATGATTGAGGGTGGAAACGGGATGCTAAGAGAGAGCCTCCCTCTGGCCACCCACTACCTTTTTTATATGGCTCCCAATTTTTACGGATATTCCGATTTGTTGCCGACAGATTTAAGTTTGAAAATCTTACACTCACGAATAGTTGAAAATAATCTGCTCGTATGGGCAAAGAAGGTATAAAAATGGGTAAAAAAGATAAAGAAAACAAGCCGAGCACAGAGGAGTCTGCGCCGCAAAATGAGAAAAAAAAGGGGAAAATCGGGCACAAAGATTATGAGGAGCAGCTGACTCATCTGCAAATTGAGCTTGTAAAACTCCAAAACTGGGCAAAAGAGAGAAATAAGCGGATATTGGTTGTACTAGAGGGGAGGGATGCTGCAGGCAAGGGCGGCCTCATCAAGACTATTACCCAGCACCTAAACCCTAGGGGTGCGAGAGTTGTTGCTCTAGGCAAACCGTCTGATACGGAGATGAATAGTTGGTATTTTCAGCGTTACGTTCCGCATCTACCTAATCCGGGTGAGATAGTGCTGTTTGATAGGAGCTGGTATAACAGAGTCGGAGTCGAAAAAGTGATGGGTTTTTGCTCAAAAGAGCAGTACCAACGGTTTATGAGACAGGCTCCGATGTTTGAGCAGATGCTTGTAGATGACGGGATTATATTTTTTAAATACTATCTATCAATCACAAAAGAGACTCAAGAAAAAAGGCTTGCAGCAAGACAGGATGACCCGCTGAAACGTTGGAAAATCAGCCCGATTGACGAATTGGCGCAAAAAAACTTTGACGAGTATACAAAGGCAAAAGAGGAGATGTTTGCTAGAACCCATACCCCGTATACCCCTTGGATAGTTGTGGATGCCAATGACAAAAAGATCGCTAGGCTAAACATAATAAAAGATATATTGCTCCATATTGAGTATGACGGCAAGGAGGATTCAAAAGTCTCTTTGATGACCGATCCAAATGTTGTAATGCTTTATAGTAGGCTCATCCAAAACCTACATGACAACTAAGACTCTGTTTGTCTCGGCTACCGGAACAGGGGTCGGGAAAAGCCATGCAACAGCAATGTTACTATCGGCGGCAAAAAAAAAGGGAATAAAGGCCGCCCCTTTTAAGCCCATAGAGACCGGAGTTGAGGATGTAGCCGAGGATGCTACTATGTTGCTTGGACTTTACAACGAGTTGTACGGCGGTAGCGCTTTTGGGGTAGAGGATATAGCACCGTATAGGTTCCCTCTGCCTGCCGCCCCGTATATCGCCTCCGGATGTGCCGATATATCTTTTCGGCCGATAGATGAAGCTCTATATAAACTCCAACAGGTATCTGACGTAGTCGTGATAGAGGGTGCCGGTGGTCTTTTTGTCCCTATTTCGCTTGATTTTTTCATGATAGATTTGGCGCAAAAATATGCTTCCGATATATTTTTTGTTTCCCGTGCCGGTCTAGGGTGCATTAACGACGTGTTGCTATCAAAAAAAGCGCTGGACGATGCTAAAATTAATTACGAGATATTTTTTAACGAACGGGACGGAGATATGTTTGAGAGGCTATCAAAGCCGTTTTTGTCAAAATACCTACAAAATACCAGAATGTTAACAAAGCAGAGTGTAGATGATTTTTGGGATAGGTTTTTGGAGGGATGAAAAAGCTATTTTTGCTCTCTATACTTTGTGTTTTTGCTCTTGCCGATATTAGATTTGCCGTTGCCGAGTCTATGGATGAGGGTGGTAAAAATATAGCAAAAAAGGCATCGTTGGTTATTGCCGAAGAGCTAAAGCAGGACGTTTACCAAAACTTTGATAGCAAAGTATACGTAGAGGATGCCGCACTTGTCGCTGTAAAAAACGGCTATATAGATTTTTGTCTGGTCGGCATAGAGATATTTAGGCGGATGGGGCTTGATCCGAAAAATACAGAAAAATACGGCTTGACAACCGTCTATAGTGGAAACGGTTATATGGTTGTCTCGAAAACCACATTTTTGGATTCGTTCGGTAGCGGTAAAAAGGATAGGCTAATCAGGAGATTGTCTATGATGGAGTCAAAAACTAATATATGACCACATTTTTTCCGGATGACTTTGCCTTGTATAGGTTATTGTCTGCTCTTTTGAATAGGGATATCATGGTATCCTCATCTTCAAGTCTAGATAGCCCGAAACTGCACGTTACGTTGCCGACCGGATCTATACTGTTTTGTTCGATATCACATCTTATTTTTTCCGCTAATGCAACAAGAGATTCGATATCTTGGGATTCGGCAATAACCAAAAATTCCTCCCCTCCCCATCTGTATGCTGAGCTATTTTGAACCGCCGCTGTTTTTAGCGTGTCGGCAATACTTTTTATAACTATGTCTCCTATATCGTGCCCGAACGTATCGTTTATTTTTTTGAAGTTATCTATATCTAGTAAAATCAAAGACGGCTTTTGATTTTTATCCCCTTTTGCGATAAGTTTTTGTAGATCCGAATCTAGTTTTTTACGGTTAAATAAGCCGGTAAGGGGGTCTATATTAGCCGTTTCGGATGTGTGGTAAAACTGTTTTCTATAATGCAAAATTACCAAAAATAGTGCCGCAGTAATTGCGGTCAAACCTATAAATAGCCATGCTCTCGGGGTAATATAGTTGATTTTTTCAATGATTATAACGACGTGTTTGTTTATTATCTCATTCGTATCTTCTTGGCTTACGGTAGCTATCCCTTTGTTCAAAATATCTCTGATGATGGGTTTGTCTTTTGTAACTCCGATTCTTAGGACGTTCTCATAACCGTGCGGCTCCCCTATAATTTTTAGGTTAAACAACCCCTCTTTTTTTATTGTGTGTGCCGCTACAATCATAGACCTAAGCGTCAAATCGGCTTTTTTCTCCTCTACGAGTTTAAAAGCCTCCCTCTCTGAGTCAACAGGGATGATAACCAGATTCGGAAAATCTTTTGCAAAGCGTTCACTCATCGCCGTTTGTCTGGGTAATGCTATTGAGGCTTTTATTTTTGAGACATCATCTATATAGCTTGCCTCCGTCCGTCCGATCAAAACGTTCGGGTCTTTAAAAATCGGCTCCGTAAAGGTGAGCCACTCCTCCCTTTTCGGGGTTTGATTCAAAAAGCTCAAAATATCGCATTTTCCCTGTTTTGAAAACTCGATACTCTCCTCCCACCCTTTGGTCTGTATCAACTCGATTTTGACGTTGAGTCTGGATGATATTAGATTTATTATATCTGCTGCAATTCCGACATGTTTTTTGTCTACTATCTGCTCAAACGGTTCCCAGTCCGGATCTACACACATTGTTATGGCATTGATGTTTTTGAGATAGGCCGTCTCCGTGTCGGATAGTTTTATCTTCTCCGACGGGTAGGCGCAGGTACAAAAAATTCCGAGGATAATAAAAGCAAAAAATTTCATTAAAATCCGTAATTTAGAGAAAGGGTTAATGTATCGTTATCGTATCTGTAATTTTTTGAATTTCTCAGCTCATATAATGCTTTTGCCGATATATTTTTGCCAAATTTTATTTTATATGTTGCGCTCAACATTTTTATATCTGTATCTTGAATAATCTTTTTATCGGTATCTATTATCGTGTAACCTACAGAGGCGCTATCACCTAACCCCAGTCTGCTCATATCGTACTTTAGAGATACCTTGAACATTCCGGCATTTGCCAGAGGTGACGGGTTGTTGTGCTCTGCAAACAAAAACGGAATACCGACATATTCAGGATACCCGCCCCAGTTGCCAAACACCGTAACCGTTTTATCGTTTCCGGTAAAACGGTTGTATGCCGCAGATACTTGTGTCCCAACCTCTTTGTTGTCGGATGTGATTTTGGCTCCATAAAGATTGTATGAGCCGTTCAGCCCTAATTTTGACAAAAAGTCTTTAAACTTTCCGATTTCCGTTATTGAATAAGCCTGCCCTTCAAATGTTATAGAGTTCGCCTTGTCTAGGCTGCTTGTATATGCGATGTCGGCGTATGTTCCATTCAAAACATCTTTACAGTAGTAGTTCCATATTTGAAATCTAGGGCTACCCTCTTTTGCCAGCCCGATCACAACTACACCTTGATGTGAAGAGATTTTTGAGACGTTTATGATGTCATAGCCGGTATCTATTTTGTTATTTTCATCCAGCATTAACGATGTATAGGTTTGTTCAGACATACTTTCGAAGTCTTTAAAGCTAACGACACCGTCAAGACCGGACATTTTTGCAACATACGCAACCGTTATCGTCGTATCTTTTATAACCTGATTTGTGAGGGTGTAAGCCTCAAACAGATTTGGGATGATTCGATAGTCGTACGTAGATATAAACGGTGTATCAATCTCCTGACGACCGAATTTCAGCTTTGTGTTGCCGTATTTATACTCTACAAATGCCTCGCCCATAACCGTATAAGGTTTTTTGTCAACGTCAAACATATATGCGTCGGTCTCTTTTGGATTTTTGGTTCTAAGTCCTAGATCGTCCGTTTTGTAATACGCAACGCTTCCCCGAAACGAGCGGTACTCTCCGGTTGTGAGGGCTACTTTGCCGCCTAATCCGAATGTAGTTTGGTCTAGCTTTGTACCCTTTCTGTCGTCTTGAATGTACATGGTTTTTAAATAGCCGCTTATGGAGCTTGTTTTTATCGCATCAATGAGGCTTTCATCGGCAGATAGCACGGTTTGTATTGTTGCCAAAAACAATAGACGGAAAATTTTAAAATTGCAGCCGGATTTGCTCCCGCTAAGTTTGTGCGATAAAATCAAAACACCCCTCCCAGCTCTTGTTTTTTACATATCTGTTTATTCCGTAAAACAAAGCGGCGTAGCGGGCGTATTTTGTGAGTGTATCCATATCCCTCTCTTTGCGCTCATATCCGGTTAACAGGGCGTTGGCTAGCTCTTTATCTATTTTGGCCTTATGGGTACAAAAGCTAAATGCGACAACACCCAAATCAAACAAAAAAGCCCCGTTTGCCGCCTCTATAAAATCTATAACGCCGCTTAGTCTATCACCGTCAAAAAACAGATTATCGGGAAACAGATCTCCGTGTATAACTCCGTCGTCTCCTATTGCGGTCATCTCCTCCAAGATAGACCGAAAAGGGGCAAACGGGGTATTTTGGATTATGTCCGAAAATGAGCAAAACATCTCATTGAAGCTTTTGTTCTCTGATTTTTGTCCGGCCGTTACGGTGTGCATAGCGAAGAGAAATCGACCGATCTCGTAGAGCATGGCAGGGGTCGGCTTTGTAGGGTGTTTGCCGGTTACGGCTTTGTATATCACCGCCGGTTTGCCGCAAACCTCAAACGGTTCTTTTGTAAGTGCTGTTGCTACGCCCAGACGGCTCAAATCGTCTAGTAGCCTTATCTCTCTTTGGACGCTCTCAAAATCGGATTGTTCGTAGAGTTTAAATACCAAATTTCCGATAGATGTTTGGAGGGTGTAGACGGTGTCCGATATGCCGCTTTCGGTCTCTTTTGCACAAAATACTTTTGCGCCGGTGTGCCGTTCGACAATCTCGCAAAGCGAATTAAACGATAAATTAGTGATAATACCCATAGAGTTTTTAGGCTATTTTATAATGAGAGGGCTTTAGGTGGGGTACGAGAGTTGGCTAACCGCCCATACAAAAAAACATAGCGGTATAGCGGCCAAGCTATCCGGTCTTGATACGGATGAGATATTAGAGTATTTTTTGTACGAAAATATGATAAAAAACGAGCCTGATTTTTGTCCACTATATCAAAAAAACAAAAAGTGCCACGACATAGAGGGGCTAAACTGCTATCTTTGCGCCTGCCCGAATTTTAGATTTTCGGATACCGGACTAAAGAGGGTGCCGGATGGTACTGTTTTTAGCGAATGCGCCGTAAAAAGCGTAGACGGGAGACAAAAAAGCGGAGGGGGCAAAATACATCAGGATTGTAGCGGGTGCGCTATCCCGCACAAAAAAGAGTATATAGCGGAAATTTTTGATTTGAGACTAGACGTAATAATGGGGAGTTGCAAGAGCATGGGGAACAATATAGAGATTATTAACGGTGATTTGGGGTTTTTGGATAGATTTGACGGAGAATGCACGTTTGTTTTGGCCGGAGGCTACACAAAGACTGCCGAGATAGAGGGTATCACGGTTGCCGGGCTCCCCGGGTTTATAGAGTATACTCCGGCTCTCGATATGGAGGTTTTGCATTTTGGATATCCAAAGTCTATGCCTGACATCGCAAAAGCCCCCGATGGCCCCCCGTCTCCGGTGCTTATCGCAATGGCGGCAAAAGAACTGGCTCCGTTTGCTTTGGAGTTTGTCGATACCGGACTGACGGTTGTTCCGAAGTGTCCGCATACAAAAGTAGGAGACGGATGTGCCGAATCTATTTTGAAGGGGAGCGGCGTAGAGGCAAAAAAGCTTTACGATAAAGGTGTTTTGTATGGGCAAAGCATAAAGGACAAAAGCGATTATTTTATCCTCTCCGAGTGTGTGCCTGCCGGTACGACTACGGCGTATGCCGTTGTAAAGGCTATGGGGTATGAGTGCGACGGGTATTTTGCCTCCAGTAGTGCGGAGTCCTCCGTAAAGACGTTAAAACAAGCGACCGTAGACAATGCCCTCTCAAATATAGGATACGACAAAAACGACCCTTTTGACGTTATCTCAAAGTTTGGGGATACGATGCAACCGTTTATCGCAGGGGCGGCGACCGAACTGTCAAAATACAAACCGGTAATACTGGGAGGTGGGACGCAAATGGCCGCCGTATGCGCACTCATAAAAGCCATTTCCGGCTCTGAGCCGTTTTCAAATATCTCACTCATAACAACAGAGTGGATAGCAAAAGACAAAAACAGCGACATACGTGGGTTGCTTTCAAAAATAGAGGGAGGGATTAACGCTTTTTATCCAGCTTTTAATTTTGCAAACTCAAAATACAAAAACCTCAGAATTTACGAAGAGGGTGCGGTAAAAGAGGGGATAGGGGCAGGCGCAGTTGCGGCTCATTCGTACATGAAAGGGGTTAGCGGGGATGAGCTACTTGCGGCTATAGAGGAGATATACGGGGCGTTTTGCGGATGATTAGCTACGCCCACGGGGCGAATACCGCCGAATTTGCAAGAGCTATCGGCGTAGATAGAACTGAAATTATAGACTTCTCCTCAAATATCAATTTCGTAAAACCGTACATTCCCGATTTCTCCGATTTTGGGCTATTGTATCCGTACGAGAGTGACGGATACCTCCCGTTAAAACAAAAAATATCAGCCGCATACGGTATTTCTGACGGCTCTTTTGAGCTTTATAACGGGGCGAGTGTTGCTATTTTCTCCCTTTTTTCCCTTCTCTCTCCGTCCGTCGTATCGCTATATACCCCGATTTACTCCGAATACAAAAAAATATCAAACATCATAGGCTCAAAAATAGAGTGTATAGATAGGATGAGGGATACCTTGCGACACCCCGCTAAAAACTCCGTCGTTGTATTTGTAAACCCGTCAACCCCTGACGGTACGATTTATGATGTAAAAGCTTTTTTGCCTATATGGAGTGAGGCCGGATGCACGGTGATTGTAGACGAGTCGTTTTTGGATTTTACGGATGGGGATTCCGTGATGGGAGAGGTTTGCCGTTATGAGAATTTGTATGTGGTAAAGTCGATGACAAAATACTACGGTGCGGCGGGGGTGAGGGTCGGATTTGTCGCATCGTGCGAAAAAAATATACAAAAATTGCAAAGCAGGGAGCCGCTTTGGAAGCTCTCCGGTTTTGATGCATGGTATATCTCAAAAGCGTTAGAGGATTCCGGCTTCAATGATAGAAGCAGGAGAGAAAACGGCGAAGCAAAGGCTATGCTTTGTGATGTTATGGAATCAAGCGGACTTTTTTCGCAGATACTCCCGTCAAGCGCAAACTATATTTGTGTAAAACTCAAAAACAATACGGCAAAAAAACTTCAGGAGAGGCTATCGGAATCAAAAATCCTAATCAGAGACTGCTCCAATTTTGACGGATTGGATGAGAGTTATGCGAGATTTGCGGTTAGGGAGCCAAAGGATATAGAGACCTTAAAATTCGCACTCAGGGGGCTTCGGTGAGACACATAAGCGTTTTGGGGACCTCTAGCGATTGCGGGAAAAGCTCTATCTCTCTGGCTATTTGCGCTATCTTGGCGGATGAGGGTTTTAGGGTCTCCCCGTTTAAAGCCCAAAATATGTCGAATAACGCATGTGTAACCGATGACGGCGGCGAGATAGGGGTAGCTCAATACACTCAGGCCGTGATGCTCGGTATCCCTACGACATACAGACAAAACCCGATACTCCTAAAACCGCAAAAAGACGGCGAGAGTCAGGTAATCGTAAACGGCAAAAGCATAGGGGCTATGAGTGCCAAAGAGTATTTTTTGAAAACGGATGAGATGAAAAAAGAGGCCGAGGCGGCGTTTTGCTCTTTGTCTGAGGGGTATGATGTTTTGGTGTGCGAGGGGGCAGGCTCTCCGGTGGAGCTAAATATCATGCAAAAAGATATCTCAAATTTGTACATAGCGGACAGATTTGATACAAAAATACTACTCGTGGCGGATATAGAGCGGGGAGGGGTGTTTGCTTCGATATACGGTACATACGAGCTTTTACCGCAAAAACTAAAACAAAATGTCATAGGTGTCGTGATAAACAAGTTCAGAGGGGATTTGTCGCTGTTTTCGGATGGGGTCAAAATCATAAAAGAGCGGTTCGGACTGGATGTTTTGGGGGTTGTCCCGTATGCACCGCAAAATATCGGCTTTGAGGATTCGATGTCTATCAAAAACTACCAAAACAGCGCCGACGGGGGTCTAAAAATCGCCGTCGTCAAACTCCCTAGAATCAGCAATTTTACCGATTTTGAGCCGCTTTTTGCCGATACCAATCTATCGGTATGGTTCACAGGTAGCGTAAACGGGCTAAAGTCGGCCGATATTGTAGTTCTCCCGGGTAGCAAAGCGACGATAGAGGATTTGAGATGGCTCAAAAAAAACGGGATTTTTGACTTTTTGAAAGCAAAAAACGTCTATACCGTAGGGATTTGCGGCGGATACCAGATGATGTTTAAGAGGTTGGTAGACGAGGGCGGTGTTGAAAATTTGGAGCCTTGCGTAGAGGAGGGGCTTGGGTTTATAGACGATGAGATCGTATTTTTAAAGGATAAAACCGTAACAAAAGGGAGTTACGAGATTATGGGGGAGAGCGTGGCCGGGTATGAGATACATTGTGGTATTAGCAAAAAATTTCCGCTCTACGCAAGCGGAGAGGGTTTTTTTGGAACCCATCTGCATGCCGTATTTGACGATGACGGGTTTCGTGAGCGATTTTTTGCGCCGTTTACCGATAGATACGAGGGGTATAGCTTTTTGGAGTATAAAAGGGGTATGCTAAAAAGCTTTGCGGATACGGTCAAACAAAGCATCGACTACAAAAAGATTATAGAGGCGCTCTCTTGCTAGTCGCTTTATCGGCGTATATTATCGATAGGGTTTTTGGGGAGTTTCCGGTTCGTCATCCGGTGTGTTTTATCGGGGATTTTGTATCGTGGTTTGAGGGGCGTTTTTGGAGAGATTCGGTTTTTTTTGGGGCGATTCTCACCGTATCGGCGGTTTTTTTGTTTGGCGGTCTGGCGTATTCGGCGGTATATTTGCTTTCGTTTTTGGATTATTACGTTGATATTTGCGTTACTGCCGTCCTCTCGTCGATGTTTCTCGCCTCCAAATCATTGTACGATGCGGTAAAAGGGGTTTTAGGGGCCGATGACAAAAGAGCCGCCCTCTCAATGCTGGTTAGTCGTGATACTGAAGTTTTGGATGAGAGCGGTATCAACAAGGCACTCATAGAGACGTACGCCGAAAATCTGAGCGACGGCGTGGTGGCTCCGCTTTTTTATCTATCCATTTTTGGATTTGTCGGCATCGTCGTCTATAAAACGATAAATACACTCGATTCGATGGTAGGATATAGGACAAAGAGATACGAGAAGTTTGGAAAATTTGCGGCAAAAGCTGACGATATACTAAACCTGATTCCATCCCGTCTGACGGCTGTTTTGATATGTATTGCGGCTCTTAGCGTGAGGGGTCTAAAAAGCGCATTTAGGTACGGCGGCGGTCACGAAAGCCCAAATGCGGGATATCCGATAGCGGCAATGGCCGGAGCGCTAGGTGTCAGGCTAGGCGGAGATACGTCGTATCACGGTAAAATAAAGAAAAAACCGTACTTTGGAGACGGTAGAGGTGTTATCGGTGATGGTGATGTCATAATGGCTCTTAGGGTTGGGAGAGCGGTTGATTTGGTCGTTATTTTGATTTTGATTGCGGCGGTTTTGGTATGAAGATTTTGTATGTAGGGGCTCAAAAAAGCGGAAAGTCAAAGCTGGCCGAAAAGAGGGCTTTGGAGCTATCAAAAGCCAAAAAACCTATTTATCTCGCAACAAGTGAGCTTTTTGATGAGGGTATGAGGCAAAAGGCGGAGCTTCACAGGGTGCAGAGAGGGGACGGTTTTGTGACGGTAGAATCCCATCTGGATCTTGCGACTCCGGTTTTGTCGGCAGGTACGGTCGTCCTAGTCGAGTGTCTGGGGATGTGGATAAACAATATGATATACCACGGCAAAACAGACGACGAGATAATCGCCCACACATCAAAACTCCTAGCCGAGGCGGACAATATCGTATTTGTCCTAACCGACGTATCGGGCGGTATAGTATCCGAAAATCCGGACGTGAGGCGGTACGTAGATCTTTGCGGCATCATAGGGCAGATGGTTGCAACGGCGTGCGACGAGGTATATCTGTGTGCTGTTGGACTAAGCGTGAGGATGAAATGATAAAATCGATTTTAATAAATATTCGGAGTCTTTAATGGCGCACACAAATATATTAAAAGAGTTTGCCGACTACCCCACAAGCGACAAAGAGTGGGTTAGATACTTTACGATAACAAACTACCTCACGGAAAACGAGATGGAGTATCGCCGTAAAAGAGTGGAGGAAAATAGTTGTAATTTTGAGAAAATTATTGAAGAAGTTAGAAGATACAGAGCAAAACACAAAGAGACTATTTTTGAGTACAAAAACAAAAAATTTGTGCTTTGTGAAACAAAAAAACTAAAAGACTCAATAGGGGCGATGAAAGAATTTTACAAAAGCATCGAATACCATTTTAAAGACAAATTTAATAACAAACTTATTGTGGATTCTTTAATACTTGAGGCATTTTCTTCTTCTTCAATCGAGGGTGCGCATAGTACGGTCAAAAGGACAAATGAATTAGTTGTCAAAAAAGAGGAGCCAAAAGACAAAAGTGAAAAAATGATTTTAAATAACTATGACGCTCTTGAATTTTTGCGCAAAAAAAACGACGACTTAAGCAGCGAGTTTGTATGCGAAGTGCACAAAATAGTTTCCGCAGGCACACTAGATAAAAACGAAGACGAGGGGGCTTATAGAAGCGAAGCCGTAGAAATAATGAGCGACAAAGGCAAAGTAATCTTTTCTCCTACGGCAAACATAGATGAAATGCGAGAAATGACGAACAAGCTGTACGAGTTTTTGCTAGATGATGACTTCAGAAAACCTATTGAAAATATATACAAAGCGATAGCCTTTCATTTTATATTCAGCTATATTCATCCATTTATGGATGGAAACGGCAGAACCGTGCGGGTACTGTTTACATATTTGCTAAAAAAATACGGGTTTGATATGTTTTATTTTATATCTCTCTCTGAAGTTATATATAAACAAAAAAATATAAAAAAGTACTATGAGGCTTTTGTTCATGTTGAACGAAGTGAAGCAAACGATGAACTTGATATGACCTATTTTTTTTACTATATGACCTATGTAATGCAAGAGGGTATTGAGATATTAAAAGACAGGGTAAAAAACTATATGAGAGAGGATTTTACTCTCGATAAAGCCAAAACTAATTCGCTTGATTTGACGCCGAGACAAAAACTAATAATTAAGATGCTTTCAAATTCTAAGCGTTCGTTTATGCAAACATCGGATGAAATTGCGCAACGGATTAAAGTATCAAAACAAACGGCTATCAAGGATCTTAAGTATTTAATTCAATTTGAACTTGTTAAGGCAAAAAAAATTGGTCGGAATAAGTTTTATAGCCTAAGTATAGAATTATAGATAATGATAAAAAACCATATCTACGCTATTCGTCTAGCCTTTTCGATGATGACGACACTTCCGTTTTTTAGGTTTTATGAGTTTAGAGAGGGGCTAAACGGGACGGCGGCGGCCTACTATCCGGTTGTGGGATTGGCTCTCGGGGGGTTGGTTTATGCCACTTATCTACTGCTCTTACCCTATTTGCCGTTTACGGTTTTGGCTGTTTGTCTGTTTGCCTTTTATACGGTTTTGTACGGGGCGTTACATCTGGACGGGTTTGTCGATACGGTAGATGCACTACACGCTCCGAGAGAGGCGGCTGAGAGGGTGATGAAGGAGCCTACAATCGGAGCGATGGGGGCGATATACGGTTTTTTACTCCTATCCGTCAAGTTATCCGCTTTTTGTATCGTTGTCAAAACCCCGCTGTTTGTTCTAGTCCCGATGCTCTCAAGGTTTGGAGGGGTGGTCTCTATGTTTTTGTTTAGGTATGCAAAAAATAGCGGGATGGGGTACGCCGCAAAAATGGAGCTTACAAAACCGCTTTTTTTGTTTAGCCTTACTGTTACAATTTTGGTGACGGTTTTTGTGGATACAAAACTTTTTTGGCTTATCTTGTTCGCTTTTGCCGTTTCTGCTTTTGTCGGGTCTATTTTGTCAAGACGGTTTGGCGGCCTTAGCGGGGATATGTACGGATTTGTGATTGAATCGTCGGAAGCGGCCTTGTTGATTGCCCTTTGCGTTTGGATTGGCATTTGAGAGTTTATCTGGTTAGGCACGGAGAGATTCCGGTAGAGTTTGAGGGCAGATATAACGGCTGGATAGATGTGCCGCTTGATACGGATAGATTTTTACCGGATGGCGTGTTTGACTCTGTTTCAAGGGTGGAGTTTGACGGTATTTACTCGTCGGATTTGTCCAGATGCGTGCAGACGGCTCGTGCGTTCGGTTTTTCCCCTGTTTTGGACGATAGGGTGCGTGAAAAATCGTTTGGACGTGCCGAGGGGATGAGCTATGATGAGATATGTGACAAATTTGGTATTTTGTATGACGATTTTGAGAGTTTTATCGAGAGGATCGGGGGCGAGACGATAACTGAATTCAAATATAGAATCGACGATTTTTTATCCCAAGCAAAAGCTATGCACGGCAAAAAAAGCATTTTGGTATTTACCCACTCCGGTGTAATACGCTATATCCTATCAAAAGTGCAAAAGATTAGTTTAGAGGAGGCTTTTTGTATCAAAATCCCCTACGGGGGCGTTACCGTAGTAACGCTGTAAGGTGCGGGGTTATTCTAGGGTTACGAGAACCTGACCGCTCTCTACGGTTCCACCTTGTTTTACGTGGATAGCTTTTACTATACCGTCGGCTGGGGCTTGAACCTCCATCACCATCTTCATAGCCTCCAAAATCATCAAATCTTCACCGTCTTTGACCTCATCGCCGACTTGTACCAGAACTTTGATAACCTCTGAAGGGAGCGGGGCGTGAACGTGTATATTGCCGTCGGCATCGGCTCCGCCCATATCGCTATCCGATGACGATTTTGCCTTTTTTTCAAGTTTGAAAACTATATTTTTGGCATTCCATCTACTCTCAAGCTCTTCAGACTTTTCACCTACCGATGATACTTTTAGTTCCATCTCCTGAGCTTTTACGGAGTACAGATCAAATTTTTCTAGCATTTCATGGGCACTTTTATCTTCGGCCTGTTTTTGTCCTGCTTCGGTAGCGTGATGGTCTATCTTTCTGACGTTTACTTTCGCTTCGCCTTTTAAAAACGCAATCCCTTTGTCGGCGCAGGTTCCCACTATAAAGAGGTTTTCGTCTGTAACCTCCAGATTATGGTGCCTTAGCTGCTCCTCAAAACAGGCCAGACTTTTGTTGAAATCTCTATCGGCTATGTCGAGTGGGTTTTCGGATGTCGGCTCTAGGTTTAGCTGCTCTTTTGCTATTTGTACGAGTTCGGCATCCGGTTCTACCGGAGTTTTACCGAAATATCCAAGAAGCATCTTGCCGTAACCGTCGGCTATTTTTTTCCAAGGGCCAAATACTACGTTGTTAAATGACTGCTGGAAGTAGAACTGGCTAACAGGGGTTACGGAGGTTCCGAATCCCCCTCTGGCGACCACTTCACCCATGGCCTCTAATGCGGCAGGGAGTTTGTCCAGAGTCTTTGTGTCCCTCATCATTTGCGTATTTGCCGTAAGCGCTCCGCCAGGCATAGGGGAGAAAGGTATCAGGGTGCATACCTCTTTTGCCTCCGGCGGTACGAAATAATCTTTTAGGCACTCTTTTAGTACTTTTTGGGCTTCAAGTAGTCTTTTAGCCTCCAGACCCAGATCGTATTCGCTCCCTTTTAGCGCATGAAGCATCGTTAGTGTATCCGGCTGGCTCGTTCCTCCACTGACAGGATCCATCGCAAGGTCTATCCCGTCGGCTCCGGCATCAAGTGCGGCCAAATAGCATGCAACGCTGACCCCGGCGGTTTCGTGCGTATGGAATCTGATATGGGTATCTTTTCCAAGTAGCGCCCTTGCCGCTTTGATTGTTTCAAATATCTTTCTAGGTCTTGCGGTTCCGGATGCGTCTTTGAAACATACGGAGTCAAACGGTAGCCCGCTGTCTAGTATATTTCGTAGGACGTTCATATAAAAATCAGCCTCATGTGCCCCAAAGCACTCCGGAGGAAGCTCCATTACCGTTACGCATACCTCGTGGTTTAGACCGTATTTTTTTATGCACTCTGCCGGATATACAAGATTCTGAACGTCGTTTAGGGCATCAAAATTCCTGATAGTCGTCATACCGTGTTTTTTAAACAGTTTTGCGTGTAGCTCTATAGTGCCTCTGGAGCCTGTATCTAGCCCTACGTGACTCACACCTCTGGAGAGCGTCTGTAGCTTAATATCCGGCCCTACAATAGACCTAAATGTGTCCATCATATCGAAAGCGTCTTCATTGCAATAAAAATACAACGACTGGAATCTTGCGCCGCCGCCGCACTCAAAGTGGGTTATTCCGGCATCCACAAAAGCCTGTATGGCAGGCTTTATGTCTTCCAGTAGCACGCGTCCGCCATAAACAGACTGTAGGCCGTCGCGAAAAGATGTATCCATTACGGAAATAAGTTTTTTTCCCATTGTCCCTGTTAACCAAAATAATTTATAAACGGTAAATTTTTTCTATCCCAAAAAGATATTTTTAGAAACCTTAATGATATTAAAAATAACCTGTGAAAACGGTGGAGGCTAGAAAACTGCGTTAAAAGTCGATACGGCTTTACCCAAAACTACAAAACTACCATTGGATACTATGCTAACCGGATAATCTTTGTTGTCGGATATGATTTCGACGCTCCCGTCTATCCTCTGATTTAGCCTCTTTATGAATACCCCGCTTTCCGATACTATAGCAAAAATTCCGCCCCTTTTGATCTCAGTTTTGGATCTGTCTATAAACGTTATAGCCTTGTCGGTCAGTGTCGGCTCCATAGAGTCTCCGGTTACGTTTATCGCCTCAATGTTATGCAGATTTCTCTCGCCTCCCAAAAATGTAACAAAGCTTTCGTTTATTGCAAGTTCCTCTCCGTCTTCTTCGTAGTTGTCCGCACCACCGCCTGCCGAGGCGTTTATCTCTCTTAGGTATTTGACGTAGTAGTACTTGTTTGTGGCCTCCACGAGGCTCTCCGGCGTTTGGTCAAATAGAAGCCAATTTAGCGATATCCTCTTTTTGGCGCAAAATTCCGATAACTCTTTATATGGGATTTTGTCCCTTTTTTTCATCGTTGCAAAATTAATAGGCTCAATCCCTAGTGCAGATGCAACATCTTTGTCGAATACCTTTTTGGCCCCTACCTGTTCGGAGATGATGTCTTTTAGTCTCTCTACTATATCGTTGAATGTCATATCTTTTAAGCTCCAATATTGCAATTTGACATATTTTAGACTAAAAATATTAAAAATATATAAAATTTGACAATTTTTTCCAACTATTTTAGGTACGCCATTTGCTCTGTTGAATTTCTCGTCCAATATTTTTTAAAGGATTTATTATGGGTATTCTTAGGTTTGCAAGAGAGGGTTTTGATAATTTTTTTAAAGCTTTGGAGGCCGACTTTGAGAAGATAGCCTATAGACTTTTTTAGGCTACTCCTCCATCCCGTATACTACGGTTTTATTGCGACCGGTATTTTTTGCCTCGTATAGGGCTTCGTCGGCTCTTGCTATAATCCCCTCTACCTCTTCATCGGAGAGGCTATATTCGCTTATTCCGATACTTACCGTAAATGTAATATTTGCTACATCCGTATATACGATATTGTTAGCTATTTTGTAGCGTAGTCTTTCGGCAAAAATCATAGCGCCGTCTATATCGGTTTCAGTTAGCAGTATCCCAAACTCCTCGCCGCCTAGTCTCCCGACCAAATCCGTTTTTCTGAGCGACTCTCTAGCGATTCTGGCAAACTCTTTTAGGGCTACATCGCCGATAGCGTGCCCGTAAGAGTCGTTGATTTTTTTGAAAAAGTCTATGTCGAGCATCAAAAACGAAGCCGGATTTCCAAATCTTTTGAACCTAACTAGTTCCGATTCCATCCGTTCCGCAAAAAAACGTCTATTTGCAACACCGGTCAGCGGGTCGGTGGTTGCTAACTTTGTTAGCTCCTCCTCCATTTTTTTCTTTTCGGTTATATCCTCTTTAACTGCTACATAATTTGTTATGTTGCCGTACGGGTCGGTGATGGATGCTATGGAGGCGCTCTCCCAGTAAAGCTCTCCGTTTTTTTTCTTATTATAAAACTCCCCATACCATGTTTTGCCGCTTGATATCGTATCCCAGAGTATTTTGTACTCTTCTGCTGTTTTTGTGCCTGATTTTAGGATAGATGGGTTTTTGCCGACAATCTCTTCGGGCTCATAGCCTGTTATCTCGGTGAATTTTGGGTTTACGTACTCTATTTTACCGTTTACGTTTGTGATAAATACCGATGAAGGGCTATTTTCTATCGCCATTGATAGTTTTTTGGCCTCTTTTTCACTTTGTTTTAGTGCTTCATCTATTTTTACCTGATTTAGGATGTTTTGTATTCTGGCTATCAAGATAGGGGAGACTATAGGTTTTGTGATGTAGTCGTTGGCCCCTTCCTGAAATGCCCTTATCTCGCTTTGTATGGAGTGGTCGGATGTTATAAATACTACAGGAATGTCTTTTGTAGCATTATCGCCTCTGAGTCTTCTGAATGTTTCAAAGCCGTCCATTTTCGGCATCAATATATCCATAAGAATCAATGAGGGCTTTTTTAGCTTTGCAAGTTCGATAGCGGTCTCGCCGTCTTGTGCTATTTCGGTATCGTAGGCCTCTTTTAGCGCTATAGAGAGTAGTTTCAGGTTTGTCGGCATATCGTCGACAATTAGTATAAGTTCCTTTTTTCTGGCCATTGCTATATCTTTATATCTATCATTATCTGTTAATCTGTTTTATATTAGCTAATTTTTTTTGATTTTATCGGATTTGAAAAAATGAAAAAAATTTTTTCCAAAAAAAATAATTTTTTTTCTACGGAACGCAAAATGTAATATCTCTTGACGTAAATTATTACAAGGAGAACAAGATGAGCGCACTTAGACAGATTGCCTTCTATGGAAAAGGTGGTATCGGTAAATCAACTACCAGCCAAAATACACTAGCCGCTATGGCTTACTACTTCGGTAAAAAAATCCTAATCGTAGGATGTGACCCGAAAGCTGACTCTACAAGGCTAATCCTTCATGAGAAAGCACAAGCTACTATTATGGAAATGGCTGCTAAAGCTGGAACGGTTGAAGACCTAGAGCTTGATGATGTTTGCAAAGGTGGAGCTGCAATTTTCAATCCTGAAGATGAGCAAAACACAGGTGGATGGATTAAATGTACAGAATCAGGCGGTCCAGAGCCGGGCGTTGGATGTGCAGGTAGAGGTGTTATTACCGCTATTAACTTCCTAGAAGAAAACGGCGCATACTCTGATGACCTTGACTTCGTATCTTACGACGTTCTTGGTGACGTTGTTTGCGGTGGTTTCGCTATGCCGATTCGTGAAGGTAAAGCACAAGAAATATACATCGTTATGTCTGGTGAGATGATGGCGATGTTCGCTGCTAACAACATCTCTAAAGGTATTTTGAAATACGCAAATAC
>CALJKN010000014.1 GCA_937973585.1 uncultured Helicobacteraceae bacterium
GGCTGAAATTGTATCATACCTTTTTTAAAGCCTCTTTTTTGAAGGTGACAGACTACTTTTGAACATTACTCACTTAACAAGTTCCAATCCATGTTTACCGCCCACCAACACCTCAAGCGGTATATGAAGCCCGGCGTATAGCTTCTTTATCATCGGCAGGGACAACCCAGTTTTTCTATTTAGCACTTCCGATACTTTGCTCTTTGAAGCGATGCACGGGGTCAAATCTTTTTGCGCAAGCCCCATCTGCTCCATGCGAAATTTTATAGCGTCTATCGGGTCTGGCTCGGATATATGCCAATGCCTTTCTTCGTACTTTTCGATGAGCAACACAAGCACCTCCAGCTCGTCGCTTTGCGGTGTGCCGACCTCTGGGTCTAGCTCCATTAACGCATCCACTCTAGCTAGCGCATTTTTATAGTCTTTATCGTCTTTAATCTGGCGTATAACCATCATCGCTACCCCACTCTAATCTCCACCTTCTTACCAAAAGCAGTCGCCAATTTTTGTAAAAAATCAATCCCGACATTGACGCTGCCGTTTTCTATTCGGCTCACTACCGTTTGCGTCGTCCCTAGTTTTTTGGCTAGTTCGGCTTGTGTTAGTTTGTATTGGATTCTTAGCCCGACCAAAATGTCGATTACTTTATATCTTAGCTCTTTGGCTTCATATTCAGCTCTGAACGAATCGTCTTTCAAAGACTCTTGTAGATGTTTTTGAAAATCATCCATTTTGTACCTCTTTCATTCTTTTTATGGCTATATCAATCTCTTTTCTCGGCGTGGCTTGTGTCTTCTTCTTAAATCCGTGAAGCATTACAAAAGTTCTATCCGTATGAGCAAAATACAGAACACGATAAATACCGGATTTGTCTTTTGTTCTGACTTCATAGATTTTGGCTTCAAGATGTTTGACAAAAGGCAAACCTAGCCCTATACCGTATTTTTTCAAAAGCTCAAAAACCTTGAAAATTTCGGCTTTCGATTCATCAGACAACTCATCAATCCACTCTTTTATAGGTGAGTTGCTGTTACTATTAAAAAAGTAGTTGATATTCCAATGTTCCATAGCTAAATTATATCTTATTAGATATATGAGGTCAAGTTTATTTTGTGGAGTTTTGCCCCGCCGAGTTGCGGGGCATGCGGAATTTGGAGGTTCTTTTTTATTCTACTTCAGCATCGATGACATCGTCGTCTTTTTTGGCTTGTCCGCCTTGTGCTCCGTGTGGTGCGCCTGCTTCGCCGCCCTCTTTTTTGTACATAGCTTCCGCTAGTTTGTGGCTGGCAGATGCTAGATTTCTGGTTGCTACCTCTATCTCGTCTTTGCCTACGCCGTCTTTTGCTACTACATCTTTTAGCTCTTTTATAGCCGCTTCGATTTTTGCTTTTTCGTCGGCGCTTACCGCTTCACCTGATTCGGCAAGTGTTTTTTCGGTTTGGTGGATTAGGGCATCCGCTTGGTTTTTGGCCTCTACGACCTCTTTTCTTTTTTTGTCTTCCTCTTTGTGCGCTTCGGCCTCTTGTACCATTTTGTTGATCTCGTCTTCGTTTAGACCCGATGAACCCGTGATTTTGATATTTGACTCTTTGCCGCTCGCTTTGTCTTTTGCCGATACGTTTAGGATACCGTTGGCATCGATGTCAAACGTAACTTCGATTTGAGGCACACCTCTTGGAGCCGCCATGATACCGCCTAGCTCGAACATACCTAGCGATTTGTTGTCTTTTGCAAACTCTCTCTCGCCTTGTAGTACATGGATAGTAACAGCCGGTTGGTTGTCCTCCGCCGTTGAGAATGTTTGCGATTTTTTGGCCGGAATCGTTGTCCCTCTCTCGATAACTTTTGTCATCACGCCGCCGAGTGTCTCGATACCTAGGCTTAGCGGAGTTACGTCAAGAAGCAATACGTCTTTTACGTCCCCTTTTAGTACGCCGCCTTGGATTGCCGCACCCACCGCAACAACTTCGTCAGGGTTTACCGTTTTGTTCAAATCTTTGCCGAAATACTCTTTTACCATCTCTTGAATTCTAGGAACCCTAGTTGAGCCGCCGACCATTACGACCTCGTCGATTGCGCCCTTGTCAAGTCCTGCCTGTTTTAAAACCTCAACAATTTTTGTTTTTGTTTTGTCAACCAAATCACCGATAACAGACTCAAATTTTGCCCTTGTAAGCTTTTTGACAAGGTGTTTTGGGCCTGTCGCATCAGCCGTGATAAACGGTAGATTGATCTCGGTCTCCATAGCGGTCGATAGCTCTTTTTTGGCATTTTCGGCCGCTTCTTTTAGTCTTTGAAGCGCCATTTTGTCAGATTTAAGGTCGATACCTTGCTCTGCTTTGAACTCGTCTGCTAACCAGTCGATGATTCTATTGTCAAAGTCATCACCGCCAAGGAATGCATCTCCATCAGTCGCAAGAACCTCAAATACGCCGTCGCCAACGTCTAGTACCGTAACGTCAAACGTACCGCCGCCTAGGTCATAGATAAGGATTTTTTCTTGCGCTTTTCTATCAAGACCGTAAGCCAGTGATGCAGCCGTAGGCTCATTGATGATTCTAAGGACGTTCAGACCGGCGATAATACCCGCCTCTTTTGTCGCTTTTCTTTGAGCGTCGTTGAAGTATGCAGGCACGGTGATTACAGCGTCCGTTACCTCTTCACCTAGGAAGCTCTCTGCATCTTCTTTTAGTTTTATCAGAATTTTTGCGGAAATCTCTTGCGGCGTATATATTTTGTCGCCGATTTCGACTGCGCAAGCGCCGTTTCTGTCTACTATTTTGTACGATACTTTGCTTTTTGCTTCGTTTGCTTTTGTCTCACTTGTCATAAGACCCATAATTCTCTTGATAGAGTAGATTGTTTTTTCCGGGTTTGTGATAGCTTGTCTTTTTGCCGTCATACCTACTAGCACTTCACCTTTGTCGGTAAACGCTACGACGGAAGGGGTAGTTCTAGCCCCCTCTTTGTTTGCTAGCACTTTTGGCTCACTACCTTCCATAAAAGCTACGCAAGAGTTTGTTGTTCCAAGGTCAATTCCAATTACTTTTCCCATTTTATTATCCTTTTTTATTTAGATTTAAACGCCGACCGAACAAAGTCCGGTTTCGGCTACGCTAGGCGCTGTGCCGCTAAAGATGGTTAGCGCTTGCATACGCTAACCAAAGCGGGTCTAATCACTCTGTCTTTAAAGATATACCCTTTTTGCAAGGTAGCCACGATATGCCCCTCTTCTACCTCGTCACTAGGCGCTTGCATGATAGCCTCGTGCATCTCAGGGTCAAACTCACCCGTGACGGCTATTTGTTTGATACCGTTTCGTTCAAACGTTTTGATGAGGTTGTCGAGAGTCAGAGATACACCCTCTCTTAGTTTATCCCCCTCTACCGCCTCACCGCTATGGGCAAGAGCCAGCTCCAAAGAGTCTATGATAGGCAACATATCTTTTGCAAACTTTTCGTTTGTATAGTCGATTGCCATTTGCTTCTCTTTTTCGACCCTTTTTTTTACGTTCTCAAAATCGGCATGAGCTCTTAGATATTTGTCCTCAAGCTCTTTGTATCTCTCTTCGATACTAGGCTCTACGCTCTCACCCTCGCAAGTCTCTGCCGCATCTTCTTTTATAGTCTCTTCGTTTTTTATCTCTTCACTCAAATCTATCTCCTTTAAATCAGTTTAACGCACACAAAAATCCGCCGAAATCTCTGGAGAGGTGCCCGACATAGAGCATCTCCGCATCGGTATTTCCTATTCTGGCATCTGTTTTTACAGCCATAAAGCCGTCCGGAATAAGGTTTCTAAAATATATCCCGCTCCCTATCTCAGATGCGACGCTACCGTCCATAAACCACGGCAGTTTCTCGCTTGCCCATTCGTTGTCGGTTTTTGCGATCTCCAGAATCTCCTCTTTGTTGGCGATAGCTTTCGCCTGTTTGGCTATGTATTCGTTTAGCCTTGAGGATACCTCGAAAACACCGTAATGAAGTGCCAAGTCCCTAATCTGGGTGGACTCCAACCCCAAAAATTCATCCAAAAACGCTTTTAGGTTTGAATCCCCTTTTAGTAGCACTTCACCCATCTCAAACTCGGCGACTACATATTTTGATCCGGCCTGATAAGAGCCTAATAGTTTGTCGCTTTGTTTGATTTTTAGGATTGAGGCGATTTTGAAATCTTTGGAGGCGGCCTCAAAGTTTCTTAGGCTCCCGATCTGAACACTTTTTATGGGTGCTAGACGTTCGCTCCAAAACTCTCTAAGGGCAATCTGACTAGGAACTCTCCCGCCGGAGATATGAAACTGCACAAGGACACCCTCTTCCACCATTTGTTTAAAATAGTTTCTGATGGTAGCCGACGATATCTCAAGCCCTATAACCGACTGAAGGTACTCGGAACCTATAGGTGCAGTTGTCTTGATATACTCGGAAATTATGCACTCTAAGATGATAGCTTTTTTATCAACTTTAGCCATTTGTTAGCCGTTTATTTTTTTATTTAGCGCTTAATAAATTCAAGTGCTAATAAAATTATACATCTTTAGCCGATAGTTGTCAAGATTTATTATTAGCCTCTGCATAAAAAGCGTTAGTAGCCGCTACAAACCCCTCTACACTACCGCAATCGTATCTTTTACCTTTAAATTTATAGGCTATAACCATATTGTTTTTGGCTTGTGTTTTTAGTGCGTCTGTTATCTGCAACTCTCCGTTTTTGCCTGCCGGAGTATTTTTGAGGATGTCAAATATATCGGGGGTCAGGATATATCTGCCGATGATCGCCATATTTGACGGGGCATCCTGCGGGAATGGTTTTTCCACCATATCGCTAACCATAAACACGCCGTTTTCTATCTCCTTGCCGTCCACTATCCCGTATTTTGTAGACTCGGCAATATCTATCTCCTCTATAGCCACAATCGAACATCTGTATTTTTTGTACAGCTCAACCATCTGCCCCAAAACACTCTCGCCGTACCCTACGCACAAGTCATCAGCCAATAAAACCGCAAAAGGGACGTTTCCTATCAAAGTCTCACCCGTCAGTATCGCATGCCCCAGACCCTTCATCTCGATTTGTCTGGTATACGAAAAAGTGCAAACATCTATAATGTTTCTGATATCGGCTAAATATCTCTCTTTTTCCGTCCCTTTGATTTGGTGCTCAAGCTCATACGATATATCAAAGTGATCCTCTATAGCCCTCTTGCCCCGACCCGTGACTACCGCCATCTCGGTTAGTCCGGCCTCCATCGCCTCCTCGACTCCGTATTGGATAAGCGGTTTTGTAAGGACAGGGAGCATCTCTTTTGGCATCGCTTTTGTAACAGGTAAAAATCTGGTTCCGTATCCGGCGGCCGGAAAAAGGCATTTGGTTATCAAAGTTTATGACTCCGTTTCGTTTTTGGCTCTATTCTATCAACGCCCCCCTTAAATCGGTTTTGATACAATTCATCGCAAAAGGATATGGCGCATGATAGACTTTGAAAACGAAACAGAGTACGAGATAAACAGTGAGTTGTTTGAGGATATTTTTTCGGCTCTGGCAACAGACAAGCAGATGGAACTAATCGTAGTAAGCGACGATAGAATCAGAGAGCTAAACAGCGAGCACAGAGGGATAGACAAGGCAACCGATGTACTGAGCTTTCCTATAAAACACTCCAAAACAAACTTTTTGGGTTCCGTCATCATATCGGCAGATACAGCCTCGACGGTAGCAAAAGAGTTGGGGCACCGATTTGAAGATGAGATGAGGATTTTATTTATCCACGGTCTTTTGCATATTATGGGGTTTGACCACGAAACAGACAACGGGCAGATGAGGCAAAAAGAGATAGAGATAGCCGCCCGTTTCGCACTATCTGCACCGCTAACACAAAGATAATTGGGATTGGAGTATGCCTTATTGCTTTTGAACTTTTATATACCCTAGCTCTATTAGCTTTCTATATATCTGCTCCACATATGGGCCAGCCTCTGATCCACCGTGCCCACCATGCTCCACCAGAGCCGTCACGACATATTTTGGACTCTCATACGGGGCATAGGTAGTTAGCCACGCATGAGAGCGCTTGTAGTACTCCAGCTGTTCCTCTTTCATCCTGTTTATCTCTGACTGTGCGATTGTAGAGACCTGCGCCGTACCTGTTTTACCTGCTACTTTTATCGGAAGATACCCAAGAGAGCTGTACGCCGTCCCTCCTTGGGTTGAACAGACCTGATACATCCCCTCCCTGATAACATTTAACATTTTTTGGTCAAATGCAATCGGAAGCGGGGTTATTTTTGGCTCCACAGCTTTGCCTCCGATACTCATAGCAAATTTCGGGGCTATATTTTTGCCGGTTGCCATGGCCGCCGTGAATTTTGCCACTTGAAGAGGGGTAACCAGAGTATCGCCCTGCCCTATCGTCGCATTTAGGGTCTCTCCGGCATACCACGGTTTTTTATATTTTTTCTTTTTCCACTCCGGCGACGGTACAATTCCGGTAAACTCTCCCGGCAAATCGGTATTTGTCTTTGTCCCAAGCCCTAAAGCCTGAAGTGTCTCGGCTATGATGTTAATCCCTACCCTTAAAGAGAGTTTATAAAAATAGGTATCACAACTCTCTTTTATAGCCTTTCGCATATCTACGACACCGTGCCCCTCTTTTTTCCAGTCCCTAAACTTCCGTCCACCAAACTCGATAAACCCCTCGTCTACTATGGAGTCGTGCTCATCCACTCCGGCTCTTTGAAAGGCCAAAGCAACACCCGGTTTTATGACCGAGCCCGGCGGATAAAGCCCTTTCGTGAGTCTGTTTGTAAGAGGGTGGTTGAGATCGTTTACCATTCCGTTCCACTCGTCTTTTGATAGCCCCTTTACAAACGAATTTACGTCATATTCGGGAAAGCTTCCGGCCGCAAGTACCGAGCCGTCGGTAACATCCATTACAACCACCGCTCCGCTTTTACCCTCGAAAAGAGATGAAACAAGCTTTTGAAGCTGCACGTCTATCGTGGTTACCAAATCATGATGTTTTGAAGGCTCTTTTGCATCAATCTCCTCCACCACCTCATTGTATGCATTTACCCTAAGCACCTTTGAGCCCGGCTCCCCCTGCAAAACATCGTTGTATGATTTTTCCAGCCCGTCTTTGCCGATAAATCCGTTAGGGGAGACGATGTTTTTTTTCTCGGCATCCTCTTTTGAGATTCTGGCCACGTATCCTATGATGTGTCCGGCCATAGCACCCTCTGGATACTCCCTCATTGTCGTCGATTCGATTTTTATATTTTCGTCAAAACTAAGAACCGTAAAAAACGGAAGTATCTGCTCGTGCGGCATAAAGTCTATAATTCTGATAAACTCATGGTTATAGGGCGAATCCTCTCGCATATAGATTGCTTTCATTTTTTCGATATTTGTATTTGGGAAAAACTTCAAAAGCATTGCTAATTTTTTTTGCAAAACAGGGAGGTTTTTCTCGCTTGAGAGATGTGGAGCCAGACTGATAGCAAATCCTAGTTTATTTATCGCAAGGGGTCTTTTATTTCTATCAAATATCACCCCTCTTGCCGGATAAATCAACTCGGTTTTTGTAGAGTTTTTGGATGATAGCTCCTCGTAATACTCGTTTGATTTGACACTAAAATAAAAGACCCGAACAACAAGTGCAGACCATGCGACGATAAATACCGTCAGTAGAATCCTCTCTCTCAAACCCTACTCCATAGATAATGCAAAAAGCGACTCAAATAGCAGGTAAAACGCTATCGGAGCAAGCGAAATGGAGACACCGGGACGTAAAAAAAACATATCCACAAACGACAAAAAAAGGTAGTAAAGGGGGTATGAACAAAGTACAGCCACAACCGCCATACACCTCTTGCAATCCAAAAAAGCGGCTACGAACGGCAAAAAATAGTAGATATAAAAAATCAAAAACAAAAATCCTGAAAACAGATAGTAACCTCTATCGGCCTCAAAAATCAAAAGATAACCGAATGCAAAAAACAAAAACTCTCTCCGCCCGACAAAATACGCCGTAGCCATCAAGACACCGAAAAGGGGCGGTAAATACGGATTTAGCGTACTGATTGAGCCGTATAAAAACAAAACGGCTACTATCGGAGCTAGTTTTATATAGTTTTTATCAGCGATATTTCGTTGCAGATAGGAAAATGTTTGCACTTTATACAGTCCGCCCAGATTTTATGTTCAGGAATATTCTCTTTTGGAATCTCTACGAATCCGTTTTTCTCAAAAAACTCTTTTTTGTACGTCAGGGTAAGCATCTGTTTGAGACCCAGAGCTCTCCCCTCCTCTTCCAGTTTCGATACCAGTTTCGAGCCTATTTGCTTGCCCTGATATCCATCTTTTACGATAAGGCTTCTAACCTCGGCCAATACGGGTGAATAAATATGCAAAGCACCGAATCCGATGATTTTTCCGTCCTCTTTTGCGACGGTATAGGAGCGGATGGTATTTGCCATCTCGTTTTCATCCCTAAAGAGTATCACCCCTTTTTCAACTTCAGAACGGACAAGCTCCTGCATCGCTTTTATATCGTTTAGAGTCGGCTTTTCAAAACTCAGTTTAGCCGCCAAAAATAGCCCCCATAACAGCCGCCCTCAAAGTTTCCATCCCATCTTTGCTCTCCGAGGAGACGAATATGGCATCTTTTCTTTTTTGCCTCAGAAGCGAGAGTTCATTTTTTTTGAGTTTGTCTATTTTTGTATAGACCTCTTGAATCTTGAAATCCCCTCTGGATATTGCCGATAAAAACTCTTTTACCTCTTCGTCGATCTCCATATCGGGGTGCCTAGCATCCCGTAGCAACAAAAAGAGCTTTATAGATTCACGTCTGAGCAAAAATCCGGTGAGATTTCTCTCCCAGAGCGCCCTCTCGTCTTTGGAGACTTTCGCATACCCAAAACCGGGCAAATCCACAAGCCTAAACTCCCCCACCTCATCCCCGACCGCTACGGAGACCGAAAAAAAGTTTATCAGCCTCGTTTTACCGGGAGTCTGGGATGATTTGGCTAGAGATTTTTGGGATACCAACGCATTAATAAGGGAGCTTTTGCCGACGTTTGACCGCCCCAAAAAGGCAACTTCGGCCTTGTCCGGCGGCAGAGAGTCGGATAGACTCGCTGCAGATTTTATAAACTGCGCTTTTAGTATTTTCATAATTCTTATTTATTGTCTTTTTTATCGTCTATATAAAATATAAACTTTGCCGGCTTGGAGTTTGCCTCATCACCCACGACGGAGGCTTTTTTTGTCGTTTCGTTGATTAGAATTCTCTCCCCAAACACCTTTCGCTTCTCCTCCACATACTCAACCTCGGCATTTCCGACCAGTAGATACTCTTTTTGGTTTGGGATATAAAATATTGTTTTGGCCTTACCTTTGTAAGTTTTTGACCCATCTTGACTCATCATAAAGCTTGCGTTTCCGGTCGCCTCCATCTTGCTAGGCTTTCTGGATTGGTCTGTAAATACGGTTACGGTATCTGCCGTTAGGATATCTGAACCTTTTACGACTTTGACGTTTCCGCTAAATTTTGAGATGCCGCTTTTGTCGTCACCGTCATATTTTTTTG
>CALJKN010000015.1 GCA_937973585.1 uncultured Helicobacteraceae bacterium
CAGCGCAGGAAACGTAGAGAGTAATTCTGCAACATTGACCGTACAGGATGCGGGCATAACGCCTCCGAGCGGTACAGCAAGCTACAAGATTACCGCAACGGCAGGTATCGGTGGAACAATCTCTCCCGGTGGCACGACAACGGTATCTGCCGCAGGTCAGCTTACATATACAATCAAGGCGAACGAAGGATATTATATTGCGGACGTAAAGGTGGATGGTTCGGAAGTGACAGCAACCACAAGCTACACCTTTAGTGATGTGAATACTGATCACACCATAGAAGTTACCTTTAAACAGGAAAGCCAGACACCGGATGTGCCGGATGTGATTGCACCAAGCATAACCACACAGCCTGGCAATGCGACAGTGAAGGTAGGTGAGACTGCGTCCTTTACCATAGCAGCAAGCGGTACAGATCTTACCTATCAGTGGCAGATAGACAGAAATGATGGGAAAGGATGGGTAAACATTGACGGTGCAACGGCAACGAGCTATACCACATCCACAGTCAATATAAGCTGCAACGGATTTAAGTATAAGTGTGTTGTTTCAAACAGCGCAGGAAACGTAGAGAGTAATTCTGCAACATTGACCGTACAGGATGCGGGCGGTTCCGATAATCCTGACACACCGAATAACACCTATCAGATTATTGATGGAGCAAACAGTAGTTGGACGCATGACAGTGATGGTAATATCACCATCCGGGGTAACGGAGACTTCTCCAAGTTTACCGGAGTTAAGGTGGACGGAAATTTGATAGACAAGAGCAACTACACTGCAAAGGAAGGCTCTACCATTATCACACTGAAAGCTTCCTACCTGAATACACTTTCGGCAGGAACCAATACAGTTGAAATCCTTTGGACGGATGGTTCTGCAAGCACCACATTTACCATCAAAGCAAATACCTCTGATAACAGTAATAACAACCAGAATGTCAATAACAATAGCGATTCCTCTGATGACAAGCCATCGAGTGGAACTGATAAGAAGGATGTGACTGCACCTAAAACCGGAGACAACACACCGAGTGTATGGCTGTTTATACTATCAATTCTTTCCGGAACGGGATTGATTATTACCGTAAAGAAACGCAGAGAAAATTTGAATTCATAGAAACGATAGTTAAAAAATAAAACGAGAAAATAACCATGGAGAAGGCGGGCATGTATGTCCGTCTTTTCTTCAAAGAAAACACAACAGGGAGTGTACGCTGCGGAAGAGGCGAAAGAAAAGACACAGACGGAATCAAAGCAGAAGGCGTGTATGGGAATGGAAATGGAAATGGTGGAACAAACGGGAACGGCGGAGGAAACGGCAAAGGAAAAGTAAAATAGCCATTGAAGGATCTTAACGTAATTACGAAGATTTTAGCTTTTACCGTACTGACCGTTATGCAGAGTTTCGGGGTCGATTTTTCGGCCTCGGAGATAGCAAAAGAGTCAACAAAACCAAATCCGATTGAAAAACCGACAAATAAAAAACCTCAAATTTCACGAATACCACAAAAAGACGAATCAATCACCCAGTTGGACGGGATAAAAATCACAGTAAATAGTTTTATACTAGATGGCAACTATGCGGTGAAAACAAACGAACTGCTGCCGATATTGTCCGATTTTGAAAAAAAAGAGCTAACCCTCTCTATGATATACGATGCTGCACAAAAAATCACAAAGGAGTACGAAAAGAGGGGGTATTTTGCGGCAAAAGCATATATTCCGGAACAAGAGGTGGGCGGCGGCGTAGTCAAAATAAAGATTTTAGAGGGTAAATACGGAGAGATAGAGATAAAAAACAACTCTCTGGTTCGTGATATGATTGCGGTTTCCGTTACGGAAAAACTAAAAAAAGAGAAGATTTTGTCCACAAAAGGGCTAGAGAGAACTCTCATTTTATTAAACGAAACACCTGGGGTGAAAGTAGAAGCAGTCAAGATAAAAGAGGGGAAAAAGCCCGAGGAGAGTGATATTGAGATAGAGCTATCAAAAACAGATAGACTCGGCGGATACATAATGTACGACAACTACGGCGGCAAGTACATAGGAAAAAATAGACTTAGCCTGACAACATCGATAGACTCCCCGACACAAATAGGTGACAAACTGGAACTTAGCGGACTAACATCCGACGGTGGACTAATCAAAAACTACACCGTAGGCTACAATTTGCCGCTGGGCTACAACGGACTAAGAGCCTCTTTTGGATATTCGTCCGTATCATACAAACTATCCGGCGAATACACGGAGCTAAATGCAATAGGCAAGAGCGAAAGCGCAAATATCGGACTCTCATACCCTTTTATAAAAAACGTTGAGACGGAACTTACTGGCAACCTATCCGTTGACGGTAAAAAACTAAAAGACGAAATCAAAATTTTTGACCAATCTACAAGGAAAAAAGGGGTTAGCACTAGTGCCTCACTCCTCTTTTTTAAAAAGCTTGACGATTTTGAAATAGCGGCAAGCGGCAGTATAACAGCCGGAAAAATAGTTTTTGACGATAAAGAGGCAAAAGAGAGCGACGATGGCGGAGCGGCTATAGGCGGCTCGTATGCAAAGACAAACGGATCACTCTCTGTTAACTATAAATACACCGACACCTCTTCTATTTTTTTCAGCTTTAAAGGGCAGCAAGCAATATCAAACCACAATCTGGACGGCGGCGACGACTTTTTGATGTCCGGCTCCGGTGCAGCCAGAGGGTATCCGACCGGAGAGTACTCAACCGAAAACGGCTATCTAATCTCAATATCACACGACACGCAAATGCCGGAAATGTTCACAATAAAATATAGACTCGGCTTTTTTGTAGATTATGCCAGAGGGTATCCACAAAACAATTTTGCCGCCGAAAAAAGCAAGACACTATCAAATATCGGAGTATCTATTTTGGGGTATTTCAAAGATGCTTTTTTCAAGTTAGAAATTGCAAAAATAATAGGCTCACAAAAAGTCACGGCAGAGTATCCAACCGACTATAGGGGGCTTTTGTTGTTAGGCTACAAGATATAAAGGGTAAAAAATGAGTACACAAACAAATAACTATAGAGCTTTGACACCTGAAGAAGAGAGAGTGATAGTCAAAAAAGGGACAGAGTATCCGTATACGGGAGAGTACAACGACCATTATCAAAAAGGGGTATACAAATGCAAAAGATGCGATGCACCGCTATACAAATCAGACGATAAGTTCACATCCGGTTGCGGGTGGCCCAGCTTTGACGATGAGATAGAGGGTGCAGTCAAAAGGATACCTGACATAGACGGCAAAAGAACCGAGATAGTTTGCGCCTCTTGCGGAGGGCATCTGGGGCATGTTTTTATCGGGGAGGGTTTTACCGGCAAAAATACAAGGCACTGTGTAAACTCAATCTCTCTCGTATTTGAACCGCTCTCCTAAAATTTATAGGAGAGACTCATCCAAAATGAGCGGCCGGATACCGGAATATCCTGCCTGTTTCTCGGATTTAGAGGCATATATAGGTTGTTTTGGGTTTTGTCAAAAACATTTTGTATACCAATGAGCAAATCCGTATTTTTTGCTATATTTTTTATTTGTTGGGTGATATTCAGATAGTCCTGAGCCTCCACGCTCCCATTGTCTCTTCCCAAAGCGACATAGAATGTATTGTTATCGAGAGGCGTATATACAGCTTTTCTTTTTTTTGAGCCGGTGTAGTGATACCACAATGTCGTCGGATAATTTTCATTCGGATTTAGTGTCAAAAATATATTTGTCATATATGATGCCGCAAGCGGAAAGCTACCTCCGTCAAATACAAACCTTTGACTGTTTGTGGCCGGAGTATATGTCATTCCGTCAACATGCGTATGATAGATAGCCTGATTAAATCCGGCATTAAATAGATTCGATGTGTATTTATACTCTATCTCAACGCCGTAAATATCTCCGGTTTTAGAGCTATTTTGAGTCTCATACGTTATATCGTTTGCAGTTATCATATCTTTTATTTGTGAACCAAAAACAGTTGTCTTAAAAGTGTTTGAGTTACCCCTATAGATATAACCTAGCTCAAACGTATCAACTGTCTCCGGTTTTATTGTGCTTGGTGCAGCCGACATCTCTGCAAAAGACGGCGGTCTAAAAGCTCTTGCGTATTGCGCTTTTAGTATATGATTGTCACTAAGCCTATAAACAACAGCCAATCTCGGCGAAATCGCAGAATTGTCTATATCGTCGGTAAACCTGTCATATCTAGCCCCTGCCGTAACCGTAATATCATCAGTTGTGTCCCAAACATTTTGGGCGTAAAAAGCTTTTTGCTCACGCTTTGTATTTGTAGGGATTGCACTATCGCTACCGACAAAAGGGGTGATTGCCCATTTGTATTCACCGGCCAACCAATTTCCGGTATAAGAAAAATTCTCTTCTCTGTAGTATTTATCAACTGTAGTTTTTTGATAAAAAACTCCGGCGCTTATCCGGTTATTATCAAAACTTTTTTCAATATCCAACTGTGCATATTTTTTGTTTTCAGCGTAGTCCCTATTCCTAACGCCGTCTTGTGAGGTGGCAGGGGTTATATATAGGGATGAAACTCTCAGAAAATCTCTAATATTTTGTTCATAAACGTCATACCCGATTTTTGGGACTATCGATACGCCTGAGAGATAAAATCTATTTAAAACACCGAATTTTGTATAACTCTCGGTGATACCGTATCCGTTGTCGTACTTTGGAAACTGCTGAGTAGGATACCAAGTACCGAGAGCACCCTGAGACATTTTTGTCTCCATTCTATCCACCCAAAACTCTAAATCATTTTTGGATGCCGCAGTAAATAGTGAATATCCTTTTGTCCTATTCGGTAGATATCCGGGGCCGTATCCAGGGGTAAAAGTGCCTGTCGTTTCGTTATAAAAATTATTTGTCTCAGAGACATAAAGGGGGTATCCGTCGTCTTGAAAAAGATATAGGTTTGCCCTTAGGTGTATATCGTTTATATCGACATGGATATTTGCGCCGCCGCTTTTTGAGTATCTCCCCCCTTCGTTTGAACCGAAAGAGGCAAATGCGTCATTTTCAACCGATTTCGTAATAATATTTACAACACCGAATATAGCGTTATCACCGTATATGGCAGAGTCCGGACCCCGTATGATCTCGATTCTGTCGATTTGCTCAACCGACACCGGAAAAGCTATCGCATTTTTGCCGTACATACTTCCGCCCCAGAGCTGAGAATTTACGACATTACCGTTTATCATCCATTTTATTTTGTTTCCCTGTCCGCCGTATACACTGCCGCCGCCGCGCATGGACATAGAGAGGGTATCGAATCCCACTATCGCATCAAATGCGTTCGACTGGGCAAGGTTTGATATACCTAGAGCTTTTAACTCTTTTCCGGTTATTACACTGACCGTACCCGGAACAAAATCGGCATTCATTCTAGTTTTTGTGGCGATCTCGGTTACCTCTTCCAGTATTCTGGAGAGCTCTTGTTCATTTGCCGACAAAATCATCGGGATACAGCACGTTAACAAGTATCTTTTCATAATCTACCGCTAATTAAATTATACTAATGCAAATAATACAAAAAAATATATTTAAAGCACATTCAAAAAACTAACCCCGAAAATTGTAAAATACCCAAAATCAAAAACCTACGAGGAAAAATAGTGTTACAAGCTTTAAATATAACGATGCAGTTTGGACAGAGAAAGCTGTTTGAAAATATAAATCTAAAACTAGACAAAGGGAAAAGATACGGACTAATCGGTGCAAACGGGGCCGGAAAAACAACATTTCTAAAAATACTATCCGGACAACTGGAACAGACATACGGAGATATCTCTATAGAATCCGGTGCAAGGGTTGGAACTCTCGGACAAAATCAGTATGCATTTGAGGACTTCACCCTTTTTGATGCCGTTTTGTACGGAAACAAAAAACTATATGAAGCTATCAAAGAAAAAGAGAAGCTATACGCCGAAGGGGATTTCTCGGACGACAAAGTAAATAATAGGCTAGCAGAACTCGAGATGATATGCGCCGACGAAGACCCGACATACGAGTATGATGTCAATATTGCAAAAATACTTGAAGATTTGGGATTTGACTCCTCAATTCACGACTCAAAAATGAGTGAACTCACTTCCGGCGACAAGTTCAAAATCCTTTTGGCACAGGTGTTGTTTCCTAATCCTGATATATTATTTTTGGATGAGCCTACAAACAACCTCGATATCAAAACAATCGGCTGGCTAGAGGAGAAGCTAAAAAGACACACGGGGACGATGGTAGTTATATCGCATGACAGACACTTTCTAAACGCCGTTGTCACACATATATTGGATGTCGATTTCGGAACAATCAGAGAGTTTACCGGTACATACGACGACTGGTACATAGCGGCAAACCTTATCCAAAAACAGATGGAGGTAGAGAGAGAAAAAAAGATGGCCGAAAAAGAGCAGCTAGAAAACTTCATCCGAAGATTTAGCGCAAACGCCTCAAAAGCAAAACAAGCTACAAGCCGTCAAAAACAACTAGAGAAAATCCAGATAGATGACATCAGGCCTTCAACCAGAAGAGACCCTAGCATTGTATTTAAACCAAAAAGAGAGATAGGGAATGACTGCCTTATGGCCGAAAATATCACTTTTGGTTACGGTGAGCAAAAAATATTTGAAAACTTCACTCTAAGCGTCCTAAAAACCGACAAAATAGCCCTAATCGGACAAAACGGTATAGGCAAAACAACACTCCTTAAATTACTAATGGGAGAGTTGACACCGGAAGGCGGAAAAGTAACATGGGGGGCAACGGTTCAACCAGGATATTTTCCACAAGATACGACGGATGTAGTTCAGGGTGAAGAGAGCTTGTACGAGTGGCTTAGAAGCTTTGACAGGAAAGCAGACATTAGTGAGATTAGAAACTGTCTGGGGAGAATGCTGTTTAACGGGCAAGAGCAGGAAAAACCGGTCGGTGCGATATCGGGTGGTGAAAAACACAGGGTAATGCTCTCAAAACTAATGTTGGAGGGGCCAAACTTTCTCGTATTGGACGAACCGAACAACCACCTAGACCTTGAAGCCATCATAGCACTCGGAGAAGGGCTATACGATTACAAAGGGGCGGCAATATGCATCTCTCACGACAGGGAGCTAATCGACGCATTTGCAAATCGAATAATAGAACTTAAGCCAAACAACGAGATAATAGACTTTAGAGGTTCATACGAAGAGTATATAGAGACCTACGGACACTAAAAGAGAGGTATAAGAAATGTTAAAAAAACTACTACTAGCTTCTATACTATCGGCAGCTTTTGCATTTGCCGGTCCTTGTTGCAAAACAGACGGAAATATGAGCGGTATGGCGTGCGACACAAACAAAACGGCAATGTGTAAACTCGGCAAAAATTGTCCTTGCGGCGATAAATGTCAATGTGGTGAAAACTGCAAATGCAAACCAAAGAAAAAAGCCAAAAAACAAAGAGTTTGCGAAACTAACAGCTCAAAATAAATCCCCTATTTAGAGGCCTTCCGGTCTCTAAAGCAAACAACGATAAGCCCTTTATTGACCGTACCTTTAGCATATTTATGGCACAAGAGTTTTTTGTCTATTTTTTATGCAATACTATTCTAAATCATTCAGGTAAAATCACGACAAATTCCAAAAAATCCGGAGCAAGTATGTTCAAAAACGGCACGATTAAATCAAAACTCACCATCACATCACTTTTTGTGGCCTGTACCATGATAGCGATGTTTGTGGTGTCGATGGTTATTATGGACAAAATAAAAATAAAAGGGCAGAAATACGACGAGATCATCCTCTCGAAAGATTTGATCGCAGACATACTACCCCCTCCCGAATACATAATAGAGACAAAGCTTGTTACCCATTTTATGATCGAGGCAACCAAGGAGGAGCTTCCGGCACTAAAAGAGAAACTAAAAACACTCCAAAAAGAGTACGCCGACAGACAAGACTACTGGACAAAAAGTACGGTAAGCGGCAAAATGAGAGAGCTAATCCTAAAAACCTCAAAAGAGCCTGCCGAGAAGTTTTTTGCCGTTGCTAACGGCGAATTTTTGGCCGCTATAGATGCCGGAGATAAGGCTAAAGCCTCTGAGATATCCATACAAAAGCTAAAACCGCTATACGAAGAACATAGAAAAGCCATAGATGAACTCGTAACACTAGCAAACAAACAGGCGGCCGCCGATGAGCAAGAGGCAAACGATATGCTTCAAAACGGTCGGTTTATGATGCTAGCTGTCGGGATCGGCGGACTTGTTGTTGCAGTGATTTTGCTACTACTTGTCTCAAATAGCATTATCGGAAAGCTTAAAAGGATAGAAAACTCTGTTAGAGATCTTGAAAGCGGCGACGGTGACCTCACAAAAAGATTAAACATCGATGGACAAGACGAGATAAAACTCGTCGGTGATCTAATCGACAAATTCACAGAAAAAACAAGAGGAATAGTGTCAAAAGCCCAAAATATGGCGACAGACGGTGCGTCTACGGCAGAAGAGCTAAGGGCTACAAGCTTTGAGATCGGGACAAGAACAGAAGAGGCATCTCAAACGGTCGTAAAAGCGGCTAACGAGATCAACCCTATAAAAAGATTTGCCGATGAGAGTGCCGCAGAGCTAGAACACACAAGCCTAGAGATACAAAAAGCGGCAAACAGACTACAAGAGGCAAAAGAGTCTATAGCTAAAACTCTAGGTAAAGTACAACACAACTCTCAAGCCGAACTGGAGCTATCATCTAAACTGTTTAGACTAAACGAAGAGGCAACGCAGGTAAAAAGTATCCTGAGTACTATCAATGATATAGCCGATCAGACAAATCTTCTAGCGCTCAATGCGGCCATAGAAGCGGCAAGAGCCGGGGAGCACGGTAGAGGGTTTGCCGTCGTCGCCGATGAGGTCAGAAAACTGGCTGAGAGAACCCAAAAGAGCCTAACAGAGACAAACGCCACAATCAACGTCATTACACAGTCGATAAACGATTTGTGCGATGAGATGATGAAAAATACCGAATCGGTAAAAGAGGTACTAGAGGAGTCATCTGATACCGAAGCGGCAATCTCAGAGGTAACATCTGCAATAACGCAAAGTGTATCCGTATCTCAAAATGCGGCACAAAAAGCGGCTATGATATCCATGCAGATCAGCGATGTAGCCTCACAAATGCAAAAAATCGAAGAGGTCTCTCTCCAAAACGCCAGAAGCGTCGAAGAGGTAGCCGCCGCAATAGACCACCTGAGCAGTCTAAACTCAAGCGTTCTTGAGACTATGAGAGCCTCATTTTGTAATCTTCATATCCAAAATTTCTCACAACATCTAGCTTCCCGTCTAGCCTTAAAACAGCTAAGCTCGGGAGGTTTATCCCGTTAAAAGTCGTATTTTTAACAAACGTATAGTGGCACTGATCTTCAAATACAACTCTGTCACCGATTTTTAGAGGCGTATCAAAACTATAATCGCCGATAATGTCACCCGAGAGACAGGTATTTCCGCCGAGTCTATATGTATATTTTTTTTCACCCGGCTCCCCTCCCCCTCGCACAGCCGCACGGTAAGGCATAGCTAGCGTATCCGGCATATGTGCCTCTGCAGACGTATCAAGAACGGCTATATCCATACCGTTATGAATAATATCGAGTACCCTTGCGACCATAGGCCCCGTCTGCCAACCCACAGCTTCACCCGGTTCCATATAGACAGTTAGATGTGGATAGCGGGCTTTAAATCTTTTTAGGACGTCAATCAATCTATCCACATCATAATCAACCCTTGTGATATGATGACCGCCTCCAAAATTTACCCATTTCATTTTAGGCAAAAATTCGCCGAATCTCTCTTCAAATGCCTCCAGCACAGATTCCAAAGCATCTACGTTTTGCTCACAAAGGGCATGAAAATGTAGCCCATCTATCCCATCCAGTTTATCGGCTTCAAAATTTGCCCTCGTAACACCAAAACGGCTAAACGGAGCGCACGGATTGTAAAGCTCCACCGGAGCGGTAGAGCGCTCAGGATTTACCCTAAAACCGCAAGATATAGAAGGATTTGCCTCAAAAACATCCCCTTTGAATCTCTCCCACTGCCCGAACGAGTTAAATACAAGATGATTTGAAATACGGGCAATCTCCTCTATCTCCTCCACCTTGTATGCCGGAGAGTATGTATGCACCTCAAGCCCTAGCTCCTCACGAGCCAAAATAGCCTCATTTAGGCCACTAGCACATGCGCCTTTTAGATACTTTTTTACAAGGGGAAACGTCGCCCACATCGCAAAACCCTTGAGCGCAAGAAGGATTTTGATATCAGCCTCATCCATTACTTTTTTTAGAACCTTTAGGTTTTTTTCAAGCAGCTCCTCCTCGCATACATAGCAAGGGGTCGGCACTTTATCGATATAGCCCATTTTGCACCTCAAAATTTTTTTCGCCATTTTATCCAAGCGGCGTTAAGAGTGTGTGACAAAGGGGCAAAACAGTATAATCACGTCTAAAAATAATAGAGGAAAACTATGGGAAGAGCGTTTGAGTACCGAAAAGCGGCAAAGATGAAAAGATGGGGAAATATGTCCAGAATTTTCCCCAAACTTGGACGAGCCATCACCGTTGCGGCAAAAGAGGGGGTACCGGATCCTACGATGAATGCAAAGCTAAGGGCTGCCATAGCGAATGCAAAAGCGGAGGGTATGCCAAAAGACAACATCGATGCTGCAATCAAAAGGGCAAGCGGCAGAGATGCCGTAGACTATACCGAAATCGTATATGACGGCAAAGGGCCTCACGGAACGCTCTTTATGATCGAATGCGCCACCGACAACCCTACAAGAACTATCGCAAACATAAGGGCGATATTCACAAAAGCCGGAGGGCAAATAGTCCAAAGCGGATCGCTTGATTTTATGTTCTCCAGAAAAAGCGTATTTGAGTTTGAAAAACCAAACGGAGTAGATCTGGAAGAGCTTGAGCTAAACCTGATAGATGCCGGGCTGGAAGAGATGAGTGTGGATGAAAATACCGTATACGTATACGGCGATTACACAAATTTCGGCTCAATAGCGGCGGCACTGGAAGAGCTAAAGATAGAAGTCAAAAAATCAGCTCTGGAGAGAGTACCTACATCCCCGATAGAGGTGACGGATGAGCAAATGGCAGATATCGAAAAAATAATCGAAAAAATTGAAGACGACGACGACGTTCAAGCAGTATTTACAAACCTAGCCTAATTTTTTCAGCTTTTTTAAAAACTATAGCGGTTATTATCGTAATCAAAAAGGGATATATTTATGTTGCTTGAGCAGTTACTTATTAATGGCGCAAAAGCGAACGACAACGGTAGTAAAGACGGTTTTGATATCGTATTTGCTTTTGCGGAGGGGGAGACTCTTGTCCAAACCGACTGGTTCGATCAGATCAAAAATATGTATCCCAATGCCAAAATAGTAGGCTGCTCAACATCCGGCAATATATACGATACAGAGGTTGTTGAAAACTCGGTAGCCGTAACGGCCGTAAAATTTGAACGCTCGCACATAAAACTAGCCTTTAGCGAAAACGTCAATCCGGAGTCTTCATATGAGACCGGAGCTTCAATCGCAAAACAATTACTTGACAAAGAGTTAAAACATATACTTGTCTTTAGCGACGGTCTCAGTGTAAACGGTAGCAAGCTTGCCGACGGATTTAATAGCGTATGTTCCAGTGTAAATGTACATGTTAGCGGCGGACTAGCCGGAGACGGCGACAGATTCTCAAAAACATACGTCATTGCAGACGATACGCCTATACAAAACGGGGTAATAGCGATAGGCATATACGGTCAGGCCTCGGCAAAAACCGGATGTTTTGCAGGATGGGATGAGTTTGGAACCGAACGTATAGTGACAAAATCAAATGGAAACGTAGTCTATGAGATAGATGGACAAAAAGCACTAGAGCTATACAAAAAATACCTCGGTGATGAGTCAAAAAACCTCCCCGGCTCAGGTCTAAAGTTTCCGCTATCAATCAAAAAAACAAGCGACGATCCATACATCATCAGAACGCTTTTAGCGGTAGATGAAGATGAGCAATCACTCACTTTTGCCGGAGATATAGCAGAAGGGTCTATATGTAAACCAATGAAATCAAATATCGACAAGCTGATAGACAATGCCGGACTGGCAGCAAAAGAGGCCGATTACGACGAGGACAAAGAGGGGCTTTGTATAGCCGTTAGCTGTGTCGGCAGAAAGATAGTTTTGGGAAAACTTGTCGAAGAGGAGCTTGAGATTTTAAAAGAGGTTTTGGGTGAAAAGGTAAAACTATGCGGCTTTTACTCATACGGTGAGATTGCACCGATTGAGGGGTTATTAAACTGTTCTTTGCATAACCAGACTATGACGGTTACGACCATTTTTGAGTAACTACGGCAATGCATAGATTATTAGAGAGACAAATCAAAAAAATCTTCGGAAAAGAGTGGCAGCCGGATGAAAATATGGCTACCCTTTTTGCCGAAATTGCCGAAACATACAACGAAAAAGACAAAGAGAGGCTCCTGCTTGAAAATGCGCTAGAAGTTAGCTCTACAGAGCTTAATGAGGCAAACAGAAAGCTAAAAGAGAGCAGCGAAGAGGTCATAAAACTCCAACAATCCGCACTCGATGCTGCCGCAAATATGATTATGATCACAGACAAAGACGGCTTTATTGAATATGTCAACAAAAGTTTTTGTGAAGTTACGATGTTTGACAAGACGGAAGTTATCGGCAAAACACCGTCCCTCCTAGGTTCCGGCTCCCATCCAAAAAGTTTTTTTGAAAATATGTGGAATACGATAAAAAACGGCAATGTATACGAGGGTGAAATAATCAACAAAAAAAAGGATGGAACAGTCTATCCCGAAGAGGTAACAATCACCCCGATTATCGATGCCAAAAGCGGGGATATTGTCCATTTTGTCGCCATAAAAAGGGATATTACGGATAGAAAAGCGTGGGAGGAAGAGCTTAAACAGACAAGGGATAGAGCGCTTGAGGCCTCACGGTTAAAATCGGAGTTTTTATCAACGATGAGCCACGAGATTCGGACTCCGATGAACGGCATCATCGGGATGACGAATATTTTGCTTGATACCCCGCTGGACGGCGAGCAGTTGGATTATCTAAATATCATAAAAGAGTCGGCAAACGCACTTTTGGTCATCATAAACGATATTTTAGATTTTTCAAAAATAGAGGCCGGAAAACTCGAAATAGAGTCAATAGATATGAATCTTTTAGAGGTCGTAGAGGGTGTGGCCGAGCTTTTGACACCGAGAGCCAGAGAGAAAAATATCTCACTGATGGCATATATAGACACAAAAATAAATACACAGATAGTCGGCGATCCGGTGAGGCTAAGGCAGATACTTATAAATCTTGTAGGCAACGCCATAAAGTTTACCGAGCAAGGAGAGGTAAACGTAAGAGTCACGCCAATCTACGACGACGACGAGATTAGAAAAATTAGATTTAATATCACGGACACCGGAATCGGGATATCAAAAGAGAGTCAGGCAAGACTATTCCAGTCTTTTACGCAAGCTGACGGCTCTACCACCAGAAAATACGGTGGAACCGGCCTTGGACTTGCTATATCAAAAAGCCTATGTGAGCTTATGGGTGGCATGATAGGGGTAACGAGCGAGCTAAATGTTGGCTCTACATTTTGGTTTGAACTCCCGTTTAATAAAGGGGACATCGATACCGCAAATATAGATACCGCCCTACAGATTGACATCCTTGGAGATAAAAAAGCGATAGTCGTAGACGATTCACAAAGCGCCAGAGAGATAGTAAAAAAATATATGCAGGATTGGGGTCTAAAGGTTGATTGCGCAAAAGATGCAAAAGATGCTCTGCAAAAAATGAGAGGTGCTTTTTCCGATAACAACCCGTATAATCTTGCAGTTATAGATTTGGCTATGCCGCAAACGGACGGTTTTGAACTCGCAAAAGAGATTTTCGAGGATGAAAATCTAAAAAACACAAAGTGCATACTATTTACCGCATTCGATCAAAAAGGGATTGCGGCTGAAGCGTTCAAGATAGGATATAGCGCATACCTGACAAAACCGATAAGGCAAAATTCGCTTCTAAGGGCGGCCATAGAGGCGCTAAAAAATAACAAAATCACAACGCTTAGCGAACCTCACATAATAACGGCATATTTCAAAGAAACCCCAAAACCAAAAGAGACCAAAACAGAAAACAACTTCCAAAACCAAACAAATATTCTACTGGTTGAAGACAATAAAACAAACCAAAAAGTAGCCACACTAGTCTTGCAAAAAATAGGGTGTAAAGTAACAGTTGCCGAAAACGGTCTGGAAGCGGTAAATATGGTCAAAGACGGAAAATACGATATCGTTTTGATGGACTGCCAAATGCCTGTTATGGACGGCTATGAGGCTACCGGGAAAATCAGGGAGATTATGGAGGGAGAAACAAATACTATCCCGATCATTGCAATGACGGCCAATGCTATCGAGGGTGACAGAGAGAAGTGCCTAGATGCCGGAATGGACGATTATATGTCAAAACCGATTAGTCAAAAAGAGATACTGGAAAAAATAGATTTTTGGAAAGATAAAAAATCACAGTTCAAGTCAAACTCTCTACAGTGTTTTTATACAAAATCAAACCCTGTAGACATAGAGAGGCTCAAATCTATTTTTGGTGAAGATGTAGAAGTTATAAAAAACATCCTCCATCTATCGTTAGAATCGCTAAATCACAACCTTGAGAAGCTCCAAACGGCAATCGGCCTACAAGACGAGCAAAAAATAAAGCTGCTTATCCATGACATCAAGGGGGAGTCCTTAAATATCGGACTACCGGTAATTACCGACATTATAGACAAAACCGAACCGGCAGTCAGAAAACTAGACTATCAAATGCTGCTATCCATAGCAACAGAGTTAAAACAATCGCTATCGCAAATTGAAAATATCCGAAAAGGGCTCTAATGAACGCCGTTATTGTAGATGACAACAAAACAAATCTGGTAATTTTTGAGGCCATACTCGGGCAAATAGAAAATATCAATGCTATATGTTTTGAAAATCCTCTGGATGCGTTCGCATACTGTGAAGATTTGGAAAACAGCATAGACCTGCTTGTTGTAGATTTTATGATGCCTTTTATTGATGGGGTTGAGTTTGTCGGTAGATTCAGAAAACTGCACGGTAAGGCCGAGATCCCGATCATAGTCGTTACCGCTTTTGTGGAGCCGGAGATCAGATATAAGGCATTAGAGGCCGGAGCTAACGACTTTTTGACAAAGCCGATCGATAAAGTTGAGCTAAAATCGAGAGTCAAAAATATGCTCACACTCAGAAGTCATCAGATAGAGTCGGCAAACAGAGCGGAATGGCTTAAAAAGGAGATCGAAAAGGCAACATATACGATTTTGGAGAGAGAACGGGAGATTGTTTTTAGGCTATGCAAGGCCTCTGAATATAGAGATCCAGAGACCGGAATGCACGTTATGAGGATGGCCGCCTACTCAGAGCATATCGCAAAAAAAATGGGATTTTCAAAAGAGGCTTCGGATCTGCTACTAGAAGCCGCCCCTATGCACGATATAGGCAAGGTAGGGATTCCGGACGATATACTGCTAAAACCTGCCAAACTAACCGAACCGGAATTTGAAATCATGCAAACCCACTCTACGATAGGATATAAAATTTTATCGGATAGCAACTCCCAGCTTATGAAAGCGGCTGCCGAGATTGCACTCTGTCATCATGAAAAATTTGACGGAAGCGGCTATCCAAACGGGCTAAAAGGGGAAGAGATACCTATTTTTGCAAGGATAGTAGCCGTAGCCGACGTATTTGATGCTCTAACATCCGATAGGCCGTACAAAAAAGCATGGGATTCAAAGGATGCTATAGAGCTTATCAAAAAAAATAGCGGTTCGCATTTTGACCCTGAGTGCGTAGAAGCTTTTTTAAAAGATTGGCACGAGGTGCTTTACATAAAAGCAAAATACAAAGACGAAGAAGAGGGATAATCTTGTTTTGATAGCCCCCCATTTAAAAAAAGTGGGGGGGGCTATCAACTTATTTAACTATAGAATAATCGGATAAAATGCCATTTTGACTGAATACAAATACCGCACTTTTATATGGAGCCGGAGTTGATGCGGCGTTACTTGCCATTTTTCCTGCCACATTAGCAACATCGTTTGCTATGGCGGTAGCTTGTGAAGCTTGCGCCCCAAAAGGTAAAAAAGAAGAGGCTACCGATAACAATCCTTTCGCAACACCTACGGCGGCCTGTGCCGACTCTGCTGCACTTTGGTATGTATAGGTCCAAGTCTCTATCCCACCGTTTTGTGCAACATTTGTCGGGTTACCAAACTTTGCCACTATATCTGCTTTTGCACTTTTGCCTTTTATAAAATCGTAACCGCTATTTGCCGCATTCTGCGCTTGGGCAGCGGCGGCGGCAATCTGAGGCCGCAAGTGCGGGGTTGTTGGCGGCTGCTTGCTGCAATAATGCCTGTTGCTGAGCCAAAGCCGCAGCCGCTTGTTGATTGGCGTTTGTGGCTGCAGCGGCTTGTTGCGCCGCTGATAGGGCATTTGCCACGTTTTGAGCCTGATTAAAAGTAGCCTGATTTTGCTGAACCGTATTTGCAACATTGGATAAGTTTTGCAATACATTCAAAAATGCAAGCTTCATAGGTTTTTCGTCTGCACCTTCAAAACCAAAGCAAACACTTGCCGCAAAAGAAACAGTTAAGATGCTTTTTAGAGCCTTATTCATTGCGCAACCTTTTTTAGTTTTATTAAATTATAAAAACTAATTTTACAAAAGTTTGCGAAATCTTGTCAACTCATTATTTACGCATTGTTTGCTTTTTATTTACTTCCGCTTGTTATAGTTCTTTAACAACCCACGGAAGACCGTATTCATTGAGAGCCGCCATAAACGGATCCGGATCAAACTGCTCCATATTCCACACCCCCGCTCTTCTCCATTCACCCTTGGCAACCATCATACCGCCGATAAATGCCGGAACACCCGTAGTATAGCTAACCGCTTGAGAGTTTACCTCGGCGAAGCACGCTTCGTGGTCACAGACGTTGTAGATGTAAATGCTTCTCTCTTTTCCGTCTTTGATACCTTTGCAGTAGCATCCGATGTTTGTTTTCCCTTTTGTCCGTCCGGCTAAACTAGCAGGATCAGGAAGGAGCGTTTTTAGTAGTTGGATAGGTACTATTTTTTGACCGTTGTGCTCTACTTCGTCAATTCTGAGCATTCCGACATTTTCAAGGCATTTCATGTGCGTCAAATAGCTTTGACCGAATGTCATAAAAAATCTGATTCTTTTTAGCCCTTTAATGTTTTGCACAAGGCTCTCTAGCTCTTCGTGATAAAGCAGGTAGCTATCTTTTGGTCCAACCTCAGGATAATCCCACACCTGCATGATTTCCATCGGAGCAGTCTCTATCCACTTGCCCTCCTCCCAATATCTACCTTTTGAGCTTACTTCTCTTAGGTTGATTTCCGG
>CALJKN010000016.1 GCA_937973585.1 uncultured Helicobacteraceae bacterium
GATGCCGACAACTCAAATCAAAAGGATTTACGATGAGAATCAATACAAACATCTCGGCTATGAACGCTTTGGTTAACAACACAATGAACCAAAGAGAGCTTAGCACGTCTTTGGCTAGACTATCTTCAGGTCTTAGAATTAACTCTTCTGCGGATGATGCATCGGGTATGACGATTGCCGACTCTCTAAGATCTCAAGGTAACACTCTAGGTCAAGCTATCAAAAACGGTAACGATGCTATCGGTATCATTCAAATAGCAGACAAAGCTATCGATGAGCAAACTAAAATTCTTGATACTATCAAAGTAAAAGCTACTCAAGCGGCTCAAGACGGTCAAAATGCATCTTCAAGAGCAGCTATCCAAAACGATATTATGGCTTTGATGGCAGAGCTTGACAACATATCTCAAACTACATCTTACAACGGTCAAGGCCTACTAAACGGTTCGTTTACTAACAAACAGTTCCAAATAGGTGCATATTCTGGTCAAACCGTGAATATATCTATCGGAAATACAGCTTCTAACGTTATCGGTTCTGTAAGAAGCGAAACAAGTGCGGAGATTACATCTGCCGGTGTTGCCGGTATCCTATCCGGCGGTACAGCCATGACGTTTGCTACCCCTTCAGGTACAACAGTGGGTATAGCCGGTGTAGTAATGTCCCAAAGTGCGGGCACAGGTCTCGGTGCTCTTGTAAGCCAAATCAATAAAGCGTCTGACCAAACTGGTGTTACTGCTAGCTATAACGTTCAATTTACAGGTTCGGCAGGTGTTGCAGCTGTTTCTACAACAGGTAACATAGTAATCAACAACGTAACAATCGGTGCTGTTACTAACGTTCTTACAAATGACTCTGACGGTAAACTAGTAAACGCTATCAATGCCGCTTCACTACAAACGGGTGTTACTGCGAGTATAGACGTAGGTGGTAGATTGACACTTACATCTAATGATGGTAGAGGTATTATGTTCGGTGGTCTATCAGGTGCCGTTGTTGCTACTGCAAACGTATTCTCAGGCGGTTCTGCCGTTACTACATTCGGTAGAATGACTCTAAGAATGCAAGGTGCGAACGATATCATCGTTTCATCTACCAATAGCGTTTTGGGTGGAGCTATCATGTCAGGCTCTACGTCTTATACTTCAAACCTAAAAAGCATAGCCTCTAACTATACCGTATCTCAAGCTATTGCAATGGGTGCTTATGCAAGTATCACTCAAGAAAATAATGCTCTATCCGGCGGGGCAAACCTAGGCGTAGGTGTTACTACTAGAGTGGGTGCAATGCTTGCTATGGATATAGCTGAATCTGCGCTAAAACAACTTGACGGTATTAGAGCTGGACTAGGTTCTGCACAAAACCAAGTAATCTCTACTGTAAACAACATCTCCGTAACGCAAGTTAACGTGGCTGCTGCCGAATCACAAATCAGAGATGTTGACTTTGCAAATGAGTCTTCAACCTTCTCAAAAAGAAACATTTTGGCTCAATCAGGCTCATATGCCCTAAGCCAAGCAAACCAACTACAACAAAACGTTCTAAGACTACTACAATAGTCTTTTCAGTTTTTATACTGCATTCTTTGGCTCCGTCCTTTTTGGGCGGAGTGTCTTAGTTTAAGACGATCCGTTTTTAACTGCCGTATCTCCTTTTTAATCCTATATTTCAATACTAAAGTATATTTTGAATGCTGTAACTTTGGGCTGTAAACTCCCATGTAAACTCCCTCAATCTTAACATCACTTCCAAACCTATAGTCTCAATCCTCAAAGAAGTTGAATCCGGTGTAAAAATCATAGATATTTATCTGGTGCCACCTACTGCAACTGGAAATCCAAGTACGCAAATATGGGCGTCTCCGATATCAAGCCTCTTAAAGAGCTTACAGGCTAGTCCATAAGTTGGCATATTTTTTGCTGGTATCTAATTTGTAATAGGAAAAAACCAAAAGGATTTGCTGTGAGAATTAATACCAACATAGCGGCTATGAACGCCTTAAACAATAGCGTGCTCAATAACAGAGAGCTTAGTACGTCATTATCCAGACTTTCTTCGGGTCTTAGAATCAACTCTTCGGCGGATGATGCATCCGGTATGACAATTTCAGATTCGCTAAGAATGCAGGCTAATACGCTTGGTCAAGCTATCAAGAATGCGAATGACGCCATCGGTATCATTCAAATTGCCGATAAAGCAATGGACGAGCAAACTAAAATTCTTGATACCATCAAAGTAAAAGCTACTCAAGCGGCTCAAGATGGACAAAATGCATCTTCAAGAGCGGCAATTCAAAATGATATCGTAGCCCTAATGGCAGAACTAGATAATATTGCTGCAACTACATCATACAACGGTATGGGTCTACTTAACGGCTCATTTACCAACAAACAATTCCAAATAGGGGCATACTCAAATCAGACCGTAAATGTCTCTATAGGAAATACCATTTCTGATGTTATCGGTTCTGTTAGAACTGAAACAAGTGCAGAGATTACTTCCGCCGGTGTCGCCGGTATATTGTCTGGCGGTGTTGCGATGAGTTTTTATACTCCATCTGGTGTTGCAGTCGGTATAGGCGGTGTAGTAATGTCTCAAAGTGCCGGCACGGGTCTTGGCGCTCTTGCAAACCAAATCAACAAAGCATCTGACCAAACAGGTGTTACCGCTAGCTATAACGTTCAATTTACAGGTTCCGCTGGTGTTGCCGCTGTTTCTACGACAGGTAATATAGTAATTAACAACGTAACGATAGGAACGGTTACCGATATTAAGGCTAATGACTCTGACGGTAAACTAGTAAATGCCATCAATGCCGCTTCACTACAAACGGGTGTTACTGCAAGTGTTGATGTGACGGGTAGATTGACACTTACATCTAATGATGGTAGAGGTATTATGTTCGGTGGTCTGTCCGGTGCCGTTGTTGCTACTGCAAATGAATTCTCAGGTTCAACTGCCGTTACTACGTTTGGTAGACTAACCCTGAAAATGCAAGGCGCAAATGATATTATCGTATCTTCTACTAACAGCACATTGAATGCCGCAATAACAAACTCGGGAGCTACGGCATATACTGCGAATCTTAGAAGTATTTCAACTAACTATACCATATCACAAGCTATTGCAATGGGTGCTTATGCAAGTATTGCGCAAGAAAATCAAGCTCTATCCGGTGGCGCAAACCTAGGCGTAGGTGTTACTACGAGAATAGGCGCAATGTTGGCTATGGATATTGCAGAATCCGCACTAAGACAACTTGACAAAATTAGAGCAAGCTTAGGTTCTGCGCAAAACCAAATCATAGCTACGGTGAACAATATTTCTGTAACTCAGGTAAACGTAAAATCAGCAGAATCTCAAATCAGAGATGTTGACTTTGCAGAAGAGTCTTCAAACTTCTCAAAAAGAAATATTTTGGCCCAGTCAGGTTCATATGCCCTAAGCCAAGCAAATCAAGTTCAACAAAACGTTCTTAGACTACTTCAGTAGAACAATCTTCGGAAGGTTTACCGCATAAGGCGATAAAAGCCTTCCGAAAAAACTTATAAGTTTGATTGTTTGGCTGCTTTTTGTATCTCTTTTTTTCTTTTCTTCATAATCTCTATCATCGAGTCCATTCCGCCGGCAAGCGTAAAGAGCCATGGTTTGTGTGCAAATAAAAACTCTACCATTTTGGCATTTTGTTCTGCTTCTGTTTTTGTGTACCTTACGCTTATTTTTGCAATTTCAAGTTCTTGGCTAACAATAAAAGATTGAACCAAATCCCAAAAAAGTCCCCTGAATTCTAAAGATAGTTGCCACTCTTTGATGCTATCGATTTCATACAAAAGTTTTTTTAATTTTTTAATATTTACTTTATCGACGTGATGCTTAAGGTTCAATTCTTCTATCTCTTCGCAAAAAGCAGCTACTTTCAAAAATAATCTTTCTACATTTTTTTTCCGCTTTTTGGCCGTATCTAGTAGTGTTGTATATTGAGAATATGTGTAAGAAATCAAATCGTTAATGGTTGAGTCGTCCGGTTTTTGAGGAACGATAATGGGTTTTTTATAGCTTCTATCAATAAGCTTTGTTATGGCAAACTCAAACGGCATTTCAACGGAGCCTTCGATTCTTGCTCCGCCCTCCGTGCAGTTGTAGGTAGTCATTTGATGTTTTGACTGCTCAATTCCGGTTACAAAAAAGCCCCTAAACATAGTCCATACTTCATTCGTTTTCACTTTCCCGTTGCCGCCCCATTTTGTTACATACGTATCGGTTTTATATCCTTTTACCTCGTCCTCCCCGTATACGTGATCTTTTGCATGGCTAAGGCCATCATCGCCGTACGCAAGGTCTTGACCGATTAAAATAACGTCAGAATAGTTCATTATATATGCTAGCTCATGCGCCATATTTGCTGCGCTCATCCCTATACCGATGTATCCATAGCCGTGAAGACCGAATATCTCCATGTAGCCGAATGGTCTCATGGCGATTGTTAGATATCCGCCTTTTATATTTTGATATATTTTTTCATGTTGCAATGCGGAAGACAAAAAGACGATTCCGTCTTGAAACTCTTTTGATGTTTTTTCAAAAAAAAGTGCCGTATCTTCGATTCTTTCAAGTGAGGTCACTATATCCGGCTTAATTCCCCATTTTTCCAAAATTGGCATACTTGCATCGACGCAAATTATTGTTACATTTTTTTGAATCTCTTTTAATAGTGGTAGTTGCTTGGTAAGCGACGGACCCGTCGAGACTATGACTGCCACCTCAGAGTTTTTTCTTTGCGCAACATCGACAAACGGATAGTTTTTTAGCATTAACGGAATATTTTTTAGAAAATGGTCAATGCCTAGTAAAGAGTCGGAAGCACAGTTTCCGTGAGATTTAATAAAGTGCAAAATTGCATCTATAATAATTTTGTTAACGGAAACCATTAGGTTTGTGTATTTTGAGTAGTATGCAGATGTCGAATTTAGCGTATATGTTTTTAGGTAAGCCGCAACTCCGTCATTCCCGACTAGGCTTCTGATTGTGTTGTACGTAAAATCTTCTGCTAAAAATATTCGTATTCTTTTGCTCTCTATATCCTCACTAAAATCCAAAAAGTGAAGCGCTATAAACAAAATCTCTAGCTTTGGCTCAATAATATATATTCTCTCATGCGTTTTATTGGATAAAATCGCTTTCAGAAAAACCCCGTTTCCAAAACCGAAAAAAAACAATAGCGGGTATTTTTGGAAATCCTCAAAGCCGGAAATCAACCTATGTGTCTCGTCAATGGGATCTTTAAACATCCACATTTTGGAATCTTTGTCGTAGATGTTGATTTTTAGCGGGTCGTCTTGTGAGATAGATACGTCAAAATTGGTATTTTCTGTTATTTTAGAGAGTTTCAAAAATAACTCGTGGTTGTTTTTGCTTATTGCATTTAGATTGTTGTAGTAAACCGTAGCATCCATTGAAATAACCTTATTATATATGAAAGCTCGCACGGTATGATGCGAGCATACTTTAAATATAATAGCGGGTTTAGGTTTAATAAAAAATGGGGAAGCTACCTTATTGGAGTAGCTTTAGAACATTTTGTTGTATCGTGTTTGCTTGCGCCATTGCAAACGAGCCGGATTGGGCTAGAATGTTTCTTTTTGAGAAGTTTGCAGACTCTTCGGCAAAGTCAACATCTCTAATTTGCGATTCTGCCGCTTTGACCGATACGTGCGTTGTTGAGATATTGTTTATCGTAACGGTTAGCTGGTTTTGAACAGAACCTAGGTCTGCCCTGATTTTATCCAGTAGCTTCATAGCTGATTCCGCAATATCCATAACCATCATGGCACCCGTTCTAGTCGTAACGCCTGAACCCATATAGGCCGAGGCTCCGCCCGATTCTGCTTGGTTTGCATATGCGCCTGCCGCAAGACCTTGGCTTGATGTATAATTGGCTCTTACGCTACCTAGATTTAAAATGGTATTTGCACCGGCAGAGTTTAGATTGCCGGTTAGTGTCCCGTTTGTATCGCTAACTAGTATATCTCTCGCATTTAGAGACGTTAGTGTTAATCTTCCATAGTTATTATTTGACGTTGTTCCAGCAGATAATGTTAGATCGTCATGATTGGCAAGCCCAAGAAGTGAGCCAGAACTAATTGTTGTAACAGATATGCCTCTGCCGTCGGTTGATGTCAAAGTAATTCTTCCCATAATATCGACACTAGCATACACCCCACTTTGAGTTGTAACAGCATTGATAGAATTTACTAATTTGCCGTCAGCATCACTATTCTTCATTTCCAAAACATCACCGACGGTAATACCGTTTATAACTAAATTTCTAATGTCTCCGGCGGTAACAGCGGCCGAAGCGGTAGTAACGACTTTATAGCTAGCCCTCACACCCGTAATATCTGAGGCATTATTGATAGCTAATGCAAGAGCGCCTAAACCGGTTCCGGCGCTATTAGAAATAGTAACACCCTGCAGTGTAGTATTTGTTCCGTCTACATTTTGAAATGCCAATGTAGATATTCCTGCGGCACTAATGTTCGTAGACGTTTCAAATCTAACAGAACCGATTTTATCAGAGTTGGTAGCACCGATCGACGCTTTTACCGTTTCGTTTGAGTATGCGCCGATTTGGAACTCTTTATTTGTAAAGCTTCCGGCTAGTAGCTTCATACCGTTAAACGATGTTGTTGAGGCGATATTGTCAAGCTCTTCCATAAGTCTTACGATGTCGTTTTGGAGTGCTTGCCTTGATTGTGTACTTTGTCCGTCTTGCGCCGCTTGGGTTGCTTTGACTTTGATTGTATCTAGGATTTTTATTTGCTCATCCATCGCTTTGTCAGCCGTTTGGATAATCCCGATAGCATCGTTTGCATTTTTTACTGCTTGACCTAGCGCATTCGCCTGAGATAGTAGACTATCAGCGATAGCCATACCGGAGGCATCATCGGCGGCAGTATTGATTCTAAGACCTGATGATAGTTTTGCTAGAGCGCTATCTAACTCTCTATTATTCATAACGCCATAGTTATGAGCGTTCATTGCTGAGATATTTGTGTTTATTCTAAAGCCCATCTTGTTAAACCTCTTATTTGGGATGAATTTTCACTTTTAGAGCACAAACCGTTCCAACTTTTTATAAAAATCGTAAAAATGTTTTAAAGCCAATAAAATCAACGCTCTAGCGGGAGTCGAAAGATATAATATAGTAAAATCAAGACAATAACCAATCGGGGAAAACAGTATGAAAAAAGCTTTTTTGATTAGCGTGGCTACGGCTTTGACGCTTTCGGCGCAGATAGTAGACGGGGTTGCTATGACGGTAAACGGTAGAGTGGTTACTATGTTTGAGATAGTCAAACTAAGCGAAAGCGCAAAAATATCTAGACAAGATGCGATAGAAAAAATTATCGAAAAAAAACTAGAAGAGTATGAGTTAGAAAAACAAAACGTTAAAATAGACGATTTTGAGATAGAGCGGAGGATGGAGATGATAGCTTCATCTAACAATATGAGCCTTAGTCAGTTCAAAGAGGCGATAGAGAAAAACTTTTTGGGTGTATCTGAATACAAAAAAGATTTAAAAGAGAAAATAGCAAAAGAGAAGCTATATCAAAAAATCACATATCAAAAATATGCCGCCGTCGATGAGAAAGATTTGAAACTCTATTATGACAACAACAAAAACTCTTTTTCGGTTCCGGCAAAAATAGACACCTTGCAATATTCATCATCAAATAAGGTCGCACTAGAAAAGATGATATCGTCACCGCTCTCCGAGCATCAGGGCGTTGCCAAAGAAGAGGTTACGATAGAGACAAAAGCCCTTGATCCAGGGCTTTTATATGTGTTTAAAAATACAAAAGAGGGTTCTTTTACCCCGATTATCCCAATCAAAGATACGTTTGCCGTTTTTTACGTAAAAGATAAAAAAGATTTTGCAATAGCCGGTTTTGATAGTGTCAAATCTGAGGTAAGCGAAAGATATACAAAACAAAAAGAGATGGATGCGGTGAGGGATTATTTTGAAAAATTAAAAGCTTCCGCAAAAGTAAAAGTATTTAGACTACCGTAGGTTTTAAGGATGTAGCCTCTTTTTTTAAGAGGCTATCGGTGCTTG
>CALJKN010000017.1 GCA_937973585.1 uncultured Helicobacteraceae bacterium
CAGTATCGCTAATGCGCTTTTGTCGCATGGGGCGTGAAAGCTACATTTCCCAATCTTTGGAATACATCATTCCATAGCCTTTTATGAATGTATAATATTTTTCAGGATTTGTTTCTTTTAGTTCTAATAAATCAAATACTTTCAGGCTAGCTTCAATCATAAGTTTTTTCATTTCTTCGCTTGTAATACGACTATACTTGTCACTATCTAGTAATTCAGAATATTCGCCTACATGCAGGTCTTCCAAAAACCCATTTCTAAAGCAGAAAGCCGTTATGGCGTTTGCTTCATCTCTAAGCGTAAAACCGCCTTGGAAAAATCCTTTTAATAACTCATCTAAAGCGCCCATATCAATATTTTTCGGAATTTCTTTTTGCGGCATACTACTTTCCTAATTAAACTAAATTTTCGGATTTTCGCTTGTAAGTTCGTATGTCCCATAGGCTAGCATTGCAACAAACATAACGGCCAAAAAAACCATCGCAAAAGTTTCAAGCATCACAAATCTCCTATTTCTTTTGTTTTTGTTTTGATTTTATGAATAATCACAAAGGACAAAACAAGCAACGAAAACTCAATAAAAAAACCACTCCAAAACAAGACATCAAACTGCTTGAGACGATAGGAAGAGACGAGTCCGCTACCAACTGTCACCATTAACAAAATGACAACCGCAAAATAAGCACGGAGACTATTAAGGTTTTCTTTGATTTCGTCAATTTTACTCATGGAGCGATTTTAGCATATTTTATGGTAATCTCAAAAAGAGGTAGGGATCCGAAAGGCAAGGTGCCTTTCGGAAGAGAGAAAAAGGTGGAGGATATTAGTACATATCTCCCATGCCGCCCATTCCGCCGCCCGGCATTGCTGGCATTGCAGGTTTGTCTTCTTTGATTTCGCTTATTGTAGCTTCAGTCGTTAGAAGTAGGCTAGACACGGATACAGCATTTTGCAGAGCTACTCTCACCACTTTCACCGGATCGATAATACCGGCAGAGAACATATCTACATATTCACCGTTAGCGGCGTTAAAGCCTGTGTTTGCGCCGGCAGTCTCAACAGCATGAACGACTACGCCGCCGTCAAATCCCGCATTTTCAGCGATTTGTTTGATTGGGGCTTTGATAGCTTTCATGATGATGTCTGCGCCTAGTTTTTCATCGCCGCATAGGTCTACTTTTACAGCCGCCGCCGCTCTGATTAGCGCCGCACCGCCGCCGATTACTATACCCTCTTCGACAGCCGCTTTTGTAGCAGACAATGCATCGTCTACTCTGTCTTTTTTCTCTTTCATCTCCATCTCGGTTGGAGCGCCCACTTTGATAACAGCGATACCGCCGGATAGTTTTGCAAGTCTCTCTTGCAGTTTTTCTTTGTCGTAATCGCTTGTCGTAGTCTCAATTTGAGCTTTGATTTGTTTGATTCTTCCGCTTACGGCTTCTTTGTCGCCTTTGCCGTCAACTATTGTAGTGTTATCTTTGTCGATTATCACTTTTGATGCTTGACCAAGAGTTGTTAGCTCTGCATCTTCAATTTTTTGACCTAGCTCTTCGCTGATTACTTGACCGCCTGTTAGGATTGCGATATCTTCAAGCATTGCTTTTCTTCTATCGCCAAAGCCAGGAGCTTTTACGGCTGCGATATTTAGAACACCTCTTAGTTTGTTTACAACCAAAGTTGCAAGAGCTTCACCCTCAACATCTTCTGCCACTATCACTAGAGGTCTGTTTGTTTTTACTACTTTTTCAAGAATCGGTAGTAGCTCTTTCATATTTCCTACTTTTTTCTCATAAAGCAGGATAAACGGATTTTCGATTACCGCTTCCATTTTGTCAGGGTTTGTCACGAAGTACGGAGATAGATAACCTCTGTCAAACTGCATACCCTCTACGACATTTAGCTCATCCACGATCCCCTTAGCTTCTTCTACCGTGATAACGCCGTCTTTACCCACTTTTTCCATAGCGTCTGCGATTAGATTACCTACGGCTTCGTCGGAGTTTGCAGAGATTGTAGCTACTTGAGCCGTCTCTTTTTTGTCGTTGATTGTTTTTGAGATTTTTTTGAGTTCGTTTACGATCTCTGTTACCGCTTTATCCATACCTCTTTTTACAGCGATTGGATTTGCACCGGAAGTCACATATCTTAGACCCTCTTTAAATATAGCATGAGCTAGTACCGTAGCAGTCGTAGTACCGTCACCGGCCGCATCCGCAGTTTTGTTTGCTACTTCTTTTACGAGTTGAGCGCCCATGTTTTCGATAGAATCTTTTAGCTCAACCTCTTTTGCTACCGATACGCCGTCTTTTGTGATGTGCGGAGCGCCGAAGCTTTTTTGGATAAGTACGTTTCTGCCCTTTGGTCCCATTGTTACTTTGACTGCATCGGCTAGTTTTGTTACACCGCTAAAAAGCGCATTTCTCGCCGCATCTGAATAAAAAATCTCTTTTGCTGCCATATTAAATTCCTTCTTTGATATTTATATTTTATGAAATTACATTACACCAAGGATATCGTCGATACTCATAACCAAATAGTCGTTGCCGTCTACTTTGATTTCAGTCCCTGCATACTTGCCGAAAAGGACGGTATCGCCGCATTTGACTTCGCCTTTGTCATCCAGTTTTTTAGAAACTGCTACCACTTTGCCCATTTGAGGTTTCTCTTTTGCGCTATCTGGGATTATGATCCCTCCTGCTGATTTTGTTACCTCTTCGGTTCTCTCTACAAGAACTCTTTTTCCAAGCGGTTTGAAGTTCATCGTGACTCCTTTTATTATTTTGTTAATCTTAAATTTTAGCGCTCTAGTTTTTAGAGTGCTAAAATTATACAAGCTTTTATCTGCAATGTCAAGAATTTTTGAGCCTTACCCGCTAAACTTTTATTACAAAATAGCATCCTTGACTGCGTCATATATATTTTGATACGAAAACTCAAATCCCTCCTCCAAAAGCCTTTTCGGGTACACCTTTTGTCCGCTTGTTAGCACTTTCGCCCCCTCGGAATAGAGCAGCCTCAAGGCAAATTCCGGAACAGGAAATAGAGTAGGACGATGAAGCGCCCTTCCTAGCGCCTCCGTCAGCCCTTTGTTTGTCGTAGGATTTGGGGCGGTAAAATTAAATGCGCCGCTTGAGCTTTTATCTATCAAAAACTCTATAGCTCCGGCAAGATCCGATATATGTATCCACGAAAACCCCTGCTTTCCGCTCCCTATCCGGCCACCTAGACCTGCCCTAAACGGAGGTAGCATCTGGGACAAAGCCCCTCCGTTTTTACCTATCACTATCCCAAATCTCATATTTACACATCTAATCCCACACCCCTCGACCCCTTTGGCCTCGTTCTCCCACTTTTCACATAGCCCCCCTAAAAAGTCGTCTGCTTTTTTGTGACTATATTCGTCATTTTCCCCCTCTGCATAGTACCCGACGGCTGAAGCCGAAAAAAATACTTTTGGTTTTTCAGGCATAAAACACATAGCCTTTACGAGTCTGGAGGTAGTATTTAACCTACTAGATATCAATACTTTTTTGTACTCGTCGCTCCATCTGCCTATTATCGGGGCTCCGGCTAGATTGATTACAATATGTGCCCCCTCCAATTTTGCAACAAGATTTGAATCAAAATCTGCAGCTCCGATTTTGGATATCTCGTACCCTTTTTTTGAAAAATACTCCGACAAAAAACTACCTACAAACCCGCTCGCACCCGCTATCGCTATCTTCACAATAAACCTCCGTCCGGTTTTATTTCGTTAAGTTTGAATTTACCGCAAAATCCCATAAAAAAATGTATAATAGGTCGATCTAGTAGAGGTAGTATCGGCAAAAAGGGGGTCTATGATATGAAGACCAGTATCAACAAATTTAACACGCATGTTTTTTTATTTCTTTTGGCACTGCTTGCTTTGATCTCGTTTTTTGTATACGAAAAAGAGAAAAACTACACATACAACACTATATACGATATGGTTAGCGCAAAAATCTGCACCATGAGCGATATCGTAAAATACCACGAAGATGTCGGTTCTCCTGATGAAATTCCGATACTTGTATCTATGTATATAGCAAAAACCAAACATTTATCTGATTTTGTGATGTTAAAAAACAATACCGTCGTAATTGCAAAAAACAACTCCTGTGCACCTTCCGGAATAGACAAAAAACCGATTGAGTGCGGAAGCTACGCCGATGTCGAAAATGGGGCATGGATAGTCAAAAAGTTTCCAACCAAAAGCGGTAACTACGAAATTTTATACAGACTGGATACCAAAATAATACAGGAAAAAACAAGGGCTCAGGTATTTACTTTTTTAGCGGAAATGGGTGTCATCTTGATACTCTCTTTTGCCGCTTTGACGTTTGTCCTAAACAAAGTATTGGTCAGACCCATATCAAAACTCGCCGAATATATGAAAACCAAAAAAAACGAACCCAAAAGTTTTTTCTTTACCGAACTGGAACTTCTAAAAAATAGCTACGTCTCAGCCGTTACAACTCTTGATGGGCTCAATAAAACACTAGAAGAGCAAGTCCAAAAAAGAACCATACAGTTAAAGCAATCCAACGAGACCCTGAAAAACATCATCGACAGGCAACAAAACTGCGTAATAGTAATAGAAGAGGGTAAGGTAAAAGTCGCAAACAAGCGTTTTCTATCGCTATTCGGTTTTAAAGATTTAACCGACGTACAAGAGAATTTTCAGTGTATATCGGAGCTATTTTTGGCAGATTCCACGGTTTGCACAAAAACAGATACCTGCCCGATATCAAAAACAACAGTTATTGAAGACTCAAAACTAAAATTTATACCTACAGACAGCGAAGAGTTGTTGGTATACAAAATAGATAAAACCGTCATAGACAAAGACTCTACCCCTGTAACAATCATCAGCCTCTCCGACATTACCGATCTTGAGAATGAAAAAGAGGCTTTGGAGCTAAAATCAAATACCGATGCACTTACCTCTTTAAAAAACAGGAGGTATTTCGACAAAATACTTGAAGCGGAGGTTCACAAGGCCAAATCAAAAAACATCCCGTTATCTCTCATAATGTTTGACATAGACAGGTTCAAAAACATAAACGACACATACGGTCATCAAGTAGGAGACGAAGCACTAAGGGGGTTGGCAAAAACCGTTTCGGCACACATTAGGCAAAGCGATGTTTTGGCAAGATACGGCGGCGAAGAGTTTGCCGTTATAGCGTCATGGACAAATATAGATGCAGCAAAAATACTTGCTGAAAAACTCAGAAAAACTATTGAAGAGCTAAAATTACCGGACGTACCTCAATTTACGTGTAGTTTTGGCGTAGCGCAAATGGAAGAAGAAGATTTCACGCACGATATAATCAAAAGAGCCGACGATGCGCTCTATGAGGCAAAAAATAGCGGTAGAAATATAGTCATTGCAAAAGGCGAAAGCAGATGAGAGTCTACGAGGATGGTTTGATATATGTCGAGGTGCATGAATCCAAAATACCGTGGCTAAAGATTTTTACAAATCATCCGTACAAAGAGTTGTCCGAGATGGATAAAAAGACAAAGGAACGGTTATTTTCGGTTGCTTTTTTGATTGAAAAAGAGATGCTCTCCTACTACAAACCGGACAAAATCAACTGGGCAAGCTTTGGAAATATGCTACCTAGAGTTCATATACATTTGCAGGCAAGATTCAAAGATGACGACTACTTTCCAGAATCTTTATGGGGAGTAAAACAAAGAGATAGCGATATGGATCTCCCCCCAATGGAGCCTTTTTTAAAATCTCTGGTACAAAAAATGCAACAGTCCTATTCAGAATAGATAGGAATTGTCGATTAAGTATTGTTTTAACTCTTTTTTGGTTAAATAAGACAAATAAAATCCTATTTAAAAAATCTCAAGGAAACTCCTATGATTACGGCATACCTCGACAACAATGCCACGACGATTTGCGATCCAAAAGTCAGAGAGGCTATGGAACCTTTTTGGTGTGAGCTATACGGCAACCCAAACTCTCTACACAGATTCGGAACCGACACCCACCAATATCTCAGATCTTCAATGGACAGGCTATACAATGCAATAAATGCGGCCGACGAAGACGACATCATCATCAATTCCGGTGCATCCGAGGGAAATAACCACGTACTAAAATCGATATACTATGACGTAATCCTCCCGTCAAACGGTGCAAAAGACCATATCGTAACAAGTGCAGTCGAGCATCCCTCTGTAACGGCAACCTGTAAATGGCTAGAAGAGCAAGGGGTAAAAGTAACATACGTACCGGTAAACAGCGAGGGAATCGTCAAAGCCGGAACCGTCAAAGCATCCATCACGGAGAGAACCGCTCTAGTCTCTATCATGTGGGCAAACAACGAAACAGGGCTTATTTTTCCGGTAAAAGAGATAGCAGATATATGCCGTGAGGCCGGAGTGCTATTTCACACGGACGGATGTCAGGCTATAGGAAAAATAAAAGTCGATATGCAAGAGGTAAAGGCAGATTTTATGACCTTTTCGGCTCATAAATTTCACGGCCCAAAAGGTATCGGCGGTTTATACGTCAGAAATTCGCGCAGAATTACAAACCTTGTTCACGGCGGCGAGCAGATGGGAGGCAAGCGTGCAGGGACACTAAACGTACCCCTAATAGTCGGGATGGGTCTAGCCGCAGAGATGGCAAACGATGCTTTGGAGTATGAATTTACAACGGTTAGAGCGCTAAGAGACGAGCTTGAGGATGAACTACTAAAAATCGAAGACGTGATAGTGGTCGGAAGTCGCGAAAACAGAGTGCCGAATACAATCCTAATATCCATAAAAGGGGTGGAGGGCGAATCAATGCTTTGGGATCTAAACAAAAACGGTATAGGGTGTTCTACCGGAAGTGCTTGTGCGTCGGAGGATCTTGAGGCAAACCCGATAATGATAGCAATCGGAGCCGATAAAGAGCTAGCCCATACGGCCGTTAGAATCAGCCTAAGCCGTTTTACGACAAAAGAAGAGATAGCACAGGCAAAAAAAGAGTTTCCGATAGCGGTAAAAAGGCTCAGAGAGATATCGTCTAGCTATGCATATGCACCACAGAACAACTAACGTCCCAAGCAAAAGCCCGCAAAAGCGGGAGAGTTTTTGGAGCAACTAGTTGCGAGAGCCGTCTGCTGAAGACCTAAACTTGGGCTTTGCCTGAGTTTTGAGGATTAATTAAATGTTTTTAAAGGAATAGATTATGGCAAAAGATGATTTGATTGGTGGCTCCATCTGGGAGCAATACTCAAAAAAAGTAAGCGACAGAATGAATAATCCTCACAATAGAGGGGAGATAACAGACATTGAGGCTGCCGATATGGGTTGCAAGCTCATTGTTGCGGACTATGGTGCAGAGTCTTGCGGTGACGCTGTGAGACTTTACTGGGCGGTTGATCCGTACGATAACAAAATAAAATCTAGCAAATTCAAATCTTTCGGTTGCGGAACTGCCATAGCAAGCTCTGATATGATGGCTGAGCTATGCATCGGCAAAACCGTAGATGAAGCGGTCAAAATAACAAATATAGACGTAGAGTTTGCCCTAAGAGACCATCCGGATGAGCCTGCCGTTCCACCTCAAAAAATGCACTGTTCGGTAATGGCATACGATGTCATCAAAAAAGCAGCTTCAATCTACAAGGGCGTAGACATGGAGAGCTTTGAGCAGGAGACCATAGTGTGCGAATGCGCACGGGTCAGTCTGGCTACGATAAAAGAGGTTATAAAACTAAACAACTTAAAAACAGTCGAAGAGATAACAGCCTACACAAAAGCCGGAGCATTTTGCAAATCGTGTATCAAACCGGGCGGACATGAAAACAGAGAGTACTATCTGGTAGATATATTGGCCGAGACGAGAGCCGAGATGGAAGGTGCGGCGCAAACACACGCCGTAAATACCGATGATTTCAAATCTATGACGGTTGTCAAAAAGACAAAACTAATAGAAAAAACCTTGGATGAACATATCAGGCCGATGCTAATTATGGACGGCGGAAATCTTGAGCTACTGGACATCAAAGACGAACCGGACGGCGTTCAGGTATTCATCAGATACCTAGGAGCTTGCAACGGTTGCGCAACATCCAGCACAGGTACACTCTATGCGATAGAGGCGGTACTAAGACGTGAGATAGACCCGACAATCAGGGTATTCCCGATCTAATTCTAAGTCGCATCACCATCTCGGCATCCCCGCAACCCTCCTTTTGCGGGGATTTTTTTATTAAGAGAGATGCAGATGCCAAAATCCCTTTATGGTAAACTTTATTGAAATTTTCTGCTTTTGAAATTCCATATCGATAGAAATATTTGCGAGAGCCAGAAGCTTTATTACAAGCATTAAAGCTAAGACATATTTTTTCAAAACTAGATATATTTTTATGCAAAAAATATACGCCAAAATTTAGCTAAAACATGAAAACAGATAAAACACCGAATGAATATTTAAAACTGGATTATGAGATTATAGTCAGAGCTTTGGCACCGGATGAGGGCGGTGGTTGGTTTGCGTATTACAAAGACTTCAAAGGGGTTATGGGGGACGGTGAGACACCGGAAGAGGCTATAAAAGACGTCAGGAATGCTTTTGCGGCCTTTGTCCAAAATGCGATAGATAATGGCGACTCACCCCTCGTCTTCGCCGTCATCCCTCTCTCCCCTTCTTTTTGGAGAGATGATTATTGGGGTTCCCTCTAGGTTAAAGTTTTCACGTAGGTTGTTTATCAGGTACCGTCTATAGCTAAAATGCAATGACGGAATGTTCATAACGAGTGATATTTTCGGCGGCTTGGTCGCATACTGGGTTGCAAACTTTATCCGGACGATTCTGCCATGATCACCCGGAAGCTTGTGTCTATCACTTGCCGTTTTGATTATGTCGTTTAGTTTTTTTGTCGGGATTTTTTGGGAGTAGTTTTCGTATACCTCAACCACCTTATCCATAATCTTGTGAACCCTTTTGCCGGAGAGTGCGCTCACGGTAACGATCGGGGCAAAATCCAAAAATTTGAACTTATCTTTTATATCTTCCAAAATCTCCTGAGGCTCTCTTTTTATCAGGTCCCACTTGTTGAGGACTATTATTGCCCCCGTTTTATACTTGTCAATAAATCCGGCAACCCTCTCGTCTTGCTCTATAAAATCCTCACTGGCATCCAAAACAAGTATCGCCACATCGGCATCCTTTAGCGCCTTTTCGCTTCTATCAAGCGCCCACTTCTCGATCCCGACTATTTTGCTTCTTTTTCTTATTCCGGCCGTATCGATAAATGTGATAGAGCGCTCCCCAAACTCTACGGTCTCATCCACCGGATCTATCGTAGTTCCCGCTACCGGACTTACTATGGAGCGGTTGGATCCTGTTAGGGCGTTTAGCAAAGAGCTTTTGCCGACGTTTACCCGCCCGATGATAGCAACCCTGATGTCACCGCTTACATGCCCTCCTTCGACACCCTCTTCCGTATCGTCCAAAAAATCCTCCAGACTCTCATCGTCGTCATAGCCACCCTCTTCGACTTCGATTGCGGCCTCACTCTCTTCGATATCAAGATGCGAATCTATCCAGCTTAGTAGTTTTGTGATATTTCTGTTATGGGAGACGGAGACCAAAAAGTAGTTTTTTGCACCAAATTCGAGAAACTGCCATCCAGCCTCATTCTCTTTTTCGTTATCCACTTTATTTACTACAAGGGCAAGCGGTTTATTAAGCTTTTGAAGTCTAAAAAAAAGTTTTCTCTCCTCATCGCTTGGAGAGTTTTTGCCGTCACAGACAAATAGAAGTATATCGGCTTCTTCGGCGGCGCTGAGAGATTTTTCCTTGACCCTATCAAACAGCTCATCTCTATCCTCTATACCGCCGGTATCCCAAAGCTCAGCTTTTCCTTTGAAAGTCTGAAAAACTCTCCGTTTTACATCTCTCGTCGTTCCGGCTACATCGCTTATGATGGCATCTCTAAAGCCCAAAATCCTGTTAAACAAGGAGCTTTTGCCGACATTCGGCTTGCCTATTATCGCTATTGTCTTCAAAACTTAAATCATCCGTTTCTTTTTCGCAAATGATACTAAGTAAACGCTGTAAGCTGCGCTAAATCGCCGACTCTAGCTTTTTTACCGCCGCTTCGCTGTAGTGTTCGGAGTGCATAAATACCAGATTCTTGTCCTCCCCGAATACCGCCACCGCAACAGTATCGTCGTTCGCACATTTTGCGGCGTTGTATATTTTTCTTGAGCAGTTGCCGTACATAGCCAATATATCGGCCTCGTCAAAATCGCAACAAAATCCATTTATTGCATTTTCAAAACTGTGTTTGAAAAGCTCATCCATATTGCTTTTAAAAGCTAGTATTTTATAGACTTTTAGCCCTTTTTTGGCATGCTTTTCCAGCTTTGCACTCCATACTTTGCAAGCGTGCTTTGTGTTTTGATTTCTATTAAAAACAATGATAAATGCCGTTTTACCGCTTTGGGTAACGAGGTTTTTTATAGGGATCTCTTTTCCCTCTTTATTGTAGACCTTTGAGCCGAAGATTAGTTTTTGCATACGACACCCTCACTTAACTTAAGGTAGCCCAAACAAGAATTTACATAATTATAACACCTTTATTACTTAAAAGATATTTTTCTTATTGCCGGAAACGTCACAAAAGTATCCGCCGCCCCAAAATTTGATACAATCTAACCAAAAAACGGGGTTTATAAAGATGAACGCAAAAGTCCTACTGATGGAAGACGATGCCCAACTCTCCGAGATAATAAAAGAGTACCTAGAAGAAAACGGCTACGACGTAAAACTGGCAACAGACGGCGAAGAGGCTTTTGATATGGCCTACGAAGAGAAATTCGATATTTTTTTATTGGATGTAAAAGTCCCCCTCATGAACGGATTCGACCTTCTCTCAAAACTAAGACGTGAAGGAAACGAGACCCCCGCTATATTTCTAACCTCTCTAAACGGAATCGAGGATCTATCAAGGGCTTTTGAGGCCGGATGTGATGATTATCTCAAAAAACCGTTTGAACTAAAAGAGTTATTGCTACGGGTAAAAAGTATCTCAAAAAGGGTTTTTTATCACAAAGCAGACGAAAAAATATCAATCGGAAACGGCGTTTATTTTGATTTAGACTCAAACAGAATTCAAAGGGACGGGGAGACCATACACCTATCCAAAAAAGAGAGCCTAATCCTAAAACTCCTCTTAAGACACAGAGGCAAGATAGTAACTCCTCAAATGATTTTTGAAAATGCGTGGGATTATGAAGACGAACCTAGTGAGATGAGCCTTCGGACATACATCAAAAATATCCGAAAAACAATAGGCAAAGAGCTTATAGAAAACACGAGAGGTCAAGGGTATATGCTTGTTGCAGGTTGAAAAAAAATCTCTAGCGCAATTCGTATTTTTGTATGTCGTCTCAACGAGCCTATTTTTGGTCGGGATGTCCATCATCTACTACAACTACCAAAAAAACATATTCTTGGAAAACAGACGCTCCTCTATGCAAATCTACTCCGAAAAAGTCGTAAACTCCATCTATGATCTCAAGCGAATTGAGGAGATTGAACTGTACTATGCGGAGGATAAGCGTTTTGATATAGCCATTTTCGACGGCAAAAAAAAGCTCATTTTTTCGACGTTTACATCGCCCGTAAACCTCAAAAAAAACTTTTACCAACAAAATGGATATATGTTTTTTGTAGACAGAATAGAGCTTGAAAACCTAAACGCAAAATATCTCATAATAAGAGGGCACAATATAGATCCGGAGCTTGCCGAAGTACGGGGGCATCTATTTGGGATAATGGTTTTATCGTTTATTTTTATTATTGTTTTGGCCTATTTTCTTTCAAAACTGTTCTTAAAACCGATAAGAGACTACATATCAAAACTGGATAGTTTCATAAAAGATACGACACATGAGCTGAATACTCCGTTATCCGCAATCACGATGAGTGTAGAGACGATAGACAAAGCCTCTCTCGACCCAAAGACGCTTAGAAAAATTCTCCGGATAGACAATGCCGCAAAAACTATATCAAGCCTATATCAAGATCTCAGCTTTATGGCTCTTCACGGGAAACACCAAAACAAAGACGAGACGATAGAGATCGACAAGATGCTTAATGAGCGGATCGAATATTTTGAGCAGTTGGCGGATGTCAAAAATATAAAATTCGAGACCGCCCTCTCCTCTTCTACGATTTATATGGATAAAAATAAAGCAAGAATTCTCATCGATAATCTCCTCTCCAATGCAATCAAATACAACAAAACCGGTGGAAAAATCATTGTCGGGGCAGAAGAACAACGCTTTTGGGTGGAGGATGAAGGCAAAGGGATTCCAAAAGAGAAGCTAAAAGATATTTTTGCCAGATACTCCAGATTCGACGATGCAAACGGAGGGTTTGGCATAGGGCTAAATATCGTCAAAATGATATGCGACGAATACTTTATTGAGATAAACGTAGAATCGGAAATAAAAAGAGGGACGAAATTTGAACTAAAATGGGAAAAATAAAAAAAAATTTTAATACTTAAAAATATTTCACTCTTTTTTCACAATAACTTTTTTATAATTTCATTCGACAGCCTAAAGCTGCATATTTCTTTAAAGGGTTTCTCAATGAAAAAAGTTCTTGCTCTACTTGTTGTTCTTGGTCTTACATCTGTTTTCGCTTCTGACGCTAACAAAACAGAAAAAAAAGCTGAAAAAAAAGCTGAAAAACCAGCTAAAAAAGCTGAAAAAAACGCAACTAAATAAGTTGTCTTCCGAGGGGGTTTCCCCCTCACCCCGTATCCCCCTACAAAATAACATCAAACCCCTATTTTTAAAGCAAACTTAAGATAAAATCACGGCAATAAAAAATGCCAAAGGTTTTAAATGAGCGATTTGTTTGACGCAAATGAAGACATAGTAGAAACCTCGATTGAAGATTCGGTAAAATCGAGTTATCTTGATTATTCTATGAGCGTAATCATCGGCAGGGCGTTGCCGGATGCGAGAGACGGCCTAAAGCCGGTTCACAGAAGAATCCTCTATGCGATGAACGAACTCTCCCTCTCCCCAAGATCGGCCTACAAAAAATCAGCCCGTATCGTGGGTGACGTAATCGGTAAATACCATCCGCACGGCGACGCCTCCGTATATGATGCATTGGTTCGTATGGCACAAAGCTTCTCCATGAGGGCTCCGCTAGTTGACGGACAAGGAAACTTCGGCTCGGTAGACGGCGACGGCGCAGCGGCAATGAGATATACCGAAGCCAGAATGACCGCCATATCGGAAGAGCTACTAAAAGATATCGACAAAGATACGGTAGATTTTGTGGCAAACTACGATGGAAGTATGGACGAACCGGCAGTACTCCCTAGCCGTCTCCCGAATCTCCTCCTAAACGGCTCTAGCGGTATCGCCGTAGGTATGGCAACCAATATCCCTCCGCACAATCTAAATGAACTGATAGATGCGCTACTGTTTTTGATAGAGAACAAAGATGCTACGGTAGACGATATGATGGGCTTTGTAAAAGGGCCTGACTTTCCGACAGGCGGCACGATATTCGGAACCAAAGGGATATATGAGGCCTACAGAACGGGACGTGGAAGAATACGTCTAAGAGGCAAAACTCACATTGAGAAAAAACAAAACAAAGAGATTATAGTAATCGACGAATTGCCGTATCAGGTCAACAAGGCAAAACTCGTAGAGGATATAGCCGAGCTCTCAAAAGATAAAGTGATAGACGGAATATCCGAAGTTAGAGACGAATCCGACAGAGACGGGATGAGGGTCGTAATCGAGCTAAAAAAAGATGCGATGGCCGAAATAGTCCTAAATAACCTCTTTAAACACACTCAACTATCCACGACTTTCGGCGTTATTATGCTTGCAATCGTCAACAAAGAGCCGAAAGTATTTAACCTCCTTGAGCTGCTCAATCTATTTTTGGGACACAGAAAGACAATCGTCATCAGAAGGACAATCTTTGAACTTCAAAAGGCAAAAGACAGAGCGCACATCTTGGAGGGTTTACGAATCGCTCTTGACAACATAGACGAGATAGTAGCCCTCATCCGTGCCTCAAAAGACCCGCAAACTGCAAAAGAGGGGCTAATAAATAGATTCTCACTAAGCGAGATACAAGCTCAGGCAATCCTCGATATGAGACTCCAAAGACTAACCGGTCTTGAGAGAGACAAGATAGAAAACGAGTATGCGGAGCTAATGAAAGAGATAGAGAGGCTATCATCCATACTAAAAAGCGAAGATTTGTTAAACGGCGTAATCAAAGAGGAGCTCCAAGAGATAGCCGACAAATTTAGCCAAAAAAGAGTTACGGAAATTACGGAAGACTACGAAGATATCGACGTAGAAGACCTAATTCCAAATGAGCCTATGGTCGTTACGATGACGCACAGAGGGTATATCAAGCGGGTAAATCTGAAGTCTTATGAGAGACAAAACAGGGGGGGCAAAGGGAAGCTGGCCGTTACCACATACGAAGACGACTTTATCGAAAGCTTCTTTGTCTGCAACACACACGACACCCTCATGTTTGTAACAAACAAAGGGCAACTCTACTGGCTAAAAGTCTACAAAATACCGGAAGCAGGAAGAACAGCAAAAGGAAAGGCGGTCGTAAACCTGCTAAATCTACAGCCGGAAGAGCAAATAAAAGCGGTAATTCCGACCACCGACTTTAGTGAAGAAAAATCGTTAGCGTTCTTTACCAAAAACGGTATCATCAAAAGAACAAACCTAAGCGAATTCTCAAATGTTAGAAACGTTGGAATCAGGGCTATTACGCTTGACGATGACGATGAGCTAATCACCGCCCTTATCGTAAATACCGAGCACAAAGAGTTTTTCATCCTGACCAAAAAAGGTATGTGCATCAGATTTGACGTTAGAGCCGACTTGGAAGGGAAAGGCGGCGTCAGAGAGCTTGGGCGTAGCGCTAGGGGTGTTACGGCAATTAGATTCAAAGTCGGGGAAGACTATGTAGTCGGGGCCAATGCCCTCAAAAACGAAAATGAAGAGATTTTGACCGTTAGCGAAAGAGGATTTGGAAAAAGAACCGAGGCAAACGAATATAGACATCAATCCAGAGGCGGCAAAGGCGTTATAGCGATGAAGCTGACCAAAAAAACCGGCGATATGGTTGGTGTCGTGATAGCCGACGAGGAGATGGAGCTAATGGCGCTAACCTCAAGCGGCAAAATGATTAGAGTAGATATGCAAACAATCAGACAAACAGGCAGAAATGCAAGCGGTGTAATGATAGTCAGAGTGGATGAAAACGATTTTGTAGTAGATATCGCCAGATGCCCTAAAGCAGAAGCCGAGGACGGAGAGTCGGGCGATGAAAGCGAAAATTCAAACGAACTTGTATAAAATAGTTTTAATTCCATAAAAAAAGTGACACAAATATGAAAAAAATTATCTTGATTGCGGTTACGGCATTTTTAGGAACATTTTTTGCTGGATGCAGTTTTAAGGCGGAGGTTGATAGTAAGCTACTTAGAAAAAACTCCGGCGGCTCGGAGCCTATGATTCAAATCAATAATTGTGGGCCGGAAACAAGACTATAAAAGGTGTTACGATGAAGTTATTCTACATATCCGTTGCGGTCTGTATGGGAATCTTTTTTGCCGGTTGCGCTGAAAAGCAACCTGAAGTTACGCAACCTAAAAAAGTTATCAAAAAGACGAAGTACATCATCAATGATAACTCCGAGTGCCCTAATTATACAAGCGGCGATTACAAAACAGTTCCAAGCGAATAAAAATAAAGGATAAAAAGATGAAAAAACAGCTAGTTCTTGCGGCATTGTTGGCTTCGTCTCTATTTGCAAGCACCCCTGCGGCAGACGCAAAAGCGGATGTAGTAGTAGAGGAAAAAAGCGTAGTACTTAACAACAATAACTCGGTAACTCTATCGGTTATAGGTCAAGGTGTATCGCCTGAAAATACTATATCAAACTATCAGGCTTTGGCTCTTGCCAAAAAAGCGGCTATAGCAGATGCGTATAGACTTTTGGCTGAAAAGCTAAACGGCGTAAAAGTTGAAGGGTTCGATATAGTAAAAAACATGGTTGTTCAAAGATCACAAGTAAAAACTTGCGTAGCATCCATGATTAAACATGCAAACATCGTAGAGACAAAATGCGCAAAAGATTTTTGCGAAGTTGAAATGGAACTAAAAGTAGTCGGGAATAAATGGTATCCAGAATTGGCTTCTGCCTACAAATAATCTCCATCGCCCTCTTCGGGGGCGAATACTACTTCACTTACACTTTTGAATCAAAAAACATAGTTGCCTACAAAGATAAAATTGTAATCTCCAAAAAAATGACGGCCGGATTCGACAAACCGAATCACTTTTTTACCATCCCCAACGATCAAGATGCCCAAAACGAAAAAGAGTTTGTCGAAAAGCACAAGGAAGAGATTGTATTGTTGCTTTTGCAAAACAAAGCTTTTACAAAAACCGATACCAAAGCTACATCATTATCGGCACAAGAGAGTGCCACGCTAAGAACCTCTCCAACCCTTGTAAACGTTGATTTTAAAGAAGATTTTGCTATTATCGGACTATACGAGAATCAATAAATAAGGCTTTTGGCGTGAAAATTGCGCTAGTTGAAGACGATATAAATATGCGAAAATCTCTGGAAATGGCATTTTTGTGCTATCCGGAGTATGAGCTAAAAACTTTCAAAAACCCCAAAGAGGCTTTAAAATCCTTAGACGATACTTTCGAGCTGATCATATCGGATCTTACAATGCCCGGCATGGATGGATTGGAGTTTGTAAAAGAGCTTGGCGGAAGGTTTCCTGTTATTATCATAACAGGAAACGCTACTCTAAACCGTGCAATAGACTCAATCAGGCTTGGAGTCAGGGACTTTATTACAAAACCGTTTGAGATCCAAACGCTAATAAGTGCTATCCAAAAAGCATCCGAAAATAAAGAGGCTTCGGCACAGCAGACAACCCAAATCCTAGCCCCCTCTCCGACAACAAAAGAGGAGTCAAAGCAGGCCACTAAGGATAGTAGCCAAAATGACGGTTTTACCGCTATGTCGCAAGCAGTCTCAAAAGCTATAGACGTAGCCAAAAAAGCGGCAATGACCGATGTGGCAATTATCCTTCTTGGAGAGAGCGGGGTCGGTAAAGAGGTGTTTGCAAATTTTGTCCATAAAAATTCAAGTAGAGCAGATAAACCTTTTATTGCTATTAATATGGCGGCGATTCCCGATAATCTCATAGAAAGTGAGCTGTTTGGCTACGAAAAGGGGGCTTTTACCGACGCTCAAACTAGCAAGGTCGGAAGATTTGAGATGGCACAGGGGGGAACTCTGTTTTTGGATGAGATAGCAGAGATGCCATACCCGCTACAATCAAAACTCCTAAGAGTATTGCAAGACAAAGAGATCACCAGACTGGGTGGTACAAAGCCGATAAAAATAGATGTCAGAATCGTCTCCGCCACAAACGTCAATATTGACAAAAATATAAAAGACGGGTTATTTCGTGAGGATTTATACTACAGACTAAATACGATTCCGGTCAAAATACCCCCGCTAAGAGATAGAAGAGAGGAGATCGTACCGATAGCAGAGGCTGTATTTGAAAAAACATCTATAAAATACGGGGTCAAAAAACACACCTTGACCGAAGGGGCCAAAGAGGCTCTCACAGCTCACAACTGGCCCGGAAACATTAGAGAGCTAATCTCGGTATGCGAACGGGTAGCAATACTAACCGACGGCGACACGATAGATACCGACGATATTTTACAAAACCTATAAACTAAAAAGGATAAACGAGTGAGAGAGTACATCGTAGCCGTTGCCGGAGCGACCGGAGCGGTAGGGCAAGAGATGATAGAGGTGTTAGAGGAGTTCAAAATTCCTATAAAAAAACTGGTACCGCTTGCGAGCAAAAACAGCCTCGGCAAAACTGTTCAGTATAATGGCGAAGAGATAGCGGTACAAGAGTTGACTGAGAGTGTCTTTAAAGAAGAGGGTGTCGAAATCGCCCTTTTTAGTGCCGGAGGAAGCGTATCGGCAAAATACGCCCCGTATGCTGCAGGAGCCGGAGCAGTAGTCATCGACAATACTAGCCATTTTAGGATGCAAGAGGATGTGCCGCTAGTAGTCCCTGAAGTCAACAAAGAGGACATCAAGGAGTGGGGGAAAACCGGAATAATCGCAAACCCTAACTGCTCCACAATCCAGATGGTAACAGCTCTAAAGCCTCTCGATGAGCTATTTGACGTAGAGAGAATCGACATAGCCACTTATCAAGCGACAAGCGGTGCAGGCATGCAAGCCATGGAAGAGCTAGTCGATCAGATGAAAAAGTTTTTTGAGTTCAAATTGGACGAGTATAAACCGCAAAAGTTTGTCCATCAAATAGCCCTAAACCTCATCCCTCAGATAGATAGCTTCCTTGACACGGGTTACACAAAAGAAGAGATGAAAATGGTCAATGAGACCCAAAAAATAATGCACAAAAACATGGAGGTCTCCGCAACGTGCGTCAGAGTTCCGGTGCTTAGGGGGCACAGCGAAGCGGTAACTATCAGATGCAAAAAGCCCGTCGATGCCGCAAAAGCCAGAGAGGCACTAAGCAAAGCGGACGGGATCATAGTAGAAGACGAGCCGTCAAAATCCGTGTATCCTATGCCTCGTCCAGTATCCGGCAAAAACGATACTTATGTCGGGAGAATCAGAGTAGATAACTTCAATCCAAACATACTACACCTATGGATAGTTGCAGACAACCTCAGGGTCGGAGCTGCGACAAATGCCGTTAGAATAGCAAAAGAGTGGATAGCAATGCAGGAGGTGAAATAATGGAGCATACACAAGAAGAACAACAAAAGCACCTCGAAAAGGCAAGGGCTGAAGATGCAAAAGATAGCTCTTGGATTGAAAATATTTTTGAGGGGACGCTTTGGAGAAGTAGGCTTCTGGTAATCTTGGCAGTAATTTCTAGCCTACTAGGCTCCATGGTGCTTTTTATCATAGGCTCACTGGACATGATAGACGTACTGCTAAAAACGTGGGGATATTACATTCTAGGCGATCATAGCTACGATTTGCATGCAAAAGTCGTAGGAGAGCTTATCGGAGCGATAGACCTATATCTGATAGCCGTCGTCCTACTTATTTTTAGTTTCGGTATTTATGAGCTATTTGTATCGCAAATTGACGAAGCAAAAGAGAGCGAATCATCACAGATACTGGAAATTCACTCTCTTGATGAACTAAAAGACAAGATAGCAAAAGTTATCATCATGGTGCTTATCGTCAAGTACTTCCAAATGGTTCTCGATATGTCGTTTAACGGCGCTTTGGAGATGCTATATCTGGCTATTTCGATTCTCGGCCTATCATTGGCACTGTTTTTCCTACATAAAGCCGGAGGGCATTAATGACTTTTATAGACGCATGTTTCAAAAGACCTACAAAACATACCCCGATATGGATGATGAGGCAAGCCGGTAGATACCTGCCTGAATACAGAGCCACAAGGGCAAAAGCAAAAGATTTTATAGATTTTTGCAGACGTCCGGATCTGGCGGCAGAGGCAACGCTTCAGCCGATTGATATATTAGACGTAGATGCGGCAATACTATTTAGCGATATACTCGTAATTCCGCTTGAGATGGGGATGAAGCTCGAATTTATCGAAAAAAAAGGGCCTGTGTTTCATGATCCGCTAGCCACTATCTCGGATCTGGAGAGACTCTCCAAAGCACCCGAGGATAATCTAGGCTATGTATACGAAGCGGTAAGCGCAATCAGAAAAAGCCTTCCTGCGGATAAAGCCCTAATCGGTTTTGCCGGAAGCCCGTGGACGCTTGCCACATATATGGTAGAGGGTCAGGGTAGCAAAACTTTTGAGAAAATCAAAAAAGAGGTCTATAAAAATCCGGATTTTATGAAAGCTCTCCTCTCTATGCTAACGGAGAGCATAAAAAAATATCTCCTAAATCAGATAGATGCAGGAGCCGATGCCGTACAGGTATTTGACAGTTGGGGCGGAGCATTGGAGGAGGATAAATTTTTTGAGTTTAGCTGGAAATATATGCTTGAAATCAGTGAATTTATCAAAAAAGAGAGGCCGCACGTTCCGGTTATTTTGTTCTCAAAAGGTGTTGGAACCTATATGGACAAAATCTACGGCCAATTTGACGTATTCGGCGTTGACTGGGGGACTCCGATGAGACTCGCCAAGGAAAAGGTGTTTGATAGATATGCCCTTCAGGGTAATCTGGAGCCATCCAGACTATACGACAGAGAGCAGATGATAGCCGGAGCCGAAGATTTACTGCAACTGTTTAAAAACGAAAACGGGCATATTTTTAATCTAGGGCACGGTATGATACCTGACCTTCCGGCCGAAAACGCCAAAGAGCTAGTGGCGTATGTGCACTCAAGAAGCAAATCACTGAAAGGATAAGGCTATGAAAAAACTCTTCATCGCACTCATGGTTTCCGTTTCACTGTTTTCAAGCTCTCTTTTTGCCCAAATAGTAACAACCAAACAATCGCTCGGTATCACCGAAAAACCATCGGTAGAAGCTGTACTTGCCTCAAAAGAGCTAGAGGAAAAACTAACCTCTCTCGGGATAGAAAAAAACATCATAAAAGACAGGATAGCAAGGCTAACCCCTAACGAGCTTCAGGATCTAAACGACAAAATTGACAAACTCCCTGCCGGCGGCGATGCCGTGGTGGTTGTGGCGGCTATTTTTGTCCTGCTCCTTATTACCGATATTTTAGGTTTTACAGACATATTCAGCTTTACAAGGCCTACAAGATAAAAAAAGAGTTTGCGGCGCTGCTTGCGGCGGCGCTCCTCTTTGCCGGATGCACACACAAAGATTACTCCCATATTGCCCAAACCTTACACAGCAAAACAAAAGAGATTCCGGTAAAACTATATCCGCAACAGCAATATCTATGTGGCCCCTCAGCCGTATACTCAATTTTGGAGCACAGGCAGATCCCGTTTAGCGAACAGGAGATCATCGGCTCTATGTTCACCCCGAAACTAAAAGGCTCTTTGGAATACGAACTCTCGGCAACACTCAGAAGCTACGGTCTCATAATATACAAACCGGATAGTTTTGAGGGGGTATTATCTGAGCTTTCAAACGACAATCCGGTAGTTTTACTCTTAAACCTTGGAAACGAGAGCTTTCCGGTCTGGCACTACTCGGTAGCATTCGGATACGATGCCGTCCGTGGAAAGATTTTTTTATCCTCTCCGGAAGGGGGGAAAATAGAGTTTGAGTTTTCAAGATTTGAGAAAATGTTTGAAAAAAGTGGGAAAATAGCCATATTGGCACTCCCGCAAAATACAATTCCAACCTCTATAGGCCGTAAAGATATAGTTTCAGCCATCGACGAATATAAAATCGGCACAAAAGATATTTTTGGGACAAAAAAGGCCCTCACTGCACTCCTCTCAAAATACCCTAAAGATACAAACGTGATGTTTGCGCTTGCAAATCTGTATTATGAAGAGGGTGAATATCAATCGGCTACAACAATGTACAAAGAGATACTAAAAAATGAGCCGCAAAACCCCCAGAATCTAAACAATCTGGCAAACTCTCTTCTTAGACAAAACAAACCCTCCGAAGCACTCATTTATGCAAAAAAAGCGGTCGAGATAGGCGGTATCTACCTGCAAATTTACAAGCGGACAAAAATAGAAATAGAAGATTTTTTAAAAGGGAAAAAATGAACTCGCAAGCTTTTATCGAAATCCTAAAAAAACACGATGAAATCAAAGTAATAGAGGCTAAAACGGATATATACCTTGAGATTGCCCACGCCTCTTACGTCGAGATGAAAAAGGAGAATCCGAAGGCTCTTTTATTCACAAATCCGATAGATAAAAAAAGAGGGATAGAGTTTCAGGTTCCCGTTTTGGTAAACATTTTCGGTAGCCAAAAAAAATGTGAAATAGTCTTTGGCGGTGATTTTGAGAATATAGCAAGAAAAATCGATGGACTTTTAAAGTTTAAAAAACCGAAAACATTTTCCGAAAAGATAGCAAAACTAAAAGAGCTAATCTCACTCCGCCATGTATTCCCGCAAAAAGCATCATCGGCTCCGTGTCAGGAAGTTGTGTATAAACCGGATGAACTATCAAAGATTATGCCGATTCTAACCACATGGAGCGAAGACGGCGGCCCCTTTATTACAATGGGGCAGATTTATACGAAAAGTCTGGACGGGGATATGAAAAATGTCGGGATGTATAGACTTCAACTTTTTTCCGATAACACCCTAGGACTTCACTGGCAGATACACAAAGACTCAAACCACTTTTTTCACGAATACAAAAAAGCCGGCAAAAAAATGCCGGTCGCAATAGCAATCGGTGGAGACCCACTATATACATGGTGCGCCACTGCCCCTATGCCAAAAGGTTTTTTTGAATTGATGCTATACGGGCTTATCAGAGGGGAGAGTGCAAAAACCGTAAAGTGCAAGACCGTAGACCTCGATGTTCCATACGATGCCGATTTTGTTATCGAAGGGTTCGTCGATACCTCAAAAACAAGAGCAGAGGGACCTTTTGGCGATCATACCGGATATTACACACCTATTGAGGAGTATCCGTTTTTGGATATTACAGCCGTAACAAGTAAAAAAAATCCTATTTTCTACGCTACGGTCGTCGGTAAACCGCCCATTGAAGATAAATATATGGGATTCGCAACCGAGCGGATATTTTTGCCGTTAATCAAAACAACTGCACCGGACGTAACCGATTATGCAATGCCGGAAAACGGTGTATTTCATAACCTGATTTTGGCAAAAATAGATACGCTATATCCTGGCCATGCCAAACAAACTATGCACGCTTTTTGGGGTGTCGGACAGATGAGTTTTGTAAAGCACGCCGTATTTTTCCCAAAAGATGCCCCAAATTTGAGAGATTATCCGAAAATTGTTGATTACATTGCAAACCGTTTTGATATCACCAACCTCCTTGTATCGGAAGGTGTCTTGGACGCACTAGATCACTCTAGTAACGATTTTGCCTACGGCGGTAAACTGGGAATTGACCTAACCGAGACAAAAATAAAAACGGAAACTTTCGGACAAATCGAAGAGACAAAACTAAATGAGTTGCTCAGCGAAGCGATAGACGGGGTAAGGGAGACAAAAATATATCTTGAGGATACACCTAACAAGACGATATGTATCAAGCTTGAGAGAAGCCAAAGTGCAGACGAAATATTTAAAAATATTTCGCAATTTAGCAGATATGGAAAGATTTTTGTTTTATTCGATAATAAAAATAACGATTTAGACAATCCATATATGTTATTTTGGAGATTATTAAATAATATTGACGCAAAAAGAGATATTTTTGTTTATAATAATGTTATATTAATTGACGCTACCGCAAAAACCGAAAAAGACGGCTATGCAAGGGGGTGGCCAAAAGATACTGTTTGTGATAAAAACGTTATAGGGCTGCTAAAAGAAAAAGAGATCATAGAGTGCGACGATTCTTTTTTAAGAAAATGGCAGATTGTTGATTTGGACTGAATAATTAATTAGGTTTTAAAAATATGTCGCCGATACATCCGAGTTTTGCCAAGTTTATATACTACCCAAACATACTAGAGAGAACCGACACCAAGGCGGCTACCCAATACAAAAACTGGTCGTTTGACGACTATGTCTCAAAAAAAATACTCCCGCAGCTCCAGTCAAAAGAGCTGGAGCAAAAAAAAGTCGATGAACAAAACCAAAATAGACAACAGCTCCTCATCGGCACTGAATCAAACGAACTGTTTGTAAAACACGTTCAACCAGAGAGAAAACAACAGGAAAAACAGCAAGAAGATACTTCCAAGCAAAATCAGACCACCGCATTAAACTCTGCTAAAACCGAAAAACAAAACGCTACAGATCCGGCAAAAGCTTTTCCAAAGTTTGAAACACAAAATCTCATAGTAGCTACGACAGCAATAATGATGGCCTCAAAAGCAAGACTGGATGAAAGAAGAGAGACGCAAACTGAATTTGTCGATTTAACAAAGAAAAAAGCGATGAAAGCATATAACGAAATGGCATCTATGCCTATTAGAAGATATACAGGTATTTAGTCTGATTAATTCTTAGATGGGTTAGCAAGAAGTGTTTAAAAGTAGCTAGTTGAGAGGGAGAGGGGTTATACCCCCGCCTCCTCTCTTCTTAGGAGATATTCCCATCTCTCATCTACGTCTTTTTGTAGTTTTTCAATAATGTGGGCGTTTTCAGATTTAAACAGGTGCTTAAATCTCCCTTGTTCGCCAAGATAATCTCTAACTGCAATTTTATTTTTAGGTTTATAAGTTACCGTTAGTTTCGTACCGTGTTCGATTTGGAAAAGCGGGAATACGCATGACTCAACGGCAAGCTCGTTTAGCTCCATACCTCTGTGCGGCTCAAATTTCCATTCGGTAGGACAAGGGCTGACAGCATTAAGGAACGTAGGGCCTTCGGTTTCAAAAGCTTTATGTACTTTTTTTACCATATCTTTCCAGTGTGACGGAGATACCTGTGCAACAAACTCTGCGCCGCTGGCGGCCATAATACCTATAATATCTTTTTTCTTGTTTTTCTCACCGTACGACTCTCTACCTGCAGGAGATGTTGTAGTGGCACCGCCGATAGGTGTCGATGAACTTCTTTGTCCGCCGGTATTCATATACCCTTCGTTATCAAGGCATACATATACCATATTGTGACCCCTCTCAAGGCATCCGCTAATCCACTGAAGGCCGATATCGTATGTAGCGCCGTCGCCTGCAAAAGCTATGAATTTTGTAGGTCTCTCATCTCCGCCCGGAAGTCTATTTTTTCTTTTTAAAACTTTATACATAGACTCGGCACCCGCTACGGCAGTAGAGGCATTCTCAAATCCTATATGGATAGAGCTAACATCCCAACTCGTAAACGGATAGATAGATGTGCACACCTCAAGGCATCCCGTACCATAACCCACAACAAGGTTATAGTCGGTAGCGTTTAGAATCTCTCTAACGATAATAGAGTGAGAACATCCCGGACACAACCTGTGCCCCCCCTCAAATCTCTCTAATGAGGTAGAGAACTCTTTTAGATTTTTTATTTCTTTTATACCGCTCATTTTTTACCCTTTATTTCGCATCAAAAAAGCTGAGTTCTTTGCCTCTTAGGTTGATATGCTGTATCAACGGCTTAACTCTTTTTCCGGCTTTTGTACACTCTGCCAAATCTTCGTACACTTTGGATAGATGGGCTATAGTGGTGTCTCTACCACCGAGGCCGTAAGTATAGTTTAGGACAGGAACGGAGATACCGTTATCCAACATTACAGCGCACACATCGTTAAACATTACGCCGGTTGTACCCATCGGTGCGTTTCTGTCAAGGACGGCTACGGATTTAGCATTTTTAAGGATTTTGGCAAGTTCTGCTTTCGGAAACGGTCTAAGAACCCTAATAGCGACAAGACCGACTTTTTTACCCTCTTTTCTGAGCTTATCCACGGTCAGCTTGAGCGTTCCGGTCGCACTACCGATAGCCACTACTATCTCATCCGCATCTTCTGTTTGATACGACTCGATAAATTTGTATTTTCTGCCTGTTAGTTTTTCAAATTCGGCAAACACCTCTTCGATTACAGAATCTGCACTCATAATTGCCGCATTTTGATTTGCTTTATGCTCAAAATGCCACTCTTCTTCTGTTTGCGCACCGTATGTTATAGGGTTTTTAAAATCAAGCATAGCGTTGTGAACAATATAAGGGCCTACAAATTTATATGCCTCTTCATCGCTCATCGGCGTAACAACTTCATTTGTATGGCTTGTCAAAAATCCATCTTGATGAACCATAACCGGAAGCCTAACACCTAGATTTTCACCTATTTTAAAGGCGCAAAGGTTCATGTCATATACCTCTTGCGGATTAAACGCACAAACGTTTAACCATCCGCTTAAAAGACCCAGATACATATCAGAGTGGTCACCGTGAATATTCAGTGGACTCGCAAGAGCTCTGTTTACGACGTTCAGGATTATAGGGAGCCTCATACCGCTAGCTTGGTACAATACCTCCACCATCAACGCAAAACCTTGTGAGCTTGTCGCCGTAGCAACCCTACCGCCGGCAGCGGCAGCACCGACGCAGGCACTCATAGCGGCATGTTCGGATTCAACCATAACAAATTCGCCGCCGTTTATATCGCCATCAGCCGCATATTGCGAATAGTTTTGTACTATCGGCGTCGAAGGTGTAATCGGATAGGCTGCCACAACGTCGCATTGCGCTTGTCTCATAGCCTGAGACGCAGCCGTATTACCGTCCCATACTACTCTAGCTTCAAGTTCCATTAGTTATTCTCCTCGCTAGATTTTTTCTCTTTTTTAGGCCAATTAGCCAATGCTTCCTCGTCCGGAGTTCTCTCCATAAACATAATTAGAGATTTCGGATTTGTAGGACATACCTCGGCACATATACCGCACCCTTTACAGTGTACATAGTCTACATGCGAAAACTTTTTATCTTTTGAGATAATAGAGGTATCCGGGCAATAAACCCAACAAAATTGGCAATGGATACAGTGCTCTTCGTTAAAAATAGGCTTCTCGACTCTCCAATCTGCAACGCTGTACGTATGTGAATTGTTGTCGCTATATACCCATTCTTGCGGTTTTGAGAACGATGTTAGTACCGCCCCAGGGACAAAGCCGTCCCAGTCTTTTAATAGATGATCCGGAGTAGCCATCTAAATTCTCCTTAATTAACTTCGTTGTAGGCTCTGGCTATCGCCTGATTATTGCCGTCTATTACTTTTTGCGGGAATTTTTTTAGTATTTTTTTCATACCTTCCAAAAAAGCTTCCAAACTAAAAATACCTGATACTTTCATCAATGCGCCTAGCATCGGAGTATTCGGAATCGGCTTACCTATCGTCTCCATACTGATTTTGATACAGTCAAGGACGTAAAACTCTTTCCCTTCCAAAAATGGAGCCTGTTTTAACAGCTCTTCTTTTGAGAGGTCTGTTGTAATAATGTATTTAGTAGTATCTTTAGTATTTCTAGTGATATTGCCTGAAAACACAAGAGACGGGTCGATAACCAAAACATAATCCGGAAACATCTCTTTTGAGTGGTCTATGATCTCTTCATCCGAGACCCTGTTAAAAGCATTCATAGGCGCGCCTCTTTTTTCGGCTCCGTACACGGAAAACGCCTGAACAAACTTACCTTCCGCAGCGAGCACTTCAGCTAGAGCCTTAGCTCCCGTTACGGCGCCTTGTCCGGCTCTTGAATGCCATCTAATCTGAAGCATATTTTCCCTTTCGATTGAAATGTAGTCAATTCTATTTCAAAATCGCTTAAATTTATTGCTAAAAAAATGTTTGACTTTTTTGATTTTTATCGTCTTATTTTGTATTAGCGATAATTTTTTTCTATAACACAAACAGCCTCTAATACATTATCCACCAGTATGTCGGAGATGTTTTTTAGGTGCTCTTTGTCCCCGTAACCGGTCATAAGGGCTACATGCTTTATCCCTGCATTTTTTGCGGCATCGACATCCAAAAAAGTATCACCTATCATCCAAACGTCACTTTTTTGTACTAAATCACACCCTAAATTTGACAGAGCCTTAAGTATCGGTTCCTCATGCGGTTTTACGTTTACAACATCTTCTCTGCCCACAAGGGTCTCAAAATAACGCATTACATTCATGTGCTCCAATAGCTCTTTTGAATATCTGGCCGTCTTTGTTGTTACTATCCCAAGTCTGGCAAACGACGAGGCATACTCTATAGCCTCAGCTGCCCCATCTAGCAAAAATGTTTTCTCTCTGGAGATTTTCCTGTAGTTCTCCTTGTATGTTTTTACATACTCGTCCACATGCTCTCTGTCTACACCCAGGTAATAAAAAGTATCCTCCAGCGTATACCCTATCCTCTCGCAAATAGCTCCCCTCTTTGGAGGGTTTTCTCCGAATGTATCGAATGCATAACAAAAAGACTCCACAATAGCCTCCGTAGAGTCTATCAAGGTTCCGTCCAAATCAAATAAAACAGTAGCTTTCATAAATTTTCCAAACAAAAAAAATTTTGTAAATTTATAACAAATAGAGCCATTTAATCGTCTTAAAGGTATAATCAAAAGATAACTTAAGATTTAAAAGGGGAGAGAAGTATGAAAAAAGTTGCACTTTCTTTGGTCGCTTGTGCTGTTGCAGCAAGCTCTATATTTGCAGGTGATATCGAGGTAGCTCCGTATGTTGGCGGACATTTTTTTAACAAAAACAGAGACCTTAAAAATACCGGCGAAATAGGTTTAAGCCTTGAAAAAGCCTTAACAAACAGCGGAATAGCCGTTCTCGGTTCTTTGGGGTATGTAAAAACAGATAAAGAATCAAATGATAACGACCAAAATCTCGGTACATACGGCCTAAACCTTATCAAAAACTACGATATGGGCAAATGGGTTCCCTATGCAGGTCTAGGTGTCGCCGGAAACTTCGGTGACAACGGTGCAATCGGACCAAACGCCCTTGTAGGTCTAAAATACAAACTGGCTGAAGCATGGAATCTTAAAGCGGAAATCAGCGACAACTACATCCCTGCCAGAAAAAATGATGTTAAAGCCATTGTAGGTCTTGCATATGTAATCGGCGCCAAAAAACCGGTAGTAGCTCCGGCTCCCGTGGTTGAAGCCCCAAAAGCAGAGCCTGTAAAAGTAGTAGAGGCTCCTAAGCCTGCTCCGGTGGTTGACGGCGATGAAGACGGCGATGGCGTAAAAGACTCTAAAGATATGTGCCCAAATACCCTAAAAGGTCTAAAAGTTGACGACAAAGGGTGCTTCCACTCTGCAAACCTGATGATTAATTTTGATACCGATAAAGCGGTTGTGAAAAAAGAGTATATGCCAAAACTAGAAACATTTGCCAAATTCCTAAATGAAAGTGAACCGGTAAACGTAGTTATTGAAGGACATACCGACAGTACAGCCAGCGATGCACACAACCAAAAACTATCCGAAAAAAGAGCTAATGCCGTTATGGATATCCTAATAAAAGAGTACAAAGTTGACTCAAAAAGACTAAAAGCGGTCGGATACGGCGAAACAAAACCTATAGCTTCAAATAAAACCAAAAAAGGCAGAGCCGAAAATAGAAGAATTATGGCTGTTGTAGACAAAGAGACTCAAGTAGCAAAATAATTTCAACGAGACCGGTGCAGTTTTGCACCTCTCTCCCTCTACTCCTCAAACTCCCATTTTGTCCTGTTGTGCATAATCCCGATGATGGACGGCTCTATATTTTTTATCTTTTTACTCACTGCAACTATCGAATCCGGAGCATACAAAAACAGACACGGCTTGTCGTCGGCTATAACCCTAAAAATCTCTTTATAAATACCCTCAAGAGCTTTTCTATCGATGGTTTTCTCCCCTTTTTCTATCAGAGCATCAACCCTATCGTTTTTATATGCCAAAAAATTAAACCCCGCCTTTTTTTCTATCTGCGAGCTATGCCATATCGAATATGCATCGGGCGAGAGCGGCATCGACCACCCCATCAAAACAGCCTCAAACCTTCTCGGATCTACTACGGTATTAAGAAACGCCTGCCACTCCATTGCCCTTATCCTTGCATCCACGCCGACATCTTTTAGCTGCTGCTGGATTATCTCGGCCGATAACATCCGCAACGGATTGTTCGAGTTTGTCGAAATCTCAAACCTAAAAGGGTTTTTCTCGTCGTATCCTAGCTCCCTTAAGAGTCTTTTTGCCTCTTTGATATCCCTTGACGGTTTTTTGACATCTCCGTCATATCCGTACGAACCCGGCAAAAATGGCCCCGTAGAGACTTTGGCTTTACCGAAAAACAGCAGATCTATAATCTCCTGTCTGTCGATAGCAAGCGAGAGTGCCTCTCTAAGTTTTTTATTTTGAAATTTCGGATTTTTGAGGTTAAATCCCAGATATGTGTAGTTGGAGCCTTGGTTTTGAATAATTTGATATTTTTGTCTAAAACTGCTATCTATCTGTTTGGCTAACTGCATCGGTGTCAAGCTCCCGATATCCAATTTTCCGGTTTTTAGCATCAAAAACTGGGTAGATGAATCCGGTAAAAACTGATATGAGACCCTTTTAATCTTTGCCTCCCCCTCAAAATACGACGGGTTGGCAGTTAGCTCAATCTCTTTTCCCTGCTCAAGCTTTGTTAGCCTATATGTGCCGTTGCCGACCGGATTAAAATTAAATTTTGAGGTCATCGGCTCTTTCTCGTTTGAGAGAATATGGGACGGCAAAATCGCTCCAAGCCAAACCTCTAAGGCCTTAAAATACGGCTCTTTGTACTTTACGACAATTGTCTTTTCGTCTTTTGCCGTTACGGACTCCACCTTTCGGTAGTTTTCTGCGTACGGTGTAAAAACTTTCGGATTTTTCGTAAACTCATAGGTAAATACCGCATCTTTTGCAGTTACAGGCTTCCCGTCCCACCATTTTAGCCCCTCTTTTAGTTCTATAACAAGTGTTTTATCATCTGTAAAACGGTAGCTCTTCGCCATTTGCGGCGATATTTGCCCGTTTTTGTCGTATTTTAGGAGTGAATCAAACAGCCAGTCGCTAATCTCCGAAGATGCCGAATCCGTAGCAAGAACAGGGTTTAATCTTCCGACATTGGCAGAATATGAGAGTCTAAGGGTAGAGGCAAAAACCGCATCGGCTAACAACAATGCTGTAAAAATGTATTTTTTCATAAGAGATAAACCAAAATTTTTGTTTTGATTGTAGATAAAAAGGGATAAAAAACGGGGCAAAAGCCCCGATAGGAGAAGATGGAGAGCAGATAACGGATTATCTTTTTGAGAACTGTGGACTTCTTCTCGCTTTTCTTTTTCCGTATTTTTTTCTCTCAACAACTCTTGAGTCTCTGGTTAGAAGACCTAGAGGTTTGATGATCTCTCTAAAGCTAGGTTCGAATATGCAAAGAGCTTTTGATATACCGTGTCTTAGTGCTTCCGCTTGACCAGCTACGCCGCCGCCCAGAGTAGAAGCTTTGATATCAACACTTGAAATTTGTTTTGTAGCGTTTAGAGGTTGTGCGACTTTCATCTTTAGAGCCTCAAGGCCGCCTAGCCATCCGTCAAGATCTTTACCGTTGATTTCCATTTTTCCGGTTCCAGGAGTAAGCCATACTTTGGCAATCGCCGTTTTTCTTTTGCCTGTAGCGTAAACTATTTTTTTCGCCATTAGTTAGCCTTTATTTGCGCAGTATGAGGATGTTCAGCCCCAGCGTACACTTTTAGTTTTTTTAGCATCGCTCTTCCAAGCGTAGTTTTTGGTAGCATACCTCTGGTGGCAAGCTTGAAAAGTTTTTCAGGGTTTTTTTCGATTAGTTCACCCAGTTTTTCGCTTTTAACACCGCCGAAATATCCGGTATGTCTGTGGTACATTTTGTCTTCTAGTTTTTTAGCGCCGGTAAATACCGCATCTTTTGCGTTGATAACGATTACATAGTCACCGCAATCTACGTGTGGGGTGAAAGACGGCTTATTTTTGCCTCTAAGGATTGTAGCGATTTCGGTGATTATTCTACCGAAAGGCTTTTTAGATGCGTCTATAAGTACCCACTCTCTTTTAACCTCGCTAGGTTTTACCATCACTGTGGTTTTCATAAATAGTGTCCTTTTTCAAAGTTGAAGCGGGATTGTAGCCGATTAAAACTTAATTAGAAATTAATTTAAGAATTATTTAAGAGATTTAAAAGCTCCGGCAACTCTGTCTTTATAGATTGCATCATGCTCTGATACGAGCGAGTGCATAGAGATGTAGACCCCATCTTTCGGTTTTGCCCGCAAAAACCCGACGGCGCATGCAAAATTAAAAACCGCCTCCTCCGGAGCAAATCTATATGGTGACATCGAGCCTACCAGAATAACTTTTTTGTCTTTGATTTTTTTTGCAAGATAAGCCGCTGTTTTGTCCATCGTATCGGTACCGTGCAGGATGATGATTTTTTTGCATCCGGATGAGGCTACCTCATCGGCTAGTTTTTTTCTATCGCCATCATCCATCTCCAAAGAGTCTTTGGCTCCGACTATTCGTATTTCGAAATCAATATTCGCCTTTGCGAACCATGTCAGCTTTTGTGCTACAAAATCAGAGCCGTCAACAGGCAAATCCCCTGTTGTCTCGTCATAAAACTTATTTATCGTCCCGCCACAGGAGAGGAGTAGGATTTTCATCTACCGATAACCCCGATGATCATCTTTGCAAGCTCTAGCGCTCTGCCTCTGTGTGAAATCTTGTTTTTTACCTCATCGTCTAGTTCACCCAGCGTGTTCTCGAAACCCTCAGGGATAAACATCGGGTCGTATCCAAAACCTTTGTCGCCCCTAGGTGACGTAATTGCTATTCCGTACATATGTCCGTGAACGGTATATATCCCCTCTTTTGTCGCTATCGCTATTGCGGCAGTGTAGTGCGCAGGAGAGTTTGCACATCCTACGGCCTTGATGGAATCGACCAGTTTTTGCAGGTTTTCTTTGTCGTTTGCTCCGGCTCCGGCGTATCTAGCGCTATATATCCCAGGCTCACCGCCCAAAACATCTACGCATATTCCGCTGTCGTCGGAGAGGACTATCGTATCATCGTCCCCTAGTGCATCAAATACCGCTTTTGCTTTTATGATTGCATTGTCTTTGAACGTATCTCCATCCTCTTCGATATGAAAAGGGGGTATAATGTCCGTATAATTCACAACCTCATAACCGGACATCATATTTTTGATCTCAACGACTTTGCCTTTGTTGGAAGTAGCTAGCACTATTTTTGCGCTCACAAGTCACCTCTTTTTTTCCGAATATAGCCCGAAATTCTAACAATTAGATACAAAAAAACCCCGATAAAAACAAGTCCGCCAAGCTCCGCCGAGAGGTTATCCAAAAAACCGTTCATTATAAAACCGCCGTCTCTTTTGCAAAATCTACAAAAAATCTATTTTTGCCGTTTTCATGTAAATAAGATAACTCCAAATCATGCTTGTGTAGTATTTTTGCCACGATAGAGAGCCCAAGGCCGTATCCGCCTGATAGCCTTGCCTTGTCCCCTTTTGTAAACGCCCCGACGTAGTACGACAGCTCTTTTTCGAGAGGATCGCCCATGCTAATAACCGACATTTTGGAGTTTGCCGCCTCAAAGACTGCTTTTTTGTCGTTTGAGTATTTAATCGCATTTTCCAGAAGATTTTTTAACACCATCGTAAAATATCTGACATCTATCTCAATCTCAAAATCATCCTTTATCACCTCTATGGTATCGGAGTTATCAGGCATAAGAGAGAGGGTTTTTTTGTAGAGTTCCGACATTTTGATCCGCTCTTTTTTGAGCGCTGCAAACGACATCTCCTCATTTTGCAGAAGCATCGTAGTGAGGCTATCCATCGACTCTACGGCCTTTTGGATACTCTCTTTGTATTTAGAGCCGTCGATAAAGCCGAGAGCTAAACGGATTTTCATAATAGGGGTACGGAGCTCATGGCTGATATTTGCCAACAGCTCCTCTTTGTCGTTTAGCAACTCCTCTTTTTCTTGGAGGAGTTTTTCCATTTTATCGGCTACGGTATTAAATTCGCACGCCAGCTCCCCTATCTCCCCCTCACACGACAATCCGGCTCTGGCGGTCAAATCCCCTCCGGCAAAATCCTCCATCCTCTGCTTTAATCTCCTAATCGGAGAAAAGAGGTTCATAACAACAAGATACAAAAGGACTATAGATACGATGGCACCGGAAAAAAGCAAAAGCACCCCGTGTCTCTCAAAAAAGCCCTGTCTTGAGATGTTGTCTTTTATTACTACCTGCCTACCCAGAAGATCAAGCCTGATAAACGTGTGCCCATCGTCCTCTTTGTATATCTCTATCGTGTCGAAATTTTTTGTTACCGCTCCAATTAGCTTTAGCCTTGCGGGGTCTATCTCACACTCTTTTCCGACACATATCAGCTCCAAAGAACTTGCGTTTAGCTCTTTTTCTAGCTCCTCAAAATCCTCTTCAAGGATATTTTTTTTGACGGATGAGGCTATCTGGATATAACGTTTAACTGTTAGGGTCTCTAGCCTGACGGCGTTTTGTTTTATAACGTCGTAGGCTATGAAGGAGAGGAAAAAAATTGCGGTCAAAAATAGCAGAGTTACTTTGACGAAAAGAGAGTTTTGGGTCATTGGCCTATAAATTTATAGCCGATTCCCCATACCGACTTGATATATTTCGGATTTTTCGGATCATCGTCGAGTTTGCTTCTTAGCTTGCTGACCAAAACGTCTACATTTCTACTAGTCGAATCCCAGTTTAAAAACTCTATAGCATTTGCTATATCGTCTCTGTTTAAGGCTTTCCCTTTGGAATTCAAAAAGAGCTTCATAAGTTCGTATTCAGAGTTTGTGAGCGATAACGGCTCCCCCCTAAATCTTATAGTCATAGCCCTCTCATCTACGGAAAACTCCGCCTGAGACTCTTTTAGCTCTTTTTTGTAGCGTCTTAGTACCGCCTCTATCCTCTTTACAAGCTCTATCGGCTCATATCCTTTTGTCAGATAGTCATCGGCACCGAGATCAAGCCCTAAAACCTTGTCACTCGTATTGCCCCTTGCCGAAGAGATAATAATCGGGAGGTCGTACTCGCTTTTTATCTTTTTACAAACCTCAAAACCGTTCATTTCCGGCAACATCAAATCTAGTACCACCAGATCAAACTTCTCTTTTTTTAGTGCCTCAAACGCTTCTGACGGCTTATCTGCGCACACCACCTCCATACTGTAGCCGTTTAGGTGCTCGCTTAGTAGCTCACCTATCTCTTTGTCATCTTCAATCAATAGTATTTTTGTCATTCCATACTCCCCTGGAATCTTTTTATAAATTGCTCTCGCTGTTTTGGATTCATTACGCCATGTATTGTACCCAGTAGCGCCGCCCTTGCTCCGACCGTACTTTCGCAGTTCCCGTCTGCTAGTTGTCTAAGGGTTGCACCGTCTATATCGTCCGATTGGAACCGCTTTGTGTTCTTAGCGTTTATCTTCTCTTTTTTTGCCTGAAAATCTTTTAAAGCGGTTAGAATTTTCTCTTTTTGTATCTGGGTAATCCCGTCTGTTTTTTCAAGCCCGTAGTAAAGCCTTTTTTCAAAAGTTGATTTTTTTGTCTCAGATTTATCTAAGTACTCGTCGTCAGCCCCGAAACATAAGCCGCCAAAAACGGCAAACGCCAAAGCCGTCAGGGCAAACCTGTTTGCAAAAAGCATCCAAATCTCTCCGAAAATATTTTTAAATTAAACCAGAAATCATAAAACTAAACAGTAAAAAATCTATTCTGGATTTGTAAGAAAGAGGGTTTTTAGTGTATATTGGAGGATAATTTTAGGAATTTTTACTAACTAATAATCTTTTTAGCTATAATACCGCTATGGAAACGATTAAACAGACACTAAAACAAAAAGGGCTTAAATCAACCGCCCAAAGGGTAATGCTCCTAAAATCGATAGAAGAGGCAGGACATATAGATATCGACGGGTTATACCAAAAAATGGCAGAGTTGGTTCCGTCCATATCGCTTAACACTATATATCTAAATCTGGAGCAACTGGCAAAAGAGGGGCTAATTAGCAAGGTGGCTCTAAACAGCCAAAAAAACGTCTACGAAACGGTAAAACACCAACATGCACATTTGGTTTGTACGGAATGCGGGGATATAATTGATACCGATATGGACGGCGGGTATCTTGAGAATATAAAAGCGGGAGCTGAAAAAAACGGTCTTTTACCGTCATTTGTAGCGGTAAATATATACGGTGTTTGCAAAAAATGCCGCAAATCTTAATACTTTAAATTTAAAAAGGGGAGAAAATGAGAAAATACGAATCGTACAAATGCAATAAATGCGGTAACGAAGTAGAGGTTCAAAATGTGGGAGGCGGCAAGTTGGTATGCTGTGGCGAGGCTATGGAGTGCGTCACGACAAACTTAACGGCAGTAAACCTGATGAAAGCTTTTGCCGGAGAGTCGCAAGCTAGAAACAAATATGATTTGTTTGCCGACATAGCCGAAGAAGAGGGTTGGCATGCGGTAGCCAGACACTTTAGAGAGGCGGCCGAAAACGAAAAATGGCATGCAAGGGCTGAGTTTAAAGCTTATCACAAGCTAATCGACGGCGCAGAGACCGAGATAACCCTCAAAAACCTTGATAGTGCAATGGCCGGAGAAAACTACGAACACACCACGATGTATCCGGAGTTTGCTACAATTGCCGAGGCCGAGGGACACAAAGAGCTGGCACGCCTGTTTAATGCAATCGCAAAAGTAGAAGTTGAGCACGAGAGAGAGTATAAAGCGCTTCAGGACGCAATGAAAGAAGACGGCTTCTTCTGTGATGAAAACGAAGAGATCTGGGTTTGTGAGGTGTGCGGACACGTACACAGAGGGAAAAAAGCACCGGGTGCATGCCCACTATGCAAAGTAGGCAAAGAGTATTTCAAAAGAGAGGCTCTAGGAAACTAAAAAACGGGTCGTCACCTGACGACCTTTTATAAACTTATCTGATTCTTACGACTGGTTTTTTCTCTGTTAGCCATCCGATTATTCCCTCTTTATAGTTGTAGACATTTTTGTACCCTTCTCTATCCAATATACCGGCTACAAGTTTGCTTCTCTGCCCTGTTCTGCATATTACGACGATCGGTTTATTTTTGTCTCCACCGGAGACTTTTGAGAATTTTTGCATAAATTCATCTTTTAGAGGCCTAAAATCTTTGTCAAAATAAGTGATTAGATGCGATCTCTCGATGACCCCGCTCTCAACCCACTCCGGAGCAGTTCTGACATCTACCAAAACCACATCTCCGGAACCTGCAAACATCGCTACTTCATCAGATGAAATCTCTTTGAACGCAAATAAAAATACATTTAAAAAACTTATAATCAGAGCCGCTTTTTTCATAATCAAACCCGTATTTTATTACTCTTATAACAGGTAATTATAGCGGCTCGGCGTAAAATTAGGATAAATTTTTGTAAAAAGAGGAGAAACAGGAGGCATTTTGATAAATATCGCCGACCCACAGAGCGCTAATCACCGACAACATATCGGCTCCGGCCGTCACCAGTTCACCCCCGTTATTTATGCCGATTCCCCCTATCGCACAAACCGGAACACCGAGTGATTTTGCCTCACTCAAAACTGATTTATCGACTACTTTTGCATGAGGCTTTGTTGGGGATGGGAAAAAAGAGCCGAAAGCCACATAGTCTGCCCCTTTTTTTATTGCCCCTTTTGCCCTCTCCAAATCTCCATAACAAGATACCCCGATGATTTTGCCGCTGCCGATTATCTCTCTCGCATCCAAAGGGTCGATATCTTCCAGCCCGATGTGTATCCCGTCGGCATTGACGGCCTTTGCCAGAACTACACGGTCGTCTATTATAAAACAGACACCGTTTTCATCGCAAAGCCGCTTCAGCCTCATGGCTACCGGATATAGCTCTTCGTCTTTTAGCTCTTTATCTCTTAGCTGTAATATTTTCGCACCACCCCTGATAGCCTCCGATACACACCTCTCTATATCGCCGTACGGAGTCAACACAGGGTCGGTAATAGCATATAATCCCTCTAGCTTCATATATGTTACTCCACTACGGAAAATTTAAATTTTTTCTCTCTCAAAGCATCTTTTATCGTCTCTTGATGCTCTTTTCCTTTTGACTCAAGGGTTATGATGATGTTTGCATCTCCGTAAGCCAGATTTGAGGCTGTCCTATCGTAGTCTATGGAGACGATATTTGCCGCCGTATCTTTGAATATTCCGGTAAGCTCCATCAGACTCCCCGGCTTGTCTATCAGTGTGATTACAAGCTTTATTTTTCGGTTTGATTTTGCAAGACCCTTTTCTATGATTAGAGAGAGGGTATTTACGTCGATGTTTCCGCCGCTTAATATCACTGCAACCTTTTCATCTTTTGATGTTGCTATTTTATCGTGCATCAAAGCGGCAACACCGACGGCTCCGGCCCCCTCGACTACAATTTTGTGTTTTTCCATCAACAGCAATATCGCACTCGCACACTCTTCGTCATCCACCTGTATCATCTCATCTACAAACTCGGAGACGAAAGAGAGCATCTTTGCCGAGGTATCCCGAACTGCTATCCCGTCGGCTATAGTCCTAACCGATGTGGAGTCTATAGGGGTTTTGGCAAAAAATGAATCGTGCATTGCCGGAGCCCCTTTTGCCGTAACGCCGACTATTCTGATTGACGGCTTAAGAGCTTTTGCCGCTATCGCTATCCCGCTGATTAGACCGCCGCCCCCTACCGGAACAACTATCGTATCAATGTCCGGTTTTTTGGAAAGTATCTCAAGTGCTATCGTCCCCTGCCCCGCTATCACCGCGTCATCTTCAAACGGGTGGACAAACGTCATACCGTTTTTAGAGGCTATCTCTTTGGCATGCGCATACGCCTCATCATAATTATTCCCCTTTAAGACAACCTCCGCACCGTGACTTTTTACCCCGTTTACTTTGAGTAGCGGCGTTGATTCAGGCATTACGATAACAGCCTTTATCCCGAATTGCTTTGCGCTAAAGGCCACCCCTTGTGCATGATTTCCGGCTGAGGCTGCAATCACTCCGGCACTTTTTTCTTCATTTGAGAGAGAGCATATTCTGTTATATGCCCCCCTAATCTTAAAAGCTCCCGTATTTTGGAGGCAACATTTTTTTAGCCAAACCTCATACTCTTTTGAGGCGGAGAGGTAATCCGATTTTACAAACGGGACTTTGGCTACGACCTCTTTTATATTCTCGGCCGCTTTTTGTACGTCTTGCAAACTTACCATATTTTCTAATTTCCAAAAAATTTTTTATGCTCTACCATTAGGCATTTGTTTTCTACGAGCTTTACGCACAACTCTTTTGCGACGCCCTCAGCCTCTTCGCTATGACACCCTATCTGCCCCCACACGAGTCTGGCTCCTATCCCTGCCGACTCCTCTATAATACCGGAGAGGGCATCCCCTTTTCTAAAGACATTTACGATATCGACCCCTCCGGTTATATCCACCAAAGATCTATAAACTTTTTGCCCAAGTATGAAATCCTCTTTCGGATAGACCGGAATCACCTCGTATCCGACGCTTTGGAGGTATTTTGCAACCCTGTGGCTATCTTTTGTCTCATCCGGCGACAAACCGACAATCGCTATTTTTTTTGAGGAGGCCAAAATCTCTTTTATCATCTCTGACTCATTTGCTCCAAACGGTACAGGTATTGTACATTCCATATTTTGCTCCATTTTTATTTATACTCAAATTTCCGGCGGAGCCGTAAATTTTGGTCTAGGCAGACTGCCCCCACAGCCTTATATTTTAATTTATGCTCAAATCTTGAGCTAAGCCCAAGATTAGGTCTTCAAGGCGAGCGCCCTCGCCGCCTTATATTTTTATTCTATACTC
>CALJKN010000018.1 GCA_937973585.1 uncultured Helicobacteraceae bacterium
GTTAAGTCTATCGATGGAGTAGCTAGGACACTAGAATTCGAAGAACCCCAATGGGGATTGAAACCAGATATGGATGGGCGTGCAACCTGTTGAAATGGATTCGAAGAACCCCAATGGGGATTGAAACAAAGTAAATGAGTATCAAACAATCGAAAAAAGCAATTATAGCTTTAACATCATAAGGGATGAAGGCGGTTATTTTGTTGGAGCTTTTTTTCATTCTAGCCGCTATGGGCTAGATGAGAGTATCGATAAGGCCTATAAGACTTATAAGGGCGCATATAACGCAGGCATAAGAATATTAAACAAACATATTCAACAAAGAGATAAAGTAAGCAAGTTGCAGGGGTAAAAAATGGAATATAGAGATGCGTTCGCAAAAGCTTGTGAGATAAACGGTAACGGGGGCGCGGGTTGTATAAGACGACCCGGGGATTCAACTTTCTATCGCTTAAGCAATGGATACTGGTACGAAAACGGTAAAGGAGCTACCTATCTCCCTGTTGATATTATCAGGGCAGATGATTTAGTCGTTTTTGATAGGAACAAAGACGATACAAAAAAAGAGGTAAGCATAAACTAAATAAAATAACCGCCCACAATCTACACGGCTAGTTTCATCGGCTAAGTGAATTTGCTATTGGTGTTTTTAGAAAAGTTTGCTAAAATATTTTTGCAACACTTTATAGCTTATCCATTCGATGCCGTGAAATCATCGAAAAGATATAATAGACCCGCCCCCTGTACTAAACATGGCGGGACTCTCTTTAAAACCTATCATTACAATAATTCAAAAACTCGCATTGCGTACACTTGGTATCGTCGGCGCTGGAGTGCGGTAGTCTGCCTAGCTTTATCATCTGTATTATTTCGGTCACTATCTTTTTTACTTCCATCTTGTCACTATCCGTTACTTTTATCGGCACGGTCTTGCCATTTTTCTCAAAAAGCACAAATCCCATATCAAATTTTTTGCCGTGTATCGCCTCTGAGAGCATACCGTAGGCTATGAGTTGTATTTTTTGTGATTTTGTCGGTTTGTCTCCGTGTAGTTTTATCTCTACGGGATAGACATTATCTTCGCCGACAATCAAAACATCGCACATCCCGTAAAACTCAAAATCGCAATGAGACAAAGAGACATTTGTACTTAGCTTCGCATTTTCAAGGTGAAACCTAGCAAGAGTACGACGCTTGAAAAGCTCGGACTCTCTTTTGTGATGAGCGCTCCCCTCTCGCACCCTTTTAGCTCCCCGCCTTGCGATACCGTCAGCCTCTCGCTTGTCTTGCCGACGAACGAGCCGTATTCGTCGATGTAGAGGTGTTTGGTCATTTTGCGTTTTTGAAATAATCTTTTATTTTCGAGTAAGCACTTCCAAGCTCAACTATAAATTTGATGTTTTTTGGGCTTGCTTCAATGATTTGTATTTTTCCTGTTTTTGGCTTTCCGTTTTTACTTTCAACTCTGGGTTTAATGTCGTATTTTCCGAACCTATCAATAAAATTTTTATAGCTAATCGTATTTTCTTCTGTACCGTCAACTATTTTTATTTCGGACTGCAACGATAATACCGAAGCCAACTCTGAGTTATAAAGCTTTTGAAAAATATCAAAACCAATATTTACAATGACTTTGGGTCTATCAACCGTTGCCATAGAAATATAAAATTCTAACTCGGCCACATTTGCTTTTCGGTATTCGCCCATATCCACATAATCAGCAATAATCATTTTTTGCGGGTCTTTAAAAGATACATTTTTGCTTTTTGCTAGCGTTGCCAGTGGCACATCGGTCGAGGTGTCGATTTTGCCCTCTATCTTTGCAAAGCCTGCGGATTTAGCGCCGTCAATCCCGACAAGCTGATAAACATTTTCGCCTTTGTGGTTTTGTCTGCGTATTCTAAAACCACCGCTCGGAGACTCTACGGTAGGAAGCGAGAACACCTTTCTAGCCTTATTTCTTATGCTTTTTGGTTCTATTTTGAAATATATCTTGCAAAAATCATCTATTGTATCGCCTTCAATGTTGTAATTACCGTCTTTTTCTTTGTATTCGATATTTTTGTCTGTAAGGTATTTTTTGAACGCATTGTCAAAAACAAGCCACTCTTGCTTTATGGGCAAAACCATTGCTTTACCGTATATTTTTGATGAGAGTTTTTTATCATCTTTCAATACTGTAGGAGCCTCTTTTACACTAGTCTTTAAAAGGTTATAGCTAAATTTATTCAAGAGTTCGGCTGTTTTTATGTCATCGCTATTGCCTCTTGAAATATCGTGAAATAAATTTAGAATCTTACTTTTGTCCAGTTCAAACACTTCAAATCCGCCGTTTGTAGTTTTTTGCTGTTTGATGTATGGTTTTATTTTTTCAAAGTCTTGTTGTTTGATTTCTGCGCATACAGAAAAATCAAGCTCTTTTGACGCTTTTACAAAACCTGCATAATATTTGTCGTCATATCTATAAATTGGCGTAAACCTCTCTTGATATATGCTATCTTTAAATATCGTGGCTCCGCCTAGATTTCCTTTTTGGTCTTTTTGGATTTTACTCATCGGTTTCGTCTTGATATTATTGACCGATATAAGACCCACTACTTCATCCGCATTCGGCGGTGTGCCGTCCTTGAATACTTTTTGGTACCTAGCTACAAAAGCCATTACCGCATCTATGGCGTGGCTTGATGGGGCTTGTTTGTTTTGTTTTTCGAGAAGCGGATTAGCTCTTGCGTATTGCCGCCTTAGCTCGCTTACCTCGGTAGCATCCGCCAAAATAAACTCAAAAGATAGATGCTTGCTTGGAAGCATTTTTGTTAGTTTCTCTTGTATTTTTTTGGCTAGGTATTTTTGCGTGCCGTTTACCCTTGCGCTTTGGTCGGTACGGAGCCAGTCCACCACTTTTTTATACGCTTCATTGTCGCTTGACAAGAACAAGGCATAACGAAACGCTTTTTGCTGTTCGGCAGACAATACGCTAAAAGTCTTATAGCCTTTGATATTTGCCACTTGCTCTTCTATCCACTGCGCCGATACACCCGCCTTGATGTCTGAAAGTTTATAAACCCTGTCCGCTTTTGCTTGATTGCATTTTTGATGGACATATATCAGATTGCCCTCGGAGTTGAACACTGTGCCGTAATACTTTAGCGTGTGACTTCTAGGTAATATATGGTCTATCTCTCCATCATCGCCGATAGTGTCGCCGCAATACGGGCAGATACCACTGCTAAAGGCTTTTATTCTCTTGTCTTTATCTTCTATGCTCTTTTTGGCATTTTTGATTGATTTTTCTAGTTTTTCGTTTGCCTTTTTGTTGGCATTTTTGATTTTAGCGCTTCGGATAGATTCCTCATACTCAAAAGCGTTTTGTTCAAGAATAATCGGCAAATGTATGTTTTGCGCCTCCACACCCTCTAGTTCGTTGGCTTTTATCTTGGCTAACTCATACCCTAGCTTGTCGATATACCGCTCTATCTTGCCGCTAAAAGGTCTTTGGGTATCGGCGGGGAGGCGTTGGCAGGTAGCTGTAGCTTTGTTGTACACCTCTCCAGTTTCGTCGTTATAAAACGCCGTTTCGCTTCTGAATCTATTTTCCGCCGTACACCATTTGCAAGTAGAGCTAAAGCCGCTCCGTGGCGTGTCTATTACGGTGTGCAGTTGCGCCATCGAAAACAGATTGTTAAATCTCTGTTTGCGCTCGCTGTCTATACCGAAAAACTCGGCTATTTTTGTCGTCCAAAACTCCAAATCTTTTTGGTATTTGAGGACATCTTTGTCTTCGCCCGTTTCTGCGACCTGCTTGAACATATTGCCGTGTGTTTTTCGTAACTCTTCTATATTTTTACAATACGCCGATAGTTTTTTGTTGCCGACTTTTGCGCTCCAAAGCTCTTTTTCAAACTCCGCAAATCTTGCCTCGTCTAGTTTTACGCCCAAAATTCCGGCTACTAGATTGTGTACTTGATTTGTCTTGTGCGGCGGGTTGTGGTCGCATCGTTTTAGCATATCATCTGAGTTTGTCCAAATGCCCGCTCGCACTTTTTGGCGGATAAGCTCGTAGTAGTTTTGCGCAAATCCGTGCAATCTATTTGCGTCGCTTTGCCCTAGCGTCTTTACCAGTAGGTCGTTTGGTTTTTTGCCTCGTAGCTCGTAAATATCTATCTCTTTTGTAGTGTCTAGCAAACGATGAAGCAGCGTAGAGTCTTCGCTGTAGCCTTTTACGGTGGAGTCCGCCAAATCATCGTTAAACTTTCCGTGATTTAACCGATTAGCAATATCTCGCCAGTTTGATAGATGTCTATTGAGATACTCCTCGTTTAGCCTAAGGGTTTGGCATTTCACAGCCCCTCGGTTATTCATATCGTCATACGGCGGTATCGTATTTTCTGGATTTGTAGTAGTTAGAAATTCAACAATAGTTTTATTTTTTAGTTCTTTGAGTAGTTTTTGTCGTGCAAGTTCTTCTTTTTGTTTCTTTTCTTTATCATCCTTTTTAAAATGCCAACTTCTGACAAATCTCTCGGTAATTCGGCGAAGCTTATCCGGCGTCCAAATATCGCCTTTTTCCATCTCTTTGTCATTAAAGTAGCGTCGAAGTTCTTTTAGTTGATAGTTTGAAATGTTGCCGATTAGCTTTGTCATATCTGTTAGCTTTAGGCTATTTGAATCAAAAAAGCTTTTTACTTTTTCATTTGTAGCTATGTACTCGCCTAGCTCCTCAAAATATTTTGCTCTGGGCAAGTTGCCTTGATTTTCTTGCTTATCAAATTCATCAAGTATCTCTTTTGTGACCCGTAGCCCAGCCAAAAGCTCTTTTGCGTTTTCACCATATTCGCTTTTTAGCTCATCTTTCAGCTCTAGCTTTTTATTTGGCGAGTGTGTCGAAGAGACAAAAACAGTTTCAAATCTTTTTTTGTAGTCCTTGAAGCTTTCGGGATTTGAGGCTATTTGGTTTAAAAAATCTTCTACATCGCTATCTCTATCTATATTTTGCAGTTTTTCGCCCAAAAACTCTTTTAGCGTGTCGCTCTCTAATGCGTCTTTCTTTTTCTCATCCAGCTCAAACCCTGCGTATGTGTAGCCTCGTTTATTGAATAGCCCCCGTATCTCGTCCGGCAAAACATCCAAAGGCAAGCCGTAATGCTGTTGCAAAATGAGCAAAAACAGCCGCTTTACAAGCTTGTTTCTTGCGTTATTCCTCTTCGTGTGTCTTTTGCCTCTTCTACCCACCTGCGACAATACAAAACTTTCATCATAAATAATCGTGCCGGATTGAGATTTGTCCAAAGAGTCCGTAAAACTGAAAAATCCCGTGTTTTTGCCGCCTAAGTCTATTGAGATAAGAGATGTAAGCATTGTATTATCCTGCTTTATTATTTGTATTTTCCAGTTTATATAAAATTACTTTAGAAAATAGGGTGCAACAAAATTAGAGAGGGTCAAAAAACAAACCCTCACAGGCAAATAAAAAACATCTAAAGTCGATATAATAGGCCAAAACCTGATAGGGGGCTAGTCGTGTCGGTACGGGCGTTGGATACAATCAAAAAAAATTTCAAAGAGTACACTATAGAGTCTGACGGGATTGTGGCGGCAAAGTATTTTGTCGTGGAGAGCAGAGTTAGAGGGGAGGCGTATATCGAGCGGAACCTCTTAAATGTCGTGTTGGAGGGTGAGAAGCGGCTACACACCAAAAACGGAGATGTCACCGTCAGGGCAGGGGAGGCATTTTTTTTGGCAAAGGGTGAGTACGTGATGAGTGAGATAGCCGAAAACGGTAGATATGCCTGTTTGCTGATATTTTTTGATGAGCATTCCGCATCAAATATATTGGCCTCTATGCCTGATTTTGAAACCCAGAAGATAGAGATAAAAGAGGGTTTTTTAAAAGTCGAACTGACACCGCTCATGAAAGCGACGGCTGAGTCTATATTGCCGTTTATTGAGGATAAACCGAGATATGCCGATGAGCTTTTAGGGTTAAAACTAAAAGAGCTTTTATTGCTACTTTTTGGCTCAAAGGACGGAGCGAAATTTGCTTATTATTTCCGGTCTGCGATGTGCGGCAAACTGGAGCTTAAAGCCTTTATGGACGAGAACTTCACCGAGGAATGGAGCCTATCCGAATTTGCAAAAAAGAGCGGGAGGAGCCTCAGCGCATTTAAGAGCGATTTTAAAAAAATCTTTGGCCTGACCCCTATGGAGTGGTTGTGGGCAAAGAGATTGGAGCGGGCAAAGTTTTTGATTGAGGGTGGTGGACTCGGTGCCGGGGAGGCCGCTTTTAGGAGCGGGTTTAAGAGCCAGTCGCACTTTAACAGGATGTTCAAAGACAGATATGCAAGGACGCCGAAATCAAAACAAGGATAGAGCATGACGGCTACGACCGTGTCCGGCAACGGATATACGGGCGGTATCCACGATGTCACAGGCTCTTTGGGTTCTTCTTTGAGAGGGTATATAACCCAAGATCTGAGTAGATACTATACCGTAGGTTCTACGCCGATAGCTAATATGCCACAAAAAGTCAGAGCGGCATTCGATGAAGCCGTAAAATCAATAGATTCATCGGATCTATCGCGCATAACCGCTCTGATATTGCCTCAAAACGTTCAAAACAAGGTTTACGGAGGATACGGACAGACAATCGATTACGGGTATATAAAAACCAAAATCGAATCGGCTCTAAACTCTGAATCACCGGCCAAAACATCGGACGACTCTAAAAAGGCGTATTCGCTGTTTTGGGAGGCTTTTCAAAAAAGCTACTCTCAGGATAACGGATAAAAATCTCTATCCGTCGGAGGTCTCCCCTCCGGCATTTTTCCTCAATTAAAAAAATCTCTTCAGTAAAAAAATCAAACTTTTTAGGCTAACCATAGCGGTCGTTTTAATCATAAAATTTTACCGTACCAAAAATACGGAGGAAAAAAATGACAAAAACAGTTTTAGGTGTATGTGTTGCGGCGGCTATGGCTCTGGCCTCAAATATTGAGATTACCGGATTCGATTATCCTGAGAGCGTCCTTGTGGACGGCAACAGGGTAGCCGTCTCAAATGTTGGAAAACAACCGCTTCCAATGGAAAAAGACGGCGATGGCTACATATCGCTACTAAATACCGACGGAAAAATACTAGAAAAAGAGTTTGTAAAAGGGCTACATTCACCAAAAGGGATGGCGTTTGTCAGACATGGACTTGGTGGAACGCTATATGTAGCCGATGTGAACGAGATAAAAGGGTTTAACTCAAACTCCAAAAAAGAGGTTTTCTCGCTGGCGATTGAGGGGGCAATGTTTTTAAATGACATTGCAAAAAAAGATGATAAAACACTATATGTAAGCGGTAGCGATAGCGGAAAAATATATGAGGTAGACGTGGCTTCAAAAAAATACAAAGTCGTAGCACAGCTCCCTGCCGCAAACGGATTGTTGTATGACGGAAAAAAACTATATGCGGTGAGCCTCGGAAAATCTGCCGAAAATATGTTCGGCGGCGGCGGTGGACTTTTTGAGGTTGATACGGTTTCCGGTAACGTGACAAAACTGGCAAAAGCGGAGGGGATGTTGGACGGACTACAAAAATTCGGTGATACCCTGTATTTTTCAGATTGGGTCAAAATGGGCAAAGAGGGTGTAATCAGGACGTACAACTTAAAAACAAAAGAGGAGGGGGTGCTAGCTATAGACAAGATAGCGGGGCCGGCCGATTTTTGGATAGATAAAAAGGGGAGATTTTGGGTTCCGAATATGTTGGAGGGCAAAGTCTCAGTCATCGAGGCAAAACAGTGATTGTTGATTATCTGTCGGCAAAGCTATTTTCAAAACTCCGCTCCGTCGGTTTTTATAGGGAGGCGCACACAGAGGCGCTCTCCTATGTGCCGGATGGAGCCGGTCTTTTTTTGGATGTCGGATGTGCATCGGGGATGATTAGTGTTGAGGCGGCAAAAAAAGGGTATAGAGTCATCGGGATAGATAAGAATCAACTCTCTATAGAGGCTGCAAAAAAATATGCCGAATTATGCGGCGTGAATGCTGATTTCAAAGCGATAGAGCTGTCAAAACTGGATTTTAAAGCCGATGTTGTGTGCGCCTCATCGCTTTTGGCGGTAATGCCCGATAGGGTTGCCGGACTCAAAGCACTTTTCGGTGCTGTCAAAAAGGGCGGTTATTTGGTGGTTATAGAGCCGACCGGTGCAATGACGGTCAAAAATGGACGAAGCTATGCAAAGAGGCATAATTTAAAACAGAGACAATGGCTGTGTATGTGGGCATTTGCCAGACAAAACAATATAGTTGATTCATCTATATACGAGCTTCTGGGTGCCGAGAAAATTGATTGTGATTTTGTTTTAGACGGAATGCTTGGAGTGTGGATAATTAAAAAGTAGTGTTCGGTAAAACCTAAGAGGGATTAACCTCTTAGCTCTTCGATTCTTGCAGATTTGCCTCTTCTATCTCTTAGGAAATATAGTTTTGCTCTTCTTACTTTACCTCTTCTAACAACGGCAATGCTGTCGATGCTGTCTGAGTATATAGGGAAAATTCTCTCAACACCTATGTTGTTAGCACCCATTTTTCTAACGGTAAAAGTTTTGCCTGCGCCTTCGCCTCTAACAGCTATACAAACGCCTTCAAAATTTTGGATTCTCGTTTTGTCGCCCTCTTTGATTTTAGCGGCAACTTTTACGCTATCGCCTGCTCTGAACTCAGGGATAGATTTGGAGGCGATTTGAGCTTGTTCAAAACTCTCGATAAATTTGTTTTTCATGGCTTCGTCCTTGATAAAAACTTTTTGTAAAGATCTGGTCTAAAGTATTTTGTCTTAATTTTTGACACGGCTTTTTTAAAATCCGAAATTTTACCGTGATTTCCCTTTAAAAGAATTGAAGGAGTCCCTATATTTTCGTAAACCGTAGGTTTTGAAAAAGTCGGAGCCTCCAATAATCCATCCTCGAAACTTTCAGCCTCAAAAGATTCTGATTTACCCAAAACACCGGGGATAAATCTAGCGGTCGAATCGGCGATAATGAGCGATGCCAATTCGCCCCCTGTAAGGACAAAATCGCCTACGCTAAATACCTCGTCGGCAAACTCTTCGATTACCCTCTCATCAATCCCTTCGTATCTACCCGATACCAAAACGACACTCTCTTTTTTGGAGAGTCTTTTTGCGTCGTTTGAGTTAAACGGTTTGCCGACAGGCGTTACAAATATGATATGCGCATTTTTGTTTTTTGATTTCGCAAACCGTAATAAATCAAAAAGCGGTTGAGGGGTAAAGACAAGCCCCGCACCGCCGCCTGCCGCATAGTCGTCGGTCTTTTTGTGAAGATCCGTCGTATACTCTCTGGGATTTAGATAATCGACTGTTATCAGAGACGAGTCTACCGCCCTTTTTAGGATTGAAGCATCAAAATAAAACGATACGAGCTGAGGAAAAATGGTCACAAAACTAAAATTCATTAGCTTGCGTCCAGTATATCCTTGGCAAATTCGGCATAAATCTTTCTCTCTTCAAGGGAGATTTTTTTTACGAATCTATCTTGATACGGGAGTAAAAAAGCTTTTGCCGAGCCGTTTTTTACCAGCTCCTCATCTGTTTTGATGTTAAAATAATCTGTTTTGGCGAACTGCTCTATCTGCTCCACGACACCCAAAAGCAATTCCCCCTCATAGACCGGAAGTCCGATGATGTCAAACCAAAAAAACTCCCCTTCTTTTAGTTTGCAATCACTTTTTGTCCTCTCCATAGTGGTATACAACATGAGATTTGTCAGTTCTGCCGCTTTTTCTGGGGTGTCGTAGCCTTTGAATTTGACGGTGTTATTTGATTTATCAAACAACAAAACCGTTAACTCTTGGAGTCCCGTACTAAAAGTAGATTCTTTTTTGAACTGTTCCGGAAAGTCGGTTTGCAGATGGAGCTTCAGCCGTCCCTCTATCCCGAACGGCTTGCCGATTTTTGCGACGGGGATTAGTCCGTCGTCTATTTGTTGTTTTGCTATCATTATCTATTGGGTTTTACGGATATTTTATAAGATATATTGTCTTTTGCTTTACACCCTGAGATAAGAGTTTTGAGGGCATTTATCATCTTCCCCTCTTTCCCTATTATCTTTCCGGCATCTGTTTGGTTAGCATAGATAATAATTTCGCAAAGCCCCTGATCGATATCTACTTTTTCTACCCTGATCTCATCCGGATATGTAGATAGTAGAGCGGCGAACCGTCCTACGAATTTCTCGACCAAAAATTAGCCTTTTGTGATATGAGCTACTTTGTCGCTCATTTTAGCGCCGACACTTTTCCAGTAGCTTAGTCTCTCGGCATCAAATTTGATTGCCGCAGGTTCTACCATCGGATTGTAATAACCGATTGATTCGATCCAACCGCCGTCTCTTTTTTTTCTGCTATCTGTAACTACGATTCTGTAGAAAGGTTTTTTTGTTCTTCCCATTCTAGTAAGTCTAACAACTGTTGCCATTAAATTTCTCCTAATTTTTATAATTAAATGCCAAAAAATAGGCTCTTGAAATAAAAGCCCATTTGTAGGCATTTACCGCATGCCGTTTAGTTTTTGCTGCCCAAGTAAGTTCATAAAATCTTTCATACCGCTTTTTGATGAGAATTTTTTTGCCATTTTTGCAGCAGATTCAAACTGGTTGAATATTCTGTTTACTTCGTTTTGGTTCATCCCGCATCCGGCGGCGATTCTCCGCTTTCTGGTGTTGTTTAGTAGCTCAGGATTTTCCCTCTCTTTTGGGGTCATAGAGTTTACTAGGGCTTTGATTTTTTTTATTTCCGATGAGTTGTCCAGATCTATATCTTTCATCTGATTAGCCATGGAGCCCATACCCGGTATCATCCCCATTATGTTTTTGAGGCTTCCCAGTTTTTTGATGCTCTCAACCTGCTCCAAAAAGTCGTTAAAATTGAACTGACCTTTTTTGATTTTTTTTGTCAGGTCTTTTGCTTTTTCCGCATCTATAACTGTCGATACTTTTTCCGCCAAAGACTCGACATCTCCGGCTCCCATTAGCCTTGAGACTATTCTGTCGGGAATAAATGCCTCTAAATCGGCAGGTTTTTCACCGATACCGATAAATCTGAGCGGCACACCGATTTGGCTTGCGATGCCCAAAGCAACGCCGCCTTTTGAATCACCGTCGAATTTTGAGAGGATTACCCCGTCTATCCCTATCTGAGTATTAAACCCCTCGGCGCTACGTACTCCGTCTTGGCCGGAGAGTGAATCGGCTACATAGAAAGTCTCAAACGGCTCAACCGCTTTTTTGACCTCTTTTAGCTCATTCATAAGGGCTTCGTCTATTGCCAAACGACCGGCGGAGTCGATTAGTAAAACATCATAAAACTCTTTTTTTGCTTTTTCCAAAGCCCCTTTGGCGACTTTTACCGGATTTTGCTCGCCATCCTCGAAATATACGTCAACTTCGATTTGAGTTCCCAACTGTTTTAGCTGTTCTACGGCTGCCGCTCTTTGGAGGTCGCAAGCCGACATAAGGACTTTTTTATTTTTTTGTTTTAGGTGGTTTGCCAGTTTTGCGGTCGTAGTCGTTTTACCGGAACCCTGAAGCCCTGCCATCAGTATTACGGTCGGTGATTTTGGGGCGTATACGAACCCTTGGTTTCCTGAAACGGTCAAAATCTCCAAAAGGTTTTTTTGGAGTGAATTCATAAAGTTTTGTTTGCCTATTCCGGCGTTTTTTGTCTCTATTTCAACTTTTTGGAGGAGTTCTTTTGTTACTTTGTAGTGTACGTCTGATTTGAGTAGGCTTTTTTTGAGCTCATCAATAGCTTTTTTGAGCGACTTTTCATCGTCTGAAAATCTGATTTTGTTGATTGCGCCTCTAAAAGATTCGGTCAGGGTTCCAAACAAAGTATTTTCTCTCCGTGTGTTTATAGCTTATAGAACTCTCTGAAAAACATATATTTTCTTAGAGCAACTAGTTGCGAGAGCCGTCTGCTGAAGACCTCATTTTTGGCTTTGCCTAAAATGTGAGAAATAATCAGATGGTTCTATAAAAATATTTTAAGGGTGAAATTTTAGTTAAACGTAGCTTAAATGCTGTTTTATACGGCTATTGCCCTGTTATATAATCTTTTATCCCCTCCGCATATTTACTAGGGACAAACTCGGTTAGTTCATATTTTGCAACGGAATGGATAAAAAACGGGTCTTTTGAGATAAATTCGTTTGCCTCTTCCTTTGAGTTGAATCTTCCTACTATCACTCCGCCGATTCTAGGATTTTGACCGCCCGACATCATCAGTATTCCGTTTTTATACCCCTCGGCCAGAAATTCTCTATGAGCCTCCAGATGCCTCTCAACTTCCTCTATCGGTTTCTCGTATGTTACTAATATCACAAATATATTTTTCATCTTTTTTCCTTCTACCGGATACTTTATCGGTAAATTGTAGTCAGAAGCTGTTTAAGACGGGAAATTAGCCCCGTCTTTTGGAGTTTTTGCTTTAGATGTAGATACTCATATATTGTCCAAACTCTACCGCCGTCCTCATTCCGTTTTCGGCTACAAATTCGTTAAAGTCCTCATAATCGGACTCTTCAAAGCTTTTGATCAAAAACTCTACAAATTTTTTGACCCTTTGAGGCGGTAATTTTAGCCCTGTTTTGACTGTAAATTTACTATCGGTTCCCTCCAGTTTACCGCCCAGTTCAACCTCAAATCCCCTCTCAAACGTATTGTTTGCCACTTTTACCATTGTGCCGATAAGCCCTATATCGGCGATATACGGATGCGAACAACCGTTTTGGCATCCAGATATTGCAATCGTTAGCGGTATGTTGAAAAAGCTAAATTTTGATTCCAGATACCCTGTTAGCTCTCTTCCGAAATCTTTTGTTTCGCTGACGGCTAGTCTGCAATATGTCAGTCCGGTGCATGTTAGAGTGTTTGCGCTAAATGCGCTTGGGGTATACTCAAATCCGATTCTGGCTACCTCTACGGCAAACTCTTTAGCTTTCTCCTCGTCAACCCCGATCGCTACAAAGTTTTGGTTTACGGTAAAACGGAGCTTTTCGACATCGTGTGCAAACATTAATCCGGCCAAAGTTATGAGTCTATCGCCGCTTGCTTTTCCCCCTCCGGTTGCAAAACCTATAAAAGTTTTGCCGGATTGCTTTGAGGGGTGTATCCCGAAATGCTCTCTATGCGCTAGTTTTGTGATCTTTGGCTCCGTGGGATTATCTTCTAGCCTAAAGCCCAGTTCACCCTCCAAAAGCCCTAAAAATTCAGCCTCACCGATTTTTTCTATCAGGTGTCTTAGCCTTGCTTTTGTCCGCTCACTTCTGTTGCCGTGCTCTTTGAATATTTTTATGACCGCTACCGATACTTTTTTGATATCCTCTATCTCGCATGCTTTGCCTAGTCTATGTGCGATTCTTTTACCGTTTCCTAGCCCTCCGCCTGCCGTAATGTCAAAAAGAACTCGCTCACCTACCTTGAACGCCGTAAACCCGAGGTCTTGTATCTCATGGTTTGGGCAGTGTTTGGAGCATCCGCCCACGCTGATTTTGAACTTTCTAGGCAGATTGGCAAAATCTTCGTTTTGGCTTAGTACAAAATCAAGCTCTCTAACAGTGTCGGACACCGATACTATCTCATCCGGATCTATCCCGTCCACCGGGCAGGTCACTATGGTTCTCGGGCAGTCTCCGCAAGCCATTTTCGTACTGAGCGAAAACTCACCCAGTTCATTTAAAATATCTACAATATCCGCCTCTTTTATGTAGTGGAGTTGTATATCGCTTCTGGTCGTAAAATCGGCGGTATTTGCCGCATATTTTTTGGATAGATTACCTATTAGCTCAAGCTGTGCAGGGGTGACCTCGCCGCCTACCAGTTTGACTCTGAGCATATAGTATTTCTCGCTCTCGTCTTTTTGTTGTTTTTGGGCGTATACCCCATACCACTTGAGTCTCTCAACCGTTTCATCGTCTAACGGTTGCCCCTCTTTTAGTAGCCGTTTTACGTCATCCAAAACGGATAACGGATTTTTCTCTTTTTTGATCCTCTCGACCCTTTCGGCCTTTGTTTCGGTATTTGGCAGGCTCATCGACTTATCCTTGTGTTATCTCTTTGCATTCCCAATGAGGAAAATATTTTCTAACGAGTCCGTTAAATTCAATCTCAAAATCCGAATATTTTTTGATTTTTTCGGATGAGATATCAACCCCTCTAATCATCCCTGCACCTATCGTGTCGTTTGTATTTTTGTCTATCACGATAAAAGAGCCGGTTGCTTTGTTTTTGTCGTACGGGTCAAAACCGGTTTTTCTATCAAGCTTTACGGTTACCGTCCCGATATCGTTTAGCTGCAGCGTATCCGCTTTGTTTTTGCCGTAGGTGTTTATGTCTACCGCTTGCTTGATGACCTCAAAACTCCCGCCGATACCGCCGAAAGCACCTCTAAACTCATACGGATAACCGATTTTTAAGGCATTACTACCCATCCATACTATATCCGCCTCAAACGTATCGGAATACAATATAGAATCATCTCCGTCCAAAACCAAAATATCACCTCTGCCTATATCTATCTCGTCAGCCGTTACGATCGTTATCGGATCGTTTTTGACTGCTTTGTGTGTATTTTCATCCGTATTTGACGGCGGTTGGATAATCTCTTTTACGAGGGTTGTTTTCTGTGTGTTAATCGACTTTATCCTATCTCCTGCTTTTAGCTCTCCGGATGCAACGGTTCCGGCGAAACCTCTAAAATCGAGATTTGGTCTATTGACGTACTGAACCGGAAATCTAAAATGCGAACCCTCTTTGCCCTCTATCTGCAAGCCATCCAGATACTCCAGTAGGGCTTTTGCCTCAAACCACTCGGTATTTTCACTTTTTGTGACGATGTTATCCCCTTTGAGCGCACTTATCGGGACAAAATACGGCTCTTCAATCCCCAGAGCAGAGGTAATCTCGTCGTTGTACGCCGCTTTGATTTTCAGAAATATATCTTTTGAGTAGCCGACCAGATCCATCTTATTTATCGCCACTATCAGATGTTTTATCCCCAGCAAAGAGGCTATATATGAGTGCCTTTTTGTCTGCGCCAAAATCCCTTTTCTGGCATCCACCAGTATCACGGCAACATCTGCCGTACTGGCTCCGGTGGCCATATTTCTGGTGTATTGCTCATGCCCCGGAGTGTCGGCGATGATGTATTTTTTTGCCTCCGTCGCAAAAAACAGATAGGCTACGTCTATCGTTATACCTTGCTCTCTCTCGCTTTGCAATCCGTCTACCAAGAGGGCAAAATCTATCTCGTCATTTGTGGTTCCGTATTTTTTGCTCTCGTTTTTTAGCGATGAGAGCTTGTCCTCAAAAACAGCTTTTGAGTCATATAGCAGCCTTCCGATGAGGGTGCTTTTGCCGTCGTCCACGCTTCCGCAGGTGATAAACCGGAGTAGTGATTTCTCCCCTTGCCGTTTCAAAAAATCTTTTACGTCCATCTCAAAAATACCCCTCTATTTTTTTCCTCTCCATTGCCCCGTCGGAGTCCTTGTCTATAGCCCTTCCGTCTCTTTCGCTTGTCTTTGAAACGAGCATCTCGGCGATTATCTTCTCTGTCGTATCGGCATCCGAATTTATCGCTCCCGTGAGCGGATAGCACCCCAGAGTTCTAAACCTTACGACCTCTTTTTGAGCCGTATTTTTGAACTCTTGCGGCATCCTCTCGTCATCTACGAGTATTTTCATCCCGTCTATGTATGCCACCTCTCTCTCTTTTGCGTAGTAGAGCGGGACAAGCGGGATATTTTCGGCATATATGTACTCCCAGATATCCAGTTCCGTCCAGTTTGAGAGCGGAAATACCCTGACGCTCTCTTTTTTTTCTATCTTCGTATTGTAGATACTCCATAGCTCCGGACGTTGATTTTTCGGATCCCACCTATGGTTTTTATCCCTAAATGAAAATATCCTCTCTTTTGCTCTGCTTTTTTCCTCATCCCGTCTGGCTCCCCCTATGACCGCATCAAATCCGTATTTGTTTAGAGCCTGTTTTAGCCCCTCCGTCTTCATGATGTCCGTATGGAGTCTACTACCGTGAACAAAGGGGTTTATATCCATTTTTATCCCCTCTTCGTTCGTGTGGACAATTAGATCGGCTCCTAGCCTTTTTGCAGTCTCATCCCTAAACTCTATCATCTCCCTAAATTTCCAAAGGGTATCGACGTGGAGGAGGGGAAACGGAATCTTTGCCGGAAAAAACGCTTTTTGTGCCAGATGCGCCATTACCGAACTATCTTTGCCGATACTGTACATCATCACCGGATTTGAAAATTCGGCGGCTACCTCTCTTAGTATATGTATCGATTCGGCCTCAAGCCTTTTTAGGTGTTTGCTACTCATAATCTCTCCCTTTTATATGCAGTCCGCACTCTTTGTGAGCATCGTCTTCCCACCACCATCTACCGGTTCTAAAGCTCTCTCCGGCTTTTACCGCCCTTGTGCAAGGCTCACACCCGATACTAGGATACGATCTGTCATGAAGCTCGTTGTATGGGGTTTTGTTTTGTTTGATATACTCCCAAACCATTGTAATCCCCCAGTTGTGCAGAGGATTTAGCTTGTAAACCCCAAAAGCTTCGTCGTATTCGAGCAAATCAAGCTTTGATCTCTCGTCTGATTGCTCACTCCTTCGTCCGGTTATCCAAATATCTACCCCTTTTAAAGCCCTTTTTAGAGGCTCCACTTTTCTGATTTGGCAACACAGAGCCCTTTTTTGTCTGCTTTCGTAAAATAGGTTTATCCCGTTTTCGGCTACCATCTTCTCAACAGCGGCGGTATCGGGATAAAAAAACTTGAACTCTATGTCGTTATATTTTTTAATTGTTTCATCCATAGTTTTGTATGTCTCTTCGTGTAGCCTTCCGGTGTCCAAGGAGAAGATATATGTCGATGGATTGATGTCGTTGATGAGGTCGGTTATCACCTGATCTTCAACACCAAAACTTGTTGAAAACCCGACTTTCAAATCAAGGTTCAAAAAATACTCCAGAGTCTCCCTGACCCCTCTATGTGCAAAATATTCGTTTAGTTCTTGTATGTTTAGCTTCATCATCTTTTCCTATATCTGATATTCCGGTTGTTTTATCTCTTCTCTGCCGATGTTTATTCTGTTCCACACCCTTTCGTGAAAGTAGTACAAAAGCATCTTTGTTACAACTTCGACAGCCCCTATCGAGGCGGCCATCTTGAGGCTTCCGGTGATAAAAAATGATACGACGACCGTATCGACAGTTCCGGTAGTTCGCCACGAAATCGCCTTTAATGCCGAGCGATATGGTTTGTCTTGTAGCATAGTATAGTTTCCTTATAGATTTACTTGACTATTGTGGGTGGAATTATACAGATTTTATTTTAAATGTCAAGTATTTTTATCTGATAAGTTGTATTATTTTTGTTGAAGCAGTTTTATATAATTTTTAATTATTTTATTTGTGTCTAAAAAGTAGGCTTCTATGCCGCAAATAAAAGCCTGTTACTAGAGGTTAATTTTTTAAGTTTAGAGCTTTAATCAGCGTATTATGATGATAGGGTTTTTGGAGCTGTCTAGCCGTTTTAGTAGTGTGTCAAGTTCTATTTTTTCCATTGCTACGCATCCGGCGGTCGGTTTGTTATCTTTTGACTTGACGTGCAAAAATATACAAG
>CALJKN010000019.1 GCA_937973585.1 uncultured Helicobacteraceae bacterium
TGCGCGGCATGTTCGTGCAGCCCGGGCAGGTGATTGAAGTGGCCAAGCGCTTCCCCCAAATCCAGCGCGTGCGTCTGGTCATCACCGGGGCCATGGCCAACGACCAGATGACCCTGCAGGTGGAGACCACGGAAACGGCCGAAGGCCTGGCGCGCCTGATTGGCGACGCCGTCCGCGACCAGGAAGGGGCGGAAACCTTCGCCGTGGTCGAGGAGGGCAACCCTGTCGAGCTGAAAGACGGCGCTGGCACTCACAGCCTGAGCGTGCCGACCAGCATCAAGAAACCGGACAACGGCCAGTATCTGGTGACCGGCACCGCCGCTACCGGCAAGAACATTGCCGTCAACTCCGAAACCTACAACTGGTGCTTTGCCGGCAACGACGGCCAGTACGGCGACTACCGCTACTGCCCGGGCCTCAACACCCAGGCCAGCTTCTGGCTGGTCAACAGTACCGGCACCTTCAACAAGCTGCTGCAGGCCAACGAGTATGCCCGCGCCCGCAACGAAGTGGTGCAGACCGCCTCCGCGCTCGGGGTGGGTAAATTCAACGGCAATCTGTACGGGGTAGGGTACTCCTCCACCGGCGAGATCGGCACCAACTACCTGGATGGTCGTAACCTGGCCGCTTACTGGACACTGGATCTGGATGGCAGCAAGGTTGGTACTACTCAGATCATCCCGCTGGCCGAAGGCGAGCCCGGCAAGGATGACGCCAAGCTGCAACACAGCTGGGCCGTGGGGGTCAACGACAACGGTTATGTGATAGGCAACCAGCTCTATCGCATCAACAAGGGCCAGAACCGCCCGGTCGAGATGTTCGTGTTCAACCTGAACACGCCGACCACCAACGCCGTGGTCTCCCTGCAGGACAAGCCGCTCAGCGGCTCCGGCTCGAAAGCCATGATGATCGATGCCATGAACACCTACGGCGTCGACTCCTTCGTCGGCCGCCTGGCCTGCGTCTTCCAGGGCTCGGCCGACACCACCTTCTATATCGTGGCCCTGTATTTCGGCTCCGTGGGCATCCGCAAGACGCGCTATGCCATCACGGCCGGCCTCATCGCCGATCGTCACCTGCAGGCGGGCTACGAGGATTTTGCGGCGCTGGAGCCTGTAGTCGGCAAGGTTGAAGCTCAAAAAATAATAGGGCTAAAATCCGAAAGACTAAAAGATGCCGACACCGACATAAGCAAGATATACACAAATGAGGAGTGCTAAATGGCTTGCAAAATCAAGACTGCTTCAAAAAAATACGATGAAACAATAGATAGGCTCTTTGACAAGATGGGCAAGAAGCTAAGCGGATGGGATACACACGGGCTTTTTGTCGCAAGCGAGACGCAAAACATGCTTCACGATGTGTCGAGTGAGTTTCGATTGGCGCAGAGTGCGCTGTATGAGCAAGCTAGACGGGCTAGAGATATATTAGGCGCTCTAAGCTCTGAGGAGTCAAAAAAGCTAGTAAGAGCGCTCAACGGCGACGCATCTGCCGAGAACTTGTCCGCATCTACAAGAAAGCTATATGACACATTCCGCAAAGAGATAGACACAAACGCCGATGCTCTCGTGGCTTCTGGTATGCTAAAAAGCAAAGACCGGATAAACGACTATCTCAAGCGATACTACACAAAATATGTAGAGCAGATGAGCCTTGTCGGCAAAATCATCTTCAACAAAAAATTCAAAGCCCGAAACGGCGACTTGACGCTAGATCAAAGAATAGCGGCAGGGAGTTTCAATACAACGCTTGTGTCGGTTCGAGGAAGCGGCAGGGGTTGTGTCAGATACAAAACAACAGTTTCAATACAACGCTTGTGTCGGTTCGAGTAAAGGAAATACGACCCTAAAAATATGGACTATCCGAATTTACGGAGTCCGGTGGGTGTTTTTCCAATTAAAATTGACATTTGGTTTTTAAAAAACTTTTTGTCTTTAGACCCTTTATTCTATCGGGGTAAACCAAAAATATAGATAAAAGGGAGATTGGAAAAAATCAGATAAAAATCCCCTCGCTCTCACGCTCCGGAGTCCCGATGCTCTCCTCGGCGAAGCTTCCGGCGCTTAGCATCTTTATGACGGTGACAAAGTCCAGATTTTTGTCTATTACTTTTTTGAGTTCGTTTAACATTTTTAGCTGATTTGCGGGGGTGATGTCGCCTCTAAATATTGATTTTTGGTGGTGTTTTAGGTATTTTTTGCAGATTTTGAAGACCTTTGCGACTCTGTTTTTCCCCGCTTCGCTATCCATATCGGCGATGTCGTAAAACAAAAATACATAGTTGTAGTTTGTCGTGTCCTTTTTCACATTTTATCCTTTAGGCAAAACGGCGCAAACTCCTTGCCCTCCACGATATGCTTGATTAGCTTGTAACCGTCTAGTTTTAGGCAGTTTTTGTACGAGGTTTTGCGCTTTAGCCTAGGGTGCATAAAAGTCTCGTTTAGCCGCTCCTCGAATGCGTCTATAAATATCTTTTTGCCATCTTCGTTTAGCAGGGCGTAGTTGAGCGATTTGTCAAAGTGCTTTTCTACGCTTATCCGCCGCCTGCCTACCAGCTCAAATATCGTCCGAAACACGACAACAGGCTTAAACGCTTCGCTGAGGTCAAGACTAAGGCTAAATCGCCCCTCTCCGGGGCTATGCAAAAAACTGATAGATTGATTGAGGTGGGTGTGATAAATCGCCGAAATAGTCTTTGTATACAGCAGCGTATTGCCGAAACTGACAAGGGCGTTTATCGGATTGTCCGGCGGACGTTTGACCCTTTTGTTCATCACAAAATCCTCCGGCAAAAAATGGCGAAAACTATCGTAAAAACGGTTCCATATCTGCCCCTCTACAAACAAAACCTGCTCAATTTTGGCGCAAACGGACAAGAGCGCCGACACGTCGTTTTTGAGCCAGTCCAGATACGGCTTTAGCTCTTTTTTGTCGTGGCGATAGTAGTGATATAGCGTCTCGTGGATATTTGCGGCGATGGCCAAGACTATGCTTTTTGCGATTGTGAGCCTGTTTTCGACGTAGGCCAGGGATTGTTTGATTGTGAGCTCCCCGCTGATTAGATACTCCTTTGGGTAAAAGCTCCCGCTATAGCCGCCGTGGTAGTTGAAGATGTGCATCGTGATTCCGGCTTTGGCGATAAAATCCAAAAACTTTGTATTAAAGCTCACCTCATTCAGACAATACAGCTCCCTCGTCTCCTCTATCGGCAGGTAGAAGTTACCCTTTTCGTTGCTAAAGGCTATGGAGTTGTCCTTTCGCTTTAGCTCCCCCATCGAAAAGATATATCGTGTGTGATTTTTTGCCATCGCCCCAACCTCCTAAATAAAACAGTACTCATAATAAGCGCATTTTTTGCACTTTGGCTCTAGCGTTGCGGGTGGCGGCGTAGGCGTTGAGAGTAGCCCCTCTATCCGTTCCAGTACCCCCAAAAGCTCCTTTTCGTTTGCGTCGTCTAGCTCTAGTATCTCCGGTTTTTCGTTGCGGTTTTTCTCGGCGTACTCTATCTTGCCTTTTCGGATTATCCCTTTTTGCTTTAGCTTGTAGAGGTATAGCAGTACTTGCCATTTGACCGCCTGCGGGTCGGAGTCTGATTTTTTGAGTTCGGTCAAATACTCTTTTGTGATTTTGTCTAGCTTGACGTTGTCGATTTTTATCTCGGCTTGTTTTGATTTTTCCTCGTTTAGCTCGTGCAGGACTTTACCGATTCGCACGTCTTCGCTGTTGTCTTCTAGGTTTAGGCGGTGGGCGTGGAGATAGCATTGGCGGGGGCAATGAAAGTAGTAGTTTATGAGTGTTCCGTTGATATTCATGTGCTACTCGACGGCAAATATATCAAAACCGACAACATCCACATCTCCTATCCGCCCGTTTGTATCGTACGTAACAAGCCTGCGCCGCTTCTCTTGTTGCTTGAAATGCTCAAATGCGCTTAGTTCTCTCTTTTGTGTTTTTTCGTCGCTTATGTCGTATGAGACTTGATACAAAGCCTCTTTTGTACAAAAATCTATCTCATGCGTCTCTTTTAGATAGCTAACGTCGTCGCACTTTTGGGATAGGGTATTGAAGACCGCATTTTCTAGCGAAGCTCCAAGGTTTGCCGAACTTTTGGGGGCGATTTGCAAAAACCCGTTGTCTTTGACATATATCTTTTTTGTCCCCTTTATCCTCTCTTTTGGTTTTGTGTGAAATCTATCAATCCTTTTGAGCAAAAACACCTCCTCAAAATAATAGATATACTCCTTAATACTCTTGTCGCTGATACTGAATGTCTGCGAAAGCGTCGTATAATTGAGCGGCGATGTAGCGTTTTGGAGTAGATAAAAAAACAATCTTTCGACAACTTCGCTGTTTCTGATGCCGTATCTAGGGACTATGTCACGGTAGATGATATTTTTAGCATAGTTGACGAGTAGCTCTTTTTTTGCCGCTTCGTCGTCTATGCAAAACACCTCATAAAAACCACCCCATTTTAGATACTCCTCTTTGGCTCTGGCGATCGCTATTTTATTTGCGATTCGCCGTATTTCACCATCATACTCTATCCCCTTGTAATCCAGAAATTCACGAAACGAAAAAACGTCAAGATGGATATTTAGGCTTCGTCCGGTCAGAAGCGTGGCGAGGTCGTTTGATAACATAGAGGAGTTGGAGCCTGTCAGGATAAATTTGATGTCGCTTGATTCGTACTTGCTTTTTATAAAAACCTGCCAATTTTCAAAAAACTGTATCTCGTCAAACGCTACATAGATTTTGCCTTGCGGATTTACAAGTTTGAGATACTCGTCTATGACGTCGCCTAGATACGACGGATTGTGGCGAAACTCCAAAAAATACGGCTGTTCTAAGTTTACAAAAAGGATATTTTTTGGATTTATCCCATCCTCTATGAGCCGCTTGATTGCCGATTTGACCAGCGTGCTTTTGCCGCATCGCCTGATTCCGGTCACGGTGATGATCTGCCTCAGAGGTAAAAACCCAAGAAGCCTATCCAGCTGCTCCCTTTTTGCATAGTTTTCCGGCATTTTATTCCAATGCGGATTTTGCTCTATCAGAATATTTTTTATCATACTTCCAAAAATCCTTTAAATATTAGGATATATACTTCTGTATTTTATAGGAAAGTTGGTAAATATAGGGTGTTTATAAAAAATTATCGTCTTGCATCAAAAGATATTTTGCTCTGTTAAATTTGCCGTCTTCGGTTATAAAGTCTTCATGATTTGCGACAAAAAAATAACCACCGTGTTCATTGTCATAAAACGGCGGCTCTCGCCGTTTGCCGAATCTAAAGATAGAAAAAGTAAAAAACTGCATCAAAGAATTTAGCATAGTCCTCTCTATCTCTTTTTTTGGGAAATTGGCTATTTGGTCTAGTCTTAAAAATTGATCCCATACTTTTTGTCCATCTAGTTTACCGTCGGTCAAATATCTCTGCATTTCATCTAACCGCTCAAACTCTTTGACTCCGGCGTATTTTGAAATATCAATCTTAAACGGAAAATAGAGGGTAAAATTTTGGGAGTTAATAAGCGTCATCGTGCTTGCTATCTCTTTGTAGTTTAGCTTTTCTACCAATCCGGCAAAGTTATCGTGGTTTGTTAAAAACCCGTTGTTGTAGCGAAGACCTTTTGTCTGTATAACTCCAAGCACCTCTTTGTAGTACTCTTCAAATTTTTTATTTTTTAGTATTTCCCTGTACTTTTCATTTTTCAAGTCAAAACCCAAACGGTTATCGTCACGATAGATTTTTTCAACATCGTCCATATCAAAAAAATAGACCAACCCCTCTCTTTTGCAGCTTCTGTTAATCCGCCCCATAAACTGCTCTTCGCCGTCAAGCGTAGAAATATTCTTAAAGCCTATGTCCATATCTATGTCAACGCCCGCTTCGATGACTTGCGTAGCCACTATGATAATGGGCTTATCCTCTTTGCTTTTATTGATGACAAACTGACGGTAAGCTTTGTTGTCGTCACCGCTTAGCTCGTAAACGTTTTCAAATCGCCCTTTGATAGCGTCATAAAACTCTCTAGCGCTCTGCTTTTTGATAAATTCAAATAATATTTTCTTGTCTTTGGGCAATATATCCAATATCGCTACCAGCTCGTCACGGCTCATCTTTTTAGTAGGATCCAAAAGCGAAAAATCAATTTTCACCCTATCTTTAAAAAGCTCATGCTCAAAAAAATAATCTCTCTTTTGGGTGCTTATCAAATCCACAAAACTGTTTTTGTTTTCCAGAAAAAAATCAAGCTTCGGCAGTGTCGCCGACATAATGATGATTTTGATATTGAGGAGCGAGGCGTATTTGTCGAAAAACTCCACCATGTACCACCAAAGGCGGTTGTTGTAGCTTTGTATCTCGTCAAGGATAATAACGCTATTGGCTAGTTGCCAAAGCGGAAAATTATCCTCTTTGGAGGTGCCAAATAAGATATTAAAAAGCGCCACATGTGTTGTAATAACCGCCGGAGAATGAAAAAATAGTCGGCTTATATACGATTTTTGATATTTGCTCTCTTCGTCTTCTTGATCTTTTTCATCTATCGTTATCGGCGTTATCGAATTTATCACCTCAATTTTGAGCTCATTTTTGAATATATCGTCAAATACGTTTCTGGTCTGCTCCACGAGTGTATTAAAAGGGAAAATATAAAAAAGCTTATTGAGATTTGGCTCTGCATTTAGAAGTTGTAGCGCCAGATTGACAGATGTGATAGTCTTGCCGCTTCCGGTCGGGGCTTCAAGGTAAAAAATATTTTTATCAAGATTTTGAAGTAAGTTTTTTTCAGCCTCTGCAAACATCTCGCCTCTTAGCTTGTTGATGCCGTCTGTTTTGGCAAAGCCGCTTAGATAGTTGTCAAATATTTGCTTGAGTTTTTGTTTGTCATCATCAGAGAAAAGCCCGAAGTCGTTTATCGGAAATTTTGCCATATATTCGGTAGTTGCATAATAATCGCTAGATACGAGGAGTGAGAAAAGGAGTTTGTTTAGTATATAAAATTCAAAATGTGGGATATTGAGCCTCTCAAGATTTGCCATATAACTTTTTGCGTTTGTCTCGCTTTTGCGATACTCTTCAAAGACCCCCAAAGCGCCGTGGTGTTTGGCTTGATGATATGAAAAGCTATACAAAATAAATTTTAGCTTTTCTCTTACCGTCCTATCTTTCAAACAATCAGTTTTTGATAAATAATATTCAATATATTGCGTAGACGATAATAACGAATGGTCGCTGCTTTGCGTTTCGTTTTTATGCTTATCAAATAATGGATTGCTCATTTTTTTAGCTTGAAAATGCGGATTTGTTTTGCCTAAATCGTGCAAATAAATAGCATTGTCAAACATCTCTTTTATAAGCTTAAAGTGCGTGTCGTCAAGTTTTCGCACAAGCGCATCAATCGTCTGCTCCAATTTTTTTGAGGCGACAATTTTTTGGTAATAAGCAAGCGTCAAATCAGAATGAGCGATAAGCGTCTCATCCGGAGTGTGGGCCAAAAATGACTCGTCAACTCCAAAATCAGATAAAAGCATAGTTCTTCTCGCCGTGAGCAAATGTATTGTCCGGCAAATGTTCTACTTCATAATTTGTAAAAATGAGAGTCTCATACTCGTAAAAATGATACTCTTTTTGCAGCCTAGCGGGCGAAATCTCTTGAAATAGATATGGCGCTTCACCTTCTTTTTGCCAACCGTTCATCTTGTCTGTATTTTTGATAAAAAGCGAGTCAATATAGTTGTGTGAAGGCGCTCCAAGCTTAATCTCTTGCGTTTTATCTATATTCGCCGGATGGTCATTTTTGCCTAAATATGGGATAAATACGGATTTGCCGCCCAGTAGATAATCACAAATTTTTGCATACTCTTCGCCCTCGTCTTCTAATATCATGATTTGCCATGCTGGATTTTCTAGCCATTGCTCACGCACCACTAGATTACCGCCAGCCTCTTGCGAGGCATAGCCGACGCTATTGTTGAATGTTTGAATCTTTTTGCTGAAATATCCGTTTGGAGCTAGCGGCACGATAGAAACTTTCAAGTGTTGCAGTTTTTTATAAAACTCCGGATAGTCGTGATTATAAGTTAGCTCACTCGGTTTTTTGCCCCTGTTTTCATCGTGCAACTGCGCATGCCCGCCAAGCCCGATTATCGCCCCTAATAGCCCCAGTAGGGCGGGCTTGTGGATATTGTTGTAAGTAAAATACGCATACACGTTTACGTCCGGCTTGCGAAAACATGCCGTTTTACCGCCAAGCTCGAAGCTTATTGCTTTCATGCAATATCTTCTTTGGTAAAGATATTTTTGCATTTGTAGCTTGTTTTGATAGAGAGCTTGTATGGATTGTAGTAGACCTCGACAGCTGCTTTATCGCCAACAAGTTTTTCGACCTCGCTCAGGTCTATCTCTCTTTTTTGACTATCAAATTTGACATAATCGCTCAAATCCGGCAGATAAGTCTCGCTATCCTTGCACTCCACAAACAAAGTAAACTCATTTTCACAACCAAACTTGCTATTTGTACTATACGCCGTAGCGCTCACAAGCGCCACCCTCTTAAACTCTTGATAGTCAGCCTCTGTGTAACCTTGAAAGTCATTACCCAAAAGCGCTTTGTACTCGTCATAATTTCTCGGATTAATGCTAAACCCATAAAAATAATGAGCTTCATCGACTGTGATTTTGGTGCCGAGGGTTGATTGTTGGCTATCTGCTTTATTTGAATTTTGAAACGGCGATAAAATATCTTGTACCTCTATATTTGTATCGTCAAACTTGTTAAATCCTTGTCCAAGCTGAACAGCTCCAGTAATAGATATATTTTGCGACTCTACCGCAAATGTTGCACCAAAATTTTTGACATCTATCGCATTAAAAAGATTATTCATAACCTCTTTTGTCTCTG
>CALJKN010000020.1 GCA_937973585.1 uncultured Helicobacteraceae bacterium
GCACTATATGAATGACGAGGCATATAGAGACCTGATATATAAGGGCTACACCGTCATCTACAAAGTCGAAACCGACAAAATCCTCATACTCGAAATATTCAAATGGCAGAACCGTTAATAGTCAAGGAATACGAATCAATAACGGCAAATAGTGCGGGATGCAAGGCATTTGAAGAGCTAAAAACATTTGCTTCCTACGAGCAAAATTGGCAGTTTTTGCGTATCGCCAAAGGCGGCAGGGAGTTAAAAGCGCAAAACTATGTCGGAGTGATACAGACCAAAAGCGGTGTAGTCGTAGAGATATTGCCGAAAATCAACGATGTCAACGATGATGATGGGAGTGTTAAAACTCCCCAGCAATACTACGTCCTGTAATCGGCGTTGATTTTGACATACTCGTAACCAAGGTCACATCCATACGCCGTGAAGCTCTCTTCGCCTAGTCCGAGGTCACAGATGATGGCAAATTCATCTTTTTTTAGGACATTTGCCGCTTTGGTTTCCATCTCTTTGTCAAAGCTTATCTCACCTTTGTCAAACACAGTCACATCTTCAAACGAAATCACCAGACTCTCATAAGCGCACTCCACGCCGCTAGCCCCTATCGTTGAGGCTATCCTACCCCAGTTCGGGTCGCACCCGAAAAGTGCGGTTTTGACGAGTGGGGAGTTTGAGAGCGCTTTTGCCGCTTTTTCTGCATCGGCGGCGCTTTTTGCCCCCTTTACTCTAAAAGCGCACAGTTTTGTAGCGCCCTCCCCGTCTTTTACCATTGAGGTTGCAAGGTTGTGCATTACTATTTTTAGCGCTTCTTTCATCGCATCTTTGCTATACACGCCGCTTTTTTTGTTTGCAAGCACCATTACCGTATCGTTTGTAGATGTGTCTCCATCCACAGAAATAGCGTTAAAAGTCGTGTGGCTCACCTCTGCAAGAAGCTCTTTTATGTCGTCTTTCGGCATATCGGCATCGGTAGCTATAAAGCAAAGCATCGTCGCAAGGTTTGGATTTATCATCCCTGCACCCTTTGCCATCGCCCCTACCTTGAAGCTTCTACCGTCCTCTAGTTCTACCTTTAGCGCTATCTCTTTTTTCCATCTATCGGTCGTCATGATGGCTCTTGCGGCGCAATCGCCGTCTTTTACGCCCAGATCGAACTTATCAAAAGTAGTGGCTATCTTCTCTTTTGGAAGTCTAACGCCTATTACGCCCGTTGAGCTCATCACCGGATTTTTGATTTGCGGATATTTTGCGATCAGGCCGCCCAGAAGCTCTTTTACATCCTCAACACCTTTTGCACCCGTCATCGCATTTGCGTTTTTTGCATTTACGAGGACAAAGTTTGTCTGAAAACTCCCAAGCTCTTTGAAATGCACTATCGGAGCCGCCTGGAATTTGTTTTCCGTAAATACGGCATCCACCTCGCACATAGCATCGGAATAGATATAGGCGACATCGGGCTGGTCATTGCCTCTTAGTCCGGCACTTACGCCGTTTGCATAAAATCCTTCGGCCGCACATACACCGCCGTGAATAGGTAAAATTTTGAACATCATATTTTTATCCCTTATTGGGTTTTGGTTTTTAGAAGTTTAATAAAAAAAGATTTTAATTTGAAGACGGAGGGGGAAAAGGGAGCGCTTAAAAAAATTAAGCGCCTTTTTTCATTGTTCTAAGAGTAGAAGCTGCTACTTTTATTTTTTTAGTTGTCCCGTCTTCAAGTGTGATTCTCACAACTCTAAGGTTTGGAAGGAATCTTCTTTTTGTTTTGTTGTTTGCGTGGCTGACGTTATTTCCAACTTGAACGCCTTTGCCTGTTACCATACATCTTCTTGCCATTGTAATTAGCCTTTATAAATTGAGTAAAATTTTTGGCGAATTTTACTTTAATTAGCCTTAAAGTTTTATTGTTTATCTAGGGCTAGATTTTGCTAGAGGTCTCAATTAGCCAACTCGTAAAGCCTCTCCGGGGCAATATCGGCTCCGTTTGCCCATTCAACCGTATCGGTATTCGGATTAAATCTAAGATTCCGAAAATTCTCTAATTTTTTGAGCGGTTCAAAAATGGTTCCGTCCGGCTTTGAGAGTATATAATTCTTAAAATCTATAACAGACTCCTTGCCGTCATTAAACCTCACAAACACACGGTAATCATCGACATATCTAGCATCCTCAAGCCAAATCATAACAAAACTCCTATACCAAAGGTTCAATTTTATTCGGAACTTGACCGTTTTGAGCCAGCTCCCAATCAGTTATCAGCTCCTCTCTATGCTCATACGCCCACTCCAAAACTAACGCAATAACCTTTTTTGGCAAAAAACCGTCTTGGATTTTTAGTTCGTTTATCAAAAAAGTCGCCCTGTATTCGTTGTATTTGACATGAAAATGCGGCGGATTGTGCTCATCGTAGTAGAACGAAATAATTATCCCCAAAAACCTGCTTACTTCCGGCATTTTAGACCTTTTGCTTTTTAAAATTTTATCAAAATCAAAATATTGTTTAACTAGCCTTAATCTATAATTTCAAAAAAACTTTAGAGGGAAAAATATGCTTATAGCACCTAGTATATTGTCGGCAGATTTTGGAAGGCTTGCCGATGAGGTAAATGCGGTGTGTGAGGCGGGAGCCGATTTGATACACGTGGACGTTATGGATGGGCATTTTGTTCCGAACCTAACTATCGGGCCGCTTGTCGTAAAAGCGGTGAAACAAGCTTCACATAAACCGCTTGACGTACATCTGATGGTCAAAAACAACGACTTTTTTGTCGATTTGTTTGCCCCTTTGAGACCGGAATATATCACTTTTCACATCGAAGAGGAGAAGCACCCTCACAGACTCGTCCAAAAAATCAAAGGGATGGGGATAAAAGCCGGACTAGTGCTAAACCCTCATACAAACGAAAAAACCCTTGAGTATATACTGGATGATCTGGATATAGTCCTTTTGATGAGCGTAAATCCGGGATTCGGCGGGCAAAAATTTATCGATACGGCAGTCAGAAAAGTCGAAAGCCTCAAAAACGAGATACTTAGACGTGGACTAAAAACTTTAGTCGAAGTGGACGGCGGAGTCAACGACAAAAATGCACCTCTACTAAGAGATGCCGGAGCCGATGTGCTTGTCGCCGGAAGCTATGTATTTGGGAGCGAGGACTACAAAGCGGCTATAGACAGCCTCCGATGAGGGTCAAAATCTGCGGCATCAGAGAGCTAGGCGACGCATACGCCGCTATAGATGCAGGGGTTGATGCTCTGGGGTTTGTGTTTTACCCCAAATCACCTAGATACATCACCCCTGAATCGGCAAAAGCGCTCCTCCAAAAACTCCCCCCTTTTGTAGAGAGGGTCGGACTCTTCGTGAACGAAACCGCCGAGACGGTAGATGAAATATCGGAATTTTGCAAAATCAGTGCGGCACAAATACACTTTGAACCCCCTACCTCTTTTTTTGAAAACCTAAAAACAAGACATATCAAAGTCGTCAGAGCCGCCGCACAAGAGGATGTATCGAAATTTGCGAACGAATATAGGTTTGTCGATAGCTACGTTGAGGGCTACGGCGGCGAAGGGAAACGGCTCAATACGGAGTGGTTTGAAGGGGCTGATACCTCAAAAATCATCTTGGCCGGAGGGCTGACGTGTGAAAATCTATCCTTGATAGAGGGGATGGGGTTTTATGGGGTCGATGTCTCTAGCGGAGTTGAAAGCAGCAGAGGGGTCAAAGACCCCAAAAAGATAAAAGCCTTTGTAGAGACTGCCAAAAAAAGCTGTTAGCGGCGCAAACCGTCTATTTTTGAGATCCGGTCAATACGACACGTTTGTATAGACGGTGATATATTGGAGCGGTGAGTCGCTGAATTTGACTATCTCTCTGCCTTTATAGATACCGTAGTTATTGTATCCGGCTAAGACTCTTTTGTTTTCGGACTCATATCTGGTTTTGCATCTTTGGACTATCTCCGTCTCTCTGCCGCCCCTGTCGCCTCTAGGTAGACCCTGCCCTACCATGGAGCCTAATATCGCTCCGCCTATAGTGGCTGCCGTCTTACCGCTCCCCTGCCCAACTTGATTACCTAGTGCCCCGCCTATAGCACCGCCGACTATCCCGCCTACTACGTCGTTGCCGCCTCTGTCGCCGTGCCCTCGTCTCTCGACGCTCTCATCCCAACACTCTTTTATCGGTCTATCATAAACAACGTTTTTATAAACCGGCTCCGACCTGCTCACCTTTACGCTCTCGCTCGTAGAAAATTCATCGGCAAAAGCAAAAGTCCCCAAAATAGCCGTAGCAAATAAAAAAGCTTGGAGTTTCATAGTTCTATCCTTTTGATGTTATATGCACAAAATGGGCAAAACCCATTTTTTATAGCAAAAGGATAAATCTTTCGTGTGAATAAAATATGAAACATAGGTAAACGGTATATTAACGCCCTAAAAACACCCCTTATCAAACGTCTCAAAATCATCCGCATCTATGGCTCTATAGCACGCTTTTTCGCCGTTTATATCTATCATTACGAGTGTATTTCGGACGTGAAAGCTCTTGACACCGTCGCTCCACACCATACTCTCCTGCCCATAATACGGCGCTCCGGCTGCTCCGTTTGTGATCTGTGTAAAAGCCCGTCCTATATTTGGCTTTGGGAGTTCGTATCCGACTTTGTGGAGTCTCGTGTCCGGCTTGATAACCGTTCTGGAGTAGTTGTGTTCGTCGCCCGACAAAAATGCTCTAAACTTTTTAGATGAGAGTGCAATCTCTATGATTTCGTCTCTTCGCTCTATTATCCCTTTTTGCGCCGGAGTTCTAATGCCGTTTTGAACCGTTACGGAGCGGTATCCGTTTTCGCCGTCGTACCACATAGCGTCGCCGGAGTGTCCGCCGTTTGGGAAAAGCGGGGTATGAACCGTCACAAATACATGTCGAATCTGAGGGTCTCCGTCGTATTTTGCCATCTCCCTCTTCAGCCAATCCGCTTGTCCGTCCATGATATAGCCGTGCAATCCACCGATACCGTCTTTGCCGTTTTTTAGCTCTTTTTTGAGGTTTGGGTTGTAAAAATAATTTGAGTTTAGGACTATCACGGCCGTATTTGCATACGTGTAGCTGTAAGCCGAGTCCGCATATAGAGGCATATCATCCCCCACCTCTTTGGCTAGCGGGCTTTTCGGTGTTGCAAAATACTCCGAAAAAAGCTTTTCCGATATCGGCTTACCGATAAACGCCTCATGGTTTCCCATCCCCGCATAAAGCGGCGTATGCGAGGCAAAACGCTCGGCGGCTTTTTTGAAATTATAATACTCTAGCCTCTGCCTATTCTCGTCGTTTTTGTACCCGCTGATCATATCTCCGGTAAACTGGAAAAACGAGGCGTTCTCTTTTGAGGCAAGGGCAAAAATCTTTTTGAGCACACCTGCATTCACCCCGCCAAGATCGTTTTCGCCCGCACCGTTCGCCCCTCTGGAGTCGCTGGCAAAAGCAAACGAAAAACTATCCGTCTTTTTTACCGTCGGGAGGGCAAATTCGCCGCCGTACCCGTCACACATTATGGATATTTTTTTGTCGGCGGCAAACTCTATCTTGTGGAGTTTTTGGGCAGCACTCTCTTTTTTGCCCCCTATCTCGCACGCCACTTCACCCAGAGTCTCAAATACCGCTCCGTAAGCGGCATCGGAGCTTTTGACGAAACCGGGTTTTAGGGTCATATAGCCGTTTGGAATCACGACATTGCCGCCTCTGAGCCAAAAACCGAATGAGGATTCGATAAGCGTAGAACCGTCCGAGACTAGCCTGTATCCTATAGCCCCATCCCCTTTTCTCCCCCATCCGGAAAAATCGTATTTGCCGGACAAATCAGAGAGGGAGATAGATGTTTTGCCGTCTTGTACGGGGGCAGTTTTTTTGTAAAACCTGATATTTCCCCTCTCGTCCAATAATCCGTAATGCAAAGTCCCGTTTATCTCTTTGTTAAAACCTATATGGAGAGTGTGACCGTCCGCCTTTACCGTCGCCTCAAAATCTCTGGCGGATAGTACGGACAAAAAAGCGGCCAAAAAAATAAAAAACCTCATCATAAAACCTTTTTTAGACCTATCATACACATGATTTTAACCGCCAAAAGCGACGACGCAAAGACAAAAATCCCTTTGAGGCTCAAATCCCCTATAAACTTTGAGTGTTCCAGTATCAGCGGGTGAACCAGATAGACCCCAAACACGAGACCCGAGAGGTGGGCGGCGTAGGCGTGGATTTTGCTATTTTGGATGGAGGAGAAGAGCAAAAACATAGCCACAGACTGAATCAAAACAAGCGGAGAGGAGTACTCGTAAAACAGCGATACAAATTCCCCTTTTTGGAGGCTAAAATCAGCCGTCAGGAGGTAGATAAAGACCGAGGAGAGGATATAAAGGGTTAAGGCGACGAGAGGGCGGGAAAAGCGGATACGGGAGAGGTAAAATCCGAGCATAAAATACCCGCAGTAGCTCCCAAGCTCCCTATATGAAAATCCGATTTTTTGTCCGGTGAGCGCTTCGGCGTGAGGGAGAAGCACCGATATAAAAACCCACACAAAAAGCAACACAAAACCCTCTTCTCTGCCGATAGAGACGACAAGACGGCGGATAAAAGGGGATAGGATATAGAGGATTACGATAACGTACAAAAACCATAGGTGGTAGTATATGTGTCCGGATAGCACCGCCAAAACGGCTTTTAGAGGTGAGATATCCTCCCCTAAAACAAAAATCCGATACCCCAGATAGACAGCCCCCCAAAACACAAAAGCCGGAATAATCCTATAAAGCCTCTTTCGGTAAAAATCAAACGTATCGTAATCACGGGAGAGTATCGCCGCCCCACTCGCCATAAAAAACACCGGAACACAAAAACGGGCAAAAGAGTCCAACAAATTCGCATACCCAAACACAACAGTATCAGGCGACATCGTATATAGCGGAGTGGATGCAGCATGGAGCAACACAACAGCGAAGATGGCTAGGACTTTTAGTGAGTCTAGGTAGTAGATGCGGGTATTCAGGCTAACTCATCTTTTTTGTTTTCAGTCGCTAGATATTTTAAATCTTCGTAGTATTTACTTGATACGGCCTCGTTTATATATACTTCAGAGTCCTCAATCTTTTCTAGCATATCCACCAACAAAACTTTCAAAGTAGGTAAATAGTTTTTTATAATATCCCATACCAAGCCCTCATCTATACCCCTATAGTTATGTGATATTTTGTCCCTCATGGCAGATATATTATTCCAGTTTATATCGTTTGATGTTTTTAATCCATCGTCTATTTTCTTATTTTCTTCGCCTATGGCGATCAATAAGTTAACAGTCGCATTAAAATTTAACTGCTTATTTGCATTAAAAAACTCATCCTCATCAAAAAAAGCATCTGTATAGTAAAAGATTTTTTCTATAGCTTCGAGCATCGTCAATATATAGGCTAGGTTTTTACAGCTAAACATAAATAAAGTTCTTCTCTGCATTTAGCCTAATAAGCGGGTTTAATTTTTTAAAATTCATCAGATCGACTTTTGCATTTAGGCTATTTGTAAGTCTTTGTTCTAGTGATAGATAACCATCAAATGTCATCTTTGAACCGTCTTTTAATATATATGCTATATCTATGTCGCTATTCGGATGACTTGTGTCGGTAGAAAAAGAGCCAAAAAGCACAAATTGTTTTATATTGAAATTATCTTTTTCTCGACTCAAAATAGTCAATATAGTATCTTTGTCCATCGTCAAATCCTAGCACAATTTCATTATCCATTGTATCAAATGCTCATTTATAAAATTTAAAATTTCCATAATAACAGATAGAAAGCCTAGTTATCGTCCAATATTTTGAGATAAGAAGTTATTATTTTCCATTCATCTGCAAAACTATGCTCTATCTCATTATTCACATCAAGCTCTCCAAAGGTAATAACTGTTTTTTTATCAATGCAAAAACTAGATTTTTCTTTTAGGTTTTTTGGAACCAGATAGATTATTGAGAGCTTGTCTAGTTTTTTTATCCTCTCTAGCTTTGGAGCTATTTTTTCGTATACTTTTTTGTATTTTACTTTTTTAGAACTATGGTTCATAATGTCGTTAAAGTCACAAACTAGCTTTTCGCCAATGCAGTCGCATCTTGTCAACTCTTCATATATAGACATTTGGCTTGCATTGCCGGACGTACTATCTGTTTTCAGCTCTAAAAAGACAATTTCGTCATTAGACGCAAGCAAAAAATCAATATTTGTAGATTGATAGCTATCACCTTTTTTTATCGGAAATTCAGCCGATACAAGCTCAATCTCTTTGCCTACAATCTTACCAATGGCCTTGGCCACAAAAATCTCCAAAATCGGAGATATATATCTCTCGACCTGAGCTTTCGGAGTATCCTTGCCATCAATTATCGTCTGCATCAAAGTATTTAAAAATTCCATTTTTCACCTTTGTGTGTCTCGAACGCCGTATTTAACTCCGTGACATCTTCACTACTTAGTCCGGTATCAACAATATACGGATCACCGTCTTCCAAAATCAAAACATTATTAAAGTGTTTTTCAAACTCATTCTTATTTTTAGTGTGGATAGGGATAAGTTTTTTTGGCTTTAGCGATGAGCTAAAAGTCTTTAGAGCCTCCAAATCGGCATGCCCGCTTGTGTGGGCATAAATCCAGTTGTATTTTGTTTTTAGGCCAGAAAGTATCTCGACTGTTTTTGTATCGCTAAACTCATTTGATAAATATCCAAGCCACTGAGAATAGATAATATTTGCATTTTTTAGCGACATTTTATCAAGTAGCCGTTGGACTAATGTCGGGCTTATCTTGATTAGATATTTTTCAGGCTCCGCCGCTATATCTTCGGCAGTAACAATATTTTTAAATACTTTAGCCGCAAAATCTTTGAAATATCCGGTATTTGACTTTATCTTTTCATAATAATTGCCGCTAAGATCTTTAATAACTTTTACGCCTGCCCACTCTATCGTCGGAGTTTTTGCCCATTTGCCGACTATTTCAAGAATCCAGGCCGTATACATATCGACAACAAATATTTTGCCGGCTTTTTTGCATGCTTTATAAGCAGACACGATACTATCAATGTTTTGAGAAGAGCCGATATAAAACGACAAAAAATTATTAAGCTTAAACGTCTCAAAAATTTTCTCCTCAACGCTCTGCTCATCTGGAAATTCTAAGTTGCTCCGCTCCATCATCGTCCCTTCCATCAAGAGAACGTCTACGTTTTTTAACCTCTTATCTTTTATTATCAAGTCAAATAACTTTGCTTTTCTGCCGTTATTTCTAAAATCACCGCTATAAAAAACCCTCTTATTACCGTTCTCAATCAAAAAAGCATAAGCATCTATAGCGCTATGATCCACCAAATATGGGGTAATCTTAAAGTCGCCGACAAAAAAACTTTTCCAAGCCTCAAAATGGCAAAAGTTATTTTTTAATGGTTTTTTTGAGGTAAAAATCATCGCAGAGTCCATTAGCCAAACAGCCAACCTTCCACAATAAACCGGAATAACCGCATCGATATTTACTATCTCGCCAAAATGGTCTTGATGTGGGTGGGATATTAAAATTGCATCTATTTTTTTATCAAACCTTATAACCTTGCTATGTTCATCAAGTGGCGTACCGTAGTCCAAGAGTATAGTAGTATTGTCACTTGATATTTCAATACAGCTACCCCCTATCTCATTTGTCCCTTTGTGTACAATGATTGTCATATCTCATCCATTTTATTAACGGCTGCAACAGTATCGTCATCAATCACCGTAAAACCGAGATTGCCTTTGCACCCACTCAAAACAAAAAGCTTAATACCGCATATTGTTGCGATTTGTTTGATAACAGATATGTCATTATCAAGTATCTCATAATCAAATAATGTCGCTACATATTCAGCTCTAAAATAAGCGAATAAATACCCCTCTTCAAACAAAATCTCATCGGTTGCTCTCTTATCACAAAGCTTAAAATGTCTAAATTTTGCCAAAGTCTTAATACTATCGGCAACTACCGTATCGCATCTTTTGCATACCGAAAAATCTATTTTTATTTTACGCCTTTTTTCGACTAGCTCCACTATAGTTTCTATAAAAGCAGTTTTCCCCATTCATATCTCTCCAACTGTTGCATTTGCCAAATAGGTATTACTTTTTAGGGGTGGAGATTTTTACTTTTAGACTATAAATTTATGATTTTTATCGTTTTGTGTTACCTAGTGAAACATTTATCGCATCGCCCAAACGCATAGAAGTAGCGTGCAATATCACAACGGCGAAGATGATTATGACCTTTATGGGGTCTAGGTAGTAGATGCAGGGATCAAACTAAAATAACTTCTTTATACATAGATAAAATCCTTTTCTGAGGCGAAACTCATCTTTTTTTGCTTTTAGGCGTTCGATTATTTGGGTTTTGGTTATTTTAAGTCCATTTATTAAATACCTATTTAAAATTCAGGCACAAATACTGAGTTAACTCGTCATATTCACCATCAAGCAACACCGCTATTTTTTCGCCGATACGCTTTTTTGAGATAGCCCTAACGTGGTTTATCAAAATATCGGAGTCATATTTTAGTCCATCTCGTTTTGCAACCCTCATTCGGTACGGTTTCATCTCGTCAACAAGCGATGTTGAAAGCGGCATGACTATTACAGTGTCGAGTACAGAGTTTTCATCATCGCCGGAAACAATTACGGCGGGGCGAACTTTGCCTACTTCGTCGCCTTTTTTTGGGTTGAAGTTGATTGTGACTATGTCTCCTCTTTTATAGCCCATCATCTACACCTAATTCGCAAAATTCGATGTCCTGATGAGCCTTCAGCTTGTGCAGTTTTTCCAGCTTCTCTTTTTTTTCTATCTCATCAATGGCAGGTCTTATCAACGCTTCGTATTTTGAGGATATGAAGTACCCTAAGCTTTTGTTTGCCCGCTTATCAACTATTTCGCCAAGCATAGTGTCTTTAAGTAGCGACGGTTTGTTTTGGATTGCCGTTACGCCAAGTGTCATCATGTTTTAATCCTAATAGAATATTCTATTAGGATTATAGCAATATTTTTAATTTTTTAGTAGCCCACCCAATCAAGGGTGGATTATGGGAGGTTATAGTGAGTTTGCTAGGATGGAGCTAACTTTTTTCGCAAAAGCAGACGGGTCTTTGAGGCTTTCGCCTGAGAGCATCACGGATAGGTCAAATAGCACTTCACCGATTTCTGCTACTTTGGCATCGTCTGCCGCTTCTAGTTTGTTTATGATCGGGTGAGTCGGGTTGATCTCAAATATCGGTTTGGACTCCGGAGCCTCTTGACCCATTGCCCTTAGCATCTCTTTTAGTTGAGCCGTCATGTGCATATCGTCAAACACCACGCACGCCGCAGAGTCTCTGAGGCTTCCCGATACCTTCACCTCTTTTACTTTGCCCTCCAGTGCGGTTGTCAGCTTCTCGATTAGCGGTTTTAGTCTCGTCGTTGTAGCTTCGTCTACCTCGGCTTTTAGGATCTCGTCGTTTAGAGAGCTTGAGACGTTTTTGATCTCAAAATCTTTGTATTTGTTTACCGACGGCATTACAATATTGTCTATCTCATCATCAAGCACCAATACTTCGATGTTTTTGGCTTTGAACCCCTCCAAAATCGGTGAGTTTTTGGCTAGGTTTTCGTCGTCGCCTACGATGTAGTACACCGCTTTTTGATCAGCCACCATTCTAGTCTCGTACTCTTCTAGGCTCACGAAGCCCTCTGCCGCCGTGGATTTGAATCTCATAAGCTCTAGCAAATCGTCTCTGTTTGCATAGTCGCTATAAAGACCCTCTTTTAGCGCCCTACCAAACTCTTTGAAGAATTTTTCATATTTTTCTTTGTCGGCTTTTGAGAGTTTTTTGAGTTCGCCTAGTATCTTCTTTGTAGATGCTGTTTTTATCGTTGTTAGCAGTCTGTTTTGTTGCAATATCTCACGGCTGACATTGAGCGGTAGGTCTTCGGCGTCGATGATACCTTTGGCAAATCTCATATATGTCGGCATTAGCTCTTTGTCGTCATCCGTGATAAATACACGCTTCACATAGAGCTTCACGCCAGCTTGGTAGTCTACTCTATACATATCCATCGGAGCTTTTTGCGGGATGTAAAAGAGCGTCGTATATTCGTGCGTGCCTTCCGCTTTTGTGTGGATGTGCATTAGCGGCTTGTCGTTGTCGTGGCTGATGGCGGAGTAAAACTCGTTGTACTCATCTTCGGTGATTTCGTTTTTCGCCCTTCTCCAAAGCGCACTTGCCTTGTTGATTTGCTCTATACTTGTCTCAGTCTTGCCCTCTTCTAGGTATTTCTCTTTTTGCATAAATATCGGGAACGGGATGTGGTCGGAGTATTTTTTGACGATGCTCTCTAGCTTCCACTGGCTTAGGTACTCCTCTGCGTCGTCTTTGAGAGTTAGCGTGATTTCGGTACCGTGTGTATCTTTTGCGCCCTCTTTGATTTCGTATTCGCCGCTTCCGTCAGACTCCCAGATAAACGCTTTGTCTTCACCCGCTTTGCGGCTAAGTACGGAGATTTTGGAAGCTACCATGAACGCAGCATAGAAGCCGACCCCGAACTGTCCTATCAGGTTGCTATCTTTTTTGGCATCTCCTGTTAGTTTTTCGATAAAAGATTTCGTACCGCTCTTTGCGATGGTTCCTAGTGATTCGACCATATCTTCGTCGTTCATACCGATACCCATATCGCATATTTTGATAGTTTTTGCCTCTTTGTCGTAGGTGATTTCTATTTTTGCATCACCGCCTAAGCCTTTGTATTTTTCATCTGTCAGCGCTAGGTATTGGAGCTTGTCCATAGCGTCGGAGCCGTTTGAGATTAGCTCCCTTAGGAATATATCTCTATCCGAGTAGAGAGAGTGAATCATCAGGTTTAGTAGTTGTTTTATCTCTGTTTGAAAAGCGTGTTTTGCCATTGTAAACTCCTAAAGTTGATAGTGTAAATATAAATTGTAATGTGATTTTAGCAGAGTTAATCTTTAAGCGCTAATTTTTTCATCTCGGCTTTGGAAAAATAATACGAGATAACCGCCATAACGGCGTAGCTGAGGAGCAATGCGGCGCTCACCCCCTCCAAAGAGGGGGCAAACGGATAAATACAAAATGCAAAAACAGGAAATATCACGCTCCCTGTAGCCCTGACGGCAGTTGAGAGCAAAAACCTGTCAAGCGATTTTAGGAGAGCCACCTGATATGTGTTTATCGTGACAAATACTATCGCCGCAGAGAGGATGACAAGGGGGATATATGAGGGTAGATACAAAGCCCCAAAGAGTCCGGTTATGAGCGTTTCACCCAAAAATGCCGAAAACAAAAAAGCAGCGGCTCCGGCAGAGACGGCATACAAAAACGCAAACCTCCCGAGCTTTGCTATTGATCCAAAATCCTTTTTTTCGACGAGCATCGATAATTCGGGGAGGATGAACTTTACAATCGGAAAGACAAATATCGAAATATAGTACATAAAAAAGCTCTTTACGACCACCTGAAACTCACCCAAAGCCTCCAATGAGAGCATCCGTCCGACAAACAACACCGCCAGATACAAAATCAGCATCCCAAAGACAAATTCAGCCCCACCGAGAGCCGAGTTTTTCAAAAAAACCTTTAGTTTCTCATCCAAAGAGGGGAGAAAAAACGGCGGTTCGGCGTGCAGCCGCATTTTTTTTAGCCCTATATAAAGAGCAGTGGTGAGCATCCCCATCGGTGCGGCCAGATAAAGCACCTCTACACCCTTAACCTCTAGCCAAAAAAACAAAACGGCAAACCACCCCATAAGCGCCAACGGCTCAAGGATTGTGATTACGTTTGTCTCCGTATAGAGCCTATACATCCCGAGCTGATTTGAAAAATATGTATAAAGGGCAAATGCGGCAAACATACCGAAAAGATTTAAAAACGAAATCCCGACACCGAACGATTCGAGTATAAAAAATGACGCTACGCAACCCAAAACAGCTACAAAACCGATGATTATCCGAAACAGATTTAGCATCCCGCCGACCTCTACCCCTTTATGAAAAGAGACGGTCATCGATGCCCGAAACCCGATAAAAAGGAGCATAAACAACCCCACAAGATCCAAAACGCTATAAAAAACAGCCAAATCGCCTTTTGAAAACAGGGTCGCCGTCATAGATTTGAACGCAAGGGAGAGTGCTATTGAGACGATGGTAAAAAAAATACTGAGGATAAATGCCTTTTTCAAAGCTTTTTCGCTTTTTTCATAAAGAGGGCAAATCCACGCTCCTCTTTTGCCCCGACACGGTAGCTAATGAGCGCAAGATACTCTTTTGCCTCTTTGTACGAAAAACCTTTTTGTGTCGCTTCACCCGACATCACATAGTACGGAATTTTGATTTTTTGGTTGTTAAACTCATGGGAGAGCTTTTTGTATCTCTCGCCGTTGCGATTAAAACAAAATCTACCGAATACAAAAGGTAGCCCCGTCTCCCCGCTCCACTTCTCAGCCAAATCCACATAATCATCAGGTGACCGAAGATACTTACGAAGTGCCTTGTCGCCGATAAATACCTCCCCCGTTAGCCCAAGCACACGGGCAAGCCTGTTGGATGTAGCCGACTCATTGTCGTTTTTTTGTGCCCCTAGCTTTATAATCACACTTTTGACCGCCCCCTTTGCCACTATTCCGCTAGCCGTTCTATTGCCCCTCGTGCTCTCCACGGACGACACAAATGCGGCATCTACGAGCTTACGACGAAACATCTCATTTATTTTGGACGGATACGAACCACGCTTTGCGATTTGGAGTTTTTGGGATAGGCTCTTCGGTCTTTTTTTGAGAAAAAACCGAAACGGCAGAAGGTTCAGATATGAGATATTGGCGATATTCACGTGGTACTTTCTTTTTTGGTTTTAATTATCCTCAAATTTTCGGCAGAGCCAAAAATTAGGCCTTCAGCAGGCGGCTCTTGCGACTAGTCGCTCTTATGAGACCTCTGAATATTTAAGAGGTCTCTATTTTATCTCCGATTGGCTTTTTGTGATGATTTTTATACATTAAAAAATAGTTTAAAAATTTAGTTTTTCAATTTTATTAAGCAATCGAATTAGGCTACGCCCTACCGCATACCCTAAGTTTACCGGAACCGCATTACCGATTTGTTTATATTGATTCGTCATTGAACCCGCAAAAACCCATTCGTCGGGAAAAGTTTGAATACGGGCATATTCCCTAACCCTAAGAGGGCGAGTTTCTTCAGGATGACACCGCTCTGTCTGTTTTTGTGCGGGGGCACAAGTAAGAGTTAGACTAGGCTCATCATAAGAAAGTCGACGAGCCATTCCAGTCTTACCGCCACCTAAAAAATAACTCTTTTGCATATACTCAAGCTGAATATCTTCCGGCAAATCTCTCCAGTATCCACCTTGCGGCACCATAGAAAGAATCTCTTTTTTTCGTTTTGGATACTCTTGCCCATGTGACTCAGGAACATCGCACTCATATAGCTCCCCTTTTTTAAATGCATCTTTAAGGGTAAAAATCCGTCGATACGGAGAGGGCCATTGAAAATCATCGTAAGAAATTTTTTCAAATATATCTTTTCTCACCCCTACAAAAAACAATCGTTCTCTTTTTTGCGGAACCTGATAAAACATTGCTTTAAGGACATGGGGTTCGACAATCAGTTCGTACCCTATTTCTGAAATAATTGATTTAATCGTCGCCAGTGTGCGCCCCTCATCGTGACTCAACAAACCACGCACATTTTCTGCTAAAAAAACTTTTGGCTGAGACTCTTTAACTGCCCGTGCGAACTCATAAAAAAGTGTCCCACGCGCATCTTCAAAACCTAATTTTTGTCCGGCATAGGAGAAAGCTTGGCATGGAAAACCACCGAGATCGGAAGAGCGTCGTGTAGGGAAAGAGTGTCTTCGCCTGTGTAGA
>CALJKN010000021.1 GCA_937973585.1 uncultured Helicobacteraceae bacterium
CCGGAGATTTTGAATTTTTAGAGAGCGTGCCTGTCTCCCCTACCAACGAGTCTATGATACCCTCGACGCTCTCCAGATTGCTAGCCGGAGACGGAAATACGGTTGTAGAGTTATTGTTCCTAGAACCGACAACGCCACTCCAACCAAAATATGCATTGACATTTGCATCCCATATCCCTCTTTCCGATTCGTCGCTTTTTGCCACCCACATCAAAACATTTTTGCTCTCACCTGCCGTCAAATCAGATAGCCCCTTGCAACCGCCGCCGCCTGTACTATCGGCTGCCGCTAATGAATTTTTGAAAGCACCGGATAGTCTGGATACTATCTGTTCAGACACTACCGAAGCCTCATTTTGGATCTCGGAGGAGTAGTTTTTTTGGATTAGGCTCTCATATATTTGTGATATCTGAATAAAAGTCATCCCTGCAATGACCCCGGTAACGGCGATAACAAAAATCATCTCAATAAGGGTGAACCCTTTTTTGCTTTCTCTCATCAGTTTGCACTACCTATGTTTGACGCAAAATACGTCAAAAAACTCTCAAACACCGTATCTCCTGATTTTCTTTTTGTGACGATCGTTATCCGTTTTAGATTTGTAGAGTCTTTTTCGGAGGTAAAAAACGTTTGTCCGGTTAGATTCCAGTCACAATACTCCTCGCTGTTTTTGTTGGGTCTTTTTTTTGTCGTATCCGGAACATATACGACTGTTATGTCCGACCTGATATTTGAGTCTTTATCGGTTTCGTCTATAAATCTACCGTTGTAGTCGTCTATGCTATTTAACCCCATGGAATCTTTTGTGATCTCGGAGACGTTTTTGTCTAGTTTTGAGGCAAGCAACGAAGTATTAGAATCCCATCTGCCGGAAGCTTCTCTGTATTTTAAATTTTGATCTCCGTTTTGAGCAGTTATTATCTGACCGGACGTGTTGCTATCCATGCATCTATCCCAAAACTTCGATATCACATCGGTCATAACCGTAGCGCTTTTGTAGTATATATCCTGATTTTGGGTATCCGCATCCAGAGAGTTTGCGGATGAGACTATGATCGGCATCGTGGCGGCGGCAATCCCTATGATGACTATCGAAAATATCAACTCAACAATACTAAAGCCGCCCCTCACCATTCAATCCTCGATTTTCTCTTTGATTTTGGAACAGCTTTTATCGCCCTCGTATCTGAGCCGCTCCAACCGCTATTCGTGTTTGTATCAAATACGTCCAGATAGCCGCAAGGGTGAGCCGTACAATCGGAACCTATCGCAAAACTATAGCCGTAACCTAATGTCGAAGCCCACAACCAATCGCTTACCGCAAAATGCAGGGTGAGCTTTTGGGTTTTGTTTTCCAGCCCACTCACGGCAACCGTCGCCTCGCCGCCGGATGAGCCTGTCAGTAGTGAGGCGGAGCCTAGTTTTGATACCGTATTGTCGTCTTTTAGGGTATCGCTGTCCGACGATATGACAGTCGAAACTGTCGATACGGCCACATCTTTACTGTTTATCCACCAGTTTTTCATCCCAGGCACACGCCACATATCTACCCCGCCCAAACTAACATTAGCATCCGAATAAAACGCCTTATACCCTTTTGCGTTTATCGTACTTGCAAAATCAGCCACGGTAGGGGGGAAAATAAATTTACCGTACACAAACGTAGTATTTTTATCGGCGTTATAGGCATCATAAGCTATGGAGCCGATAGATGGGGTGAGAGTTGTTATGTTTATGTCTTGCGGATTTGACTCTTTAGTGTTGTCTTTTTGCAGCGTCAAATATAGGTCAAAATTTTTAACCCCTTTGTCAAAATCCGTTTTAGGGATTTGAAAATCATAGCCGTACGATTTTGACGTTACTTTGGTATATGCCGATGAATACGTTACGTTAGCATCCTGCGTAGATGTTTTCATGGCTACGTCAACATCGTCGGCATAGCAATTTTGTGAGAAATTTTGTAAGATAGAGCCTTGCTTGCTTAGCGCCTCTAATTTGGCTGAAAATTTGGTTTTATAGGAGCCGTTTTTGCTTTTATACCCCCAATCAGACATCTGGGCATTCGACAACTTCAAATTGTACGGTTTTATCGTGATATTAACATCGCTTTTGACATCACAGCTATCACCGCAATCGTTTGGTTGATCTACCGTCGTCCATGTCGTGTCTTTGATTGTTACCGTGACGGCTCCTATATCGGAGGCCAGCAGCTCATTGACGGATGTATCGGCGGCAAACACGGCAGATATAGGCTCCCCTCCCCCTGTTTTTTTGGACAGAAAGCCGCTTTGTTTTTGGCATGCGGTATTTGCCGTGGCTAAAGCTGTAGAGATAGAGGCCGTCCCGTCATACGCCCCTCCTCCGTTTTTGGCCTTTAGGGTGAGCGAAAAATCTTCCGCTTTTAGTTCCGTTTTATCAAGCTCGTAGCCGGACGGCTTTACGGAGAATCTATCCGTTGAGCACGCTGTATTTGTCCCATCCGTCACTCTGCATCGTAGTTCTTTTGAGACTTTATTTAACGGTGCGAAAGCTACAGTCTTTCTGGAACCGCCCATGGAGTATGAGGTATCGGCGGTAAATGGAACCCATCCACTGCAAGCCGTATCTGTTGCATACCCCAAAGAGACATTGATATTTCCACCGTATCCGGTATTTTCCCCCTCTCCTATCTTGTCACCGTTATCGTCCTTTAGCGCCACAACATCCAAAACAAACGAACTACCGGAATCTTTTGTTTTTATCGTTCCGCTACTCCAATTCCCGTTCTTATCGACACAGTTAAATGTAGATGCAGCATTTGTCCCTACCGGACTACAGTTTCTTTTTGCCCCATCCGTGTTTTTACCGTCCCTCTCATACTCGTACAGCTGCCTAGCCTCATCATACGAAAGAGCCTGTCCGTCATATATTTTTACCTCATCTATTTCGCCCTTGTAGTGCCTATTTGGCCATACATAGCCGTATGCTATAGTGGTGTTAGTAGCGGAATTCTTAAAGGCGTTCCCAATGGCAGAACCACCCAATTTTCTGATCTCCATATTTTTACCGTTGATAAATATTTTGGCATGCCTAATTATATTTTTATCTTCAGCGGGAGCCGCATCGCTATATGAGCCGTCATACGTAAAGACTATATGGCTCCACTCCCCAGCTTTCACGGAGTCGTACGTCATAACCCCCATCTCGTCATTCCCCGGCGCACCCCAGTAGTTAAAGCCTACTTTTCCGTTATCCAAAAGCATTAGCGTATATTCCCAATCTCCGCTTTTAGATATAAGCGGCATATCTGAGGCTACGGAATCCGGTTTTACCCATATAGACATAGAAAATTTACCGTTTTTATCCCATGAAAAATCGTGTCCGGAATCTATATATCCGGCTCCGTCAAACAAACCCCCTTTGCATATTTTGCCGCTATTTACGATAGAGGCTCCGTTTTTACTTGTACCGTTGTTTGAGTTGCCTGAACTGTCTTTTACCTCATTTGCCACTCCACTCCAAGGGGCATCGTCCATTTTGTAGTTTAGTGCTAATTTTGAGGTTATATCTGTTGGTACGGTCGGACAAACTCTATCGGTTTCATCAAAGTTCTTGCCGCTACTTTGCAAATTATACAGCTGCAACGCATCGGCACTACTGAGCTCCCCTCTCCATAGACTAACCTCATCCATATACCCTCTAAACATATACCATGTGCTCTGCCCTGCCCCACGCCAACCTCCTATTGCGGCACTTTTAGCGGCTTTTGCCACGCCGTTATTTTTTGTCCCTTTTTTTTCGCCGATTGATTGGAGTTGACCGTTTATATATATTTTATTCTTTTCTATATCTCCGTTGTTAAATACGGCGACCACATGAACCCATTTGTCTTTTAGACTATCGGATTTCATCCCGTATACGTCGCCGCCTGCCGTATTAAACCCGAAAAAGCCATCCAAAAATATAATATCGTACCACTCAAAACCAAACGGTATGACCCCATCTGCTCCGTCCCAATAAACCCAAAAAGCAACGGTATTAAACCCTCCTGGATTTTCATCTACATTCAACCCGTTAACCTCAAAAGCATTGTTTGTAAAAGCTCCGACTCTACACAATCCACCGTTTGTAGCCGAGGCAGATATATTGATCGGCGGCATCGGCGGATAACCGAGTCCGGCATAAACATACAAATCACCGACAACCGAAGTTCCGTTTGAAGTCCCGTTTGAATCTTTTAACTCCAAAGCTACGCCTTGCCACTTATCCTCGTCCATTCTGTATTCAGAGATAAGAGTAGCCGAATACCCCATTAAAGATTGTAGAAAAATCACAGATAAGATAAAAAAATAAAAAACTATTCTCATTCGACCCTCTTTATTAAGTCTCTAATTTGCAATCAAATAACTGATATAATGCCGTAAAATTTCTATTTTTTGAGGATTTGTAAAGCATGGAAAAAAAGATAAAAAAAGTTGTACTTGCCTATTCCGGCGGGCTTGACACGAGTGTTATCCTAAAATGGCTAGAAGATACTTACGGTTGCGAGGTCGTAACATTTACGGCAGACATCGGTCAGGGTGAAGAGCTAGAACCTGCAAGGGCAAAAGCAAAGCTACTCGGGATAAAAGAGGAGAATATCTTCATAGACGACCTAAAAGAGGAGTTTGTCAGAGACTTTGTATTTCCTATGTTTAGGGCAAATGCAATATACGAAGGGGAGTACCTACTGGGAACGTCAATAGCCAGACCGCTAATTGCCAAAAGACAAATGGAGATAGCCGCCCTCACCGGAGCCGACGCTGTTTGCCACGGAGCTACCGGAAAAGGGAACGATCAGGTTAGGTTTGAGCTTGGATACCTCCATTTTAACCCTAGAATTAAAGTGATTGCCCCTTGGAGAGAGTGGGAACTAAATTCTCGTGAAAGCCTACTGGCCTTTGCCGAAAATCACGGTATCCCGATAGAGAACAAAGTAGGCGGAAGCCCATACTCGATGGACGCAAACCTACTACACATCAGCTATGAGGGGAAAGTGCTTGAAGATCCGTGGGCAGAAGCTGAGGATGATATGTGGAGATGGTCGGTAAGCCCTGAAAACGCTCCGGATGAGGCCGAATACATCGAAATCGAATTTGAAAAAGGCGATGCCGTAGGTATCAACGGAGAAAAAATGTCTCCGGCTACAATCCTTACAAAGCTCAACGAATACGGCAACAAACACGGTATCGGCCGAATCGACATCGTAGAAAATAGATTTGTAGGTATGAAATCAAGAGGTTGCTACGAGACTCCGGGCGGCACGATACTTCTAAGGGCGCACAGAGCGATAGAGTCAATCACGCTAGACAGAGAAGAGGCGCACCTAAAAGATGAGATGATGCCGAAATACGCAAAACTAATCTATAACGGCTTTTGGTTTAGCCCTGAGAGAGAGGCGATTCAAGCGCTCATCGACAACACGCAAAAAAACGTAAACGGTCTTGTAAGACTAAAACTATACAAAGGAAACGTATCGGTAGCGGGTAGAAAATCGGCTAATTCGCTATTCAACCCTGAATACTGTACGTTTGAAAAAGACGAAGTATATAACCAAAAAGATGCGGCAGGATTCATCAGACTTCAAGGTCTTAGATTTATTATAGAGGGTGAAGCAAGAGGGAAATAACCCCTTGCCGCGAATACGGGCTTTGCCCGAATTTGCGTCTCACATCGGTTAGCATTAATACTCGTAATCTACCGCTTTTGATTCAAAACCGTTTGCTTTTACCCATTCTACTATCGGCAAATGTTTCGGGTGAACGGCGTAGTCGCCTAGCGACTCACGGGTCGGCAAATCAACCGAAAGAGCTAAATCAAAAGAGCGCTCAGAACCTACAAAATCGATCCCAACCTCCAAATCAACGATAAAATCTATCTCCTCTTTGAGAGCTTCGAGTTTCGTTTTTAGCTCTTCTATCTTTGCTTTATCCGTATTTTTGAAAAAAACTATGTGCTTAACCATTAATTAATATCTCCTTTGAATTTGACAATTTCTAGTTTTGGGTACGGAAGCTCTATTTTGTTTTGCTCCAAAATCGGCAAAAACTCTTTCAAAAAATCCTCCGCCCCAAGGGGTGTTTTTTTGATATCTACAAATATCCTATACTCCAAATCTATCCCGTAATTTCCGTATCCGGTTACGGTCAGAGCGGACGGCTCGGACATCTCATCGCCCAACATTTGGGAGCTTTTTTCGTCTAGTATCGTCTTTAGCCTCTCCAAATCGGTAGAGTAACCGACCGAAAATTTGATTTTTTTTCTGAGTCTGGATGAGTCTTTTGTCAAATTCTCTATCTGCCCCGCAAAAATCGTAGAATTTGGGATCAAAATCGTTATTTCGTCGGCTGTTTTGATGTTTGTAGTTCTCAGATTTACAGAGGTTACAACCCCTGTTTGTCCGTTTGGTAGCGACAATACGTCGCCTATTTTGATTGAGTTTTCAAACAACAAAATAACGCCGGAGACAAAATTGGAGATAACCCCCTGAAGACCGAAACCGATACCGACGGATAGGGCAGAGACGATAATCGCAAAATTCGTCAGATTCAGCCCAAGCCCCGTCAAAATCACAAAAAATATCACGATATACGACACGACACTCACGCTCTTTGTCGCTATAAATCTGATGTGGTCTACTTTTGTCTCTTTGTATTTGCGCTCAAAATACGCCGGAATCACTTTTTTGTTTAGCCATGTAGCCGACAAATACACCAAAACAGCCGCAAGCAACACAAGAAGTATAGACTTTACTTGTATATCAGAATTATTGACGACAAACAACGAGTGATTCCAGATTTTTAGCGCCGTCTCCCACGCATCCTCAAAAAGGTTTCCGGTCTTTGTAGATATGGAACCGTCAAAGCTTTTGAACACCGTCTCAAAAACCATAGCGTTTAACCCATTTTCGGCAAGCACACCGCTAAAAGCTGTTTTTTGTTTTTGAATTAGCAATACTTGTCTCCTGACTTACCCAGTATATTTTTATTAAATCAAAAACCAATTTTTGTATCAATTAAAATTATATAATTACTTACTTCCTGTAGATATAAATGGAAAAAATATCGATGTAGTAGAAGTAACAGTTGAACGCTATGACAAAAATGCTACAAATCCAACACCAGATAAATATACATACAATATTTGGGTGAAAGGTGGTGTAAAAATTGACATAAGTGGTGGCTTATTTTTGACTTCTTTAATGGATAAAGAATATGAAACAAAAGATGCTATATTAAATGGTGCAGATGAAATTGATATGGTCATCAACTTAGGAGATGTCAAAGATAAACATTTCGATAAGATCAAAGGCGAAATTGCGTTATTAAAGAGCGCATGTGGAGATAAAATATTAAAAGTTATCATCGAAACATGTCTGTTAACAGAAGAAGAAAAGATTAAGATGTGTGAGATCGTAACAGAAGCAGGAGCAGATTTCATCAAAACATCTACAGGATTCTCAACATCAGGAGCAACATTTGACGATATTGCTTTATTTAAGAAATATGTTGGAGAAAATGTAAAGATCAAGGCAGCAGGAGGAATCAGTTCCTTTGATGATGCTAAGAAATTAGCAGAAGAGCATCATATTGAGGTAGAACCTCATTTTGGCTATGGTCATATTATCAATGAATTCTTTGAAAAATATGTTGAAGAAACAATTATTGAACCGACATT
>CALJKN010000022.1 GCA_937973585.1 uncultured Helicobacteraceae bacterium
TATGTTGTATGCGCTAAACATAGCAGATACTTTAGTTGCATCTTCTAGAGTCCAAGGTGCGTTTGTTTGCGGGTTGACGCACGATGTGATTGCTACGGAGGCAGGTTTTGTGCTATTGTCGGTTCTAGAACCGGATACCCATGTAGCAGTACCTAGACCGAAGTCAAAAGTAACGTTTTCGCCGAGATTGTATGTGAACGTACCGTTCACACCCGTTGTACCGCTAACGCTGTTAACGCCGTTAGATCTGGTATAGCTGATACCTTTCCAAGCGCCTTTTACGAATTGGCCGGTTTGCGTTCCGGCAGTAGATGATGGTGATGATGAATCAGAGTCACCGCATCCCGTAAATAATAAGGCAGCCGTTACGATACCTATCGATGAGGCTGCGCTAAGAAGCGTTTTTTTCATGAAATCTCCTCGAGGAATATTAAATGATAAGACCAACCGGTCAGTCTTACCCACTGATATATTACCCTAAAAAGCTTAAATTTTGTGATAATACGTGTATCAATTATTGTTTTTTTTGTATCATTTCGGTATCAAAATTATGGTTTTTAAAGGTGATGTACTGTTATGAATAAAGCTCTTATTGCGATTATTTTGTCCGCCATGTATGGATATGCGGTAGAGTCTGTAGGCTCAAGAGAGCTATCGGTCGGCCTCTCAACCGTAAAGATCGATTATTCCGAGAGGAGTACCAGGGGGGTACTGCTAGATGATGAAAAGAGTGATTTTTTTGGAAAGACGGGAGGAGCTAGATTTGAGTACAAGGCGGGACTGACGACCGACAAGAGCGGTACTCTATCGATTGGGGCTAGATATGATGTATCTAGAGGGGATAGCGACTACACCGGCTCACTCATCGGGAGCGCTCAGGGATACGGCTCCTATAAATCAACTACGTTAAACACTATTCACGATTTATCGCTTTGGCTAGACGATACGAGACGATATGAGCTTTTAAATTTTGGCTTGTAGGCTGGACTTGGCTATAGATTTTGGAGTAGAGAGCTTAGCTCCTCTCAAAAAGAGGATTATAAGTGGCCATATTGGAAAGTAGGAGCCCATTTTGATGCCGATTTGACAAGCAATCTAAATATAGGATTCGGCGGCGAATACAAAGGGGCATTCTCTCCAAAGATGAAGGCCTATGGCTCAAACTCTCCAGTTTCGGCCACGTTCAACTTAGGCAAAACAAACGGATATTCGTTTTTTGTTCCGGTTAGATACAAAATAACAAAAAATATTTTTTCAAAACTAGAGTATACGTATGACTACTGGAAAATAGGGTATTCAAATGAGATAAGCGGTTTTTATGAGCCTGATAGCAAGACAAAAAATCAGATACTGACTCTCTCTGTTGGATATAAATGGTGATTAGGGTTTTTGCTTGTTTGGCTTTTTGCGTCTTGTCATTATCGGCTTCTTCTAAAAGCACGGAGTTTGATCTTTATTTTTCACAGATAGGGGCTCATTTTGACATACCGCCGCTACTACTAAAAAAAATTGCCACGATAGAGAGCAGCCTAAATCCAAATTGTATCAACGTCAATCAAAACAAGACGATAGATTACGGTATAATGCAGATAAACTCGGTTCATTTTAGTGAGTTGGCATCTTACGGGATTAACGAATCAAATATTATGTCCCCGAAAGTAAATATCCTAGCCGCCGCAATACTCCTAAAGAGGCTTACTGCAAAAGGCGGGATAAGCTTTGATAAAGTGGGAAATTACCACTCCAAAACACCTATTTTTAAATACATATGGTCGGAAAAACTAGCAAAAGAGCTTGAAAAGTCTTTTTGAGCCTCTCCAAAGGAAAAACAATGGAATTTATCAATCTAAAAGCGCAGTATGCGGCGTATAAAGCCGAAATAGATGAGAGGGTTTTGTCTGTATTCGGATCGGCGGCGTTTATCATGGGAAAAGAGGTAG
>CALJKN010000023.1 GCA_937973585.1 uncultured Helicobacteraceae bacterium
AACATTTTTTTGGCGTATTCCGTGGCCTCTTTGGTTATCTCTCCGCTGGAGACCATTCTGGCGATTTCGGATACCCTCTCTTCGCCGGATATTTTTGAGACTACGCTTTGGGTTTTATTTTTTGTGACCAAAAAATGGTTATTTGCGACAGCGGCCAACTGCGGCTGGTGAGAGATGGCAAAAATCTGATATTTTGCCGATAGCTCACGGAGCACATACGCCACCCCGGCACTCTCCTCACCGCTCAGATTTGCATCCGCCTCATCGAGAAATAGCGCCCCGCAAAACTCCGAATCTATCTTTGCCGCCATCAGCGCCAGACGGAGCCGTCTATACTCTCCGGAGCTTAGTTTTTTTGCATCTGCCGTCCCGATTTTTAGCGTTATCTCGTCAAATCCGGTACTTTTTGGGGTCTCCGTACTCCTTATCTCTATCGACGGCTTTGCCAAAATCAGCTTCTCCAGATAAAACCCGAGCTCTTTTGTCGCTTTAGGCAAAACCTTTTGTCTTTGGATGGATAGCTCTTTGCCTATCTCAAAAAGGGTTTTCTCCCCCTCCCTTATCGCCAAAGCTACCGACTCTTTTTTCTCTTCGATACCGTCTAACTCTTTTAGTTCTAACTTTTTTGCATCGAAATACTCTATAGCCTCTTTGATTCCGCCGTATTTTTTTGTGACGGAGGCGATTTTTTCGAGCCTGTCAAATACATATTCTATATCCGTCTCGTCCAGTTTTGAGAGTTTTTCGCCCGCTACCGATAGGGCATCCTCCACTTCAGAGTAAAACCTGTCGGCAAAAGAGCCGTCAATCCCCAAAAAGTCGATAAGCTCATATACCGCCGATTTGTGCTGAAGCCCTGCCGATGCCTTTGATATGACACCTTCCATTTTGTCTTTTTTTGCAAGCTCTTTTTTTAGTAGCGCCAGCTCCTCCTCCTCACCCTCTTTTGGGTTTATCTGGGAGAATTTTTTTATCTCAAACTCCAAAAACTCTTTTTCGTCCGATGCCCTCAGAGCCTTTTCCAAAAGCTCCGTATACTCTGCTTTTAGCTCTTTTAGCGACAAAAAATGTTCCCGATATTTCGCCAGATTAGAGAAATGCGTTTTTGGAGCAAAAGAGTCCAAAAACTGTATCAAACCATCCCCTGATAACTCATCCCCCTCTTTTGGGGAGAGGTATCCGGCAAAGTTTTTGGCAAGTCCCAAAAGCTCTTTTTTTGAGATTTGGGAGGAGTTTACGAAATATCTCGTTTTGTCTTTTTTTTGAAACCTAAAGACATTTTCGGCTTCGTTGTCTATCCCCATCTCGTCCAGTATCGGAAGGTTAAATTCGGTCACAAGTTCACAGCTTTGCGCCAATGCCTCCCTAAACCCGAAAGCCGACAACACCCCATCCATCAAAACAGACTTTCCCGCCCCCGACGGCCCCGTAAAAACGGTCAGTCCATTACCAAAATCCAACTCGACGTTATCGAATCCGATAAGCTCTTTTGAGTAAAACCTCTTTATCACTATCTATCTTGACCCCATCTAAGTTTTTGTTTTAGAACTTTAAAAAAGTTGTGGTTTTTTGGCCACAAAAGCATCGCCTTGTCTTTGCTTTGCTTGATTGTGAGGCTCTCTTTGTAATCCAGATTAAAACTCTCCTGCCCGTCCAATATCGCAACAGCCGGAGCGGACGAGGGGATAACCGTCAAATCCAAAAATGTCGGAACTACTAGCGGACGTTGTGTTAGAGAGTGCGGACAGATAGGCGTCAGGATAAAATCCTCGCTAGTAGGATAGACAAGCGGGCCTCCACCTGAGAGGTTGTAGGCCGTCGAGCCGGTCGGTGTCGCTATAATGAGGCCGTCGGCGTAGTAGCTGTTTATCTCCGCACCTTTAGAGAAAACGTCTATAGCTATCATCTTTGAAAATATATTTTTTGTTATCACTATATCGTTAAAGGCGTATTTTTTCTCCAAAGCACCGTTTTTTTCTACGGTTATCTCCATCATAATCCGGTGTTCGATATCAAACAACCCCTCAAACAAATCGTCGATAAAACCCTTGTATTCATCTTTTGAGACGGCGGTCAAAAACCCTAGATTTCCCAGATTTATCCCGAATACCGGTTTTTTGTACTCATGGGAGCGTCTGGCCAAAGCTATCAGAGTACCGTCGCCGCCTATGGAGACCAGTATGTCCGATTCTTTGAATACCTCTTCTATAGGGGTCGGCTTCTCCTCGACCGCCGCCGCCGATACGGGGTCTATGAGTATATCCGCCCCGTATGAGCGGACTAGCTTTTTAAAATCGTAAAAAAACTCCCTTATCCCGTCCGTAGAGGGTCTTAGCGATACCCCGACAGTTTTTATCTTCATATACTACCGTCCAATTTTGGAAGATGCCACTCCCGAAAATACGCCGCCATCCTAAGCAAAAAAGCGGCAAAAAATAAAACCGATACACTGTATCCGTTTAGATACCCGAAAAAATCAAGAGCCGATACACAAAGCCCTGAGAGTATCGCCACCGTCGCATAAAATTCGCTTTTTAGGATTGCCGGAACCTCGTTTACCAAGATATCACGAATCATCCCACCGCCGACCGCCGTCAAAAGAGCCAGTACGCAAACCCCGAAAGCGTTTAATCCGGCATCCAAAGCAACAAGTGCGCCGCTGAGCGAAAAAGCCGACAACCCTATGGCATCACTGACTACAAAAATGAGTTTTTGCTCAATTTCGGCTCTTTTGTGGAGCTTTAGCAAAAGCGATACCGAAATAGTAGCCAAAACAATCAGACACAACGAAAAATCTTGCATAGAGTAAGGAATTTTATCAACTATGACATCTCTGGCTATCCCCCCACCCAGAGCCGTCAAAAAAGCAAGGAGAGAGACTCCGAAAATATCGAGATGCCTTCTGGAGCCGGCCAAAAAACCGCTCACGGCAAAAGAGATAATCCCGATAAAATCGGCTATTTTGAAAATTTCATCGCCCAATGAATACCCTTAGAGGTACTCATCTTTAAAGCCGACATAACGTCCGGCATGCTCATATAGCCCTTTTACCTCTTCGTCGCTAAGCTCCCTTACGACTTTTGCGGGAGAGCCCATAATCATGGAGCGTGGCGGAAATTTTTTGTTCGGGGTCACCAGAGAACCGGCTCCCACTATCGACTCTTTGCCTATTACGGCACCGTCCAGTATCGTAGCCGACATACCCACCAAACACCCGTCCTCTATAGTGCACCCGTGTAGCGTTACGCTATGCCCGATAGTCACGTCGCTACCTATAATAGTAGGAAATCCGGTTGACTCATCGTCCCCTTTGTAGTGCGTGACGTGAACCATTGATAAATCCTGAATACTGGTTCTCTCCCCTATCTCTATCCTATGCACATCCCCTCTCACAACGGCTCCAAACCATATAGAGCTATCCTTGCCTACCCTTACCCTGCCGATTACGTCGGCACTAGGCGCTACAAAAACTTTTTCGGCGATATCCGGCGTAAAATCTTTAAATTTCATTATCATCGTATCAACTCTCTTTTAGTAGTTTGCTAACCATCTTTGACTCTTTTGAGTTTTGCTCTCTGGAGTATGACTCAAAAACACCCGATACATAGTCTTCCAATATTTTTTGACTATCCAGACCACCGTTTTTAGGGGTAAGCTTTGTATATTCGCCGTCCGCACCTAGCTCTCTGGCTTGCACGTCATCGGCTATCTGTAGCCTCAGAATCTCAAGCATTTTATGTGAGACTTTTTGGTCAAGCACAGGGGTGAGTAGCTCTATCCTTTTTTCCAGATTTCTAGTCATCCAGTCGGCGCTGGAGAAATAGACCTGCGGATTTGAGTTTTTAAAATAAAAAATTCTGGCATGCTCCAGATATTTACCTACGATGGAGATAACCCTTATATTGTCGCTAATCCCTTCGACCCCCGGACGCAAGCAACAAATACCTCTGACTACAAGCTCTATTTTTACACCTGCCATGGAGGCTTTATATAGCGCCCTTATAACGTCCGAATCAACGACAGAGTTCATTTTTGCGATAATGTATCCGTTTGCGCCGTTTCTCTCTTCGTTTTCGATAAGCTCCAATATCTTTTTTTTCATCTGCGTCGGAGCCATTGAGAGGGTTTTTAGCTCTGAGTATTTTGCCGCACCGGTCAAGTGGTGGAAAAACTTTGTCGCATCCTCCGCAATCCCTCTATCTGCCGTGAAAAACCCGACATCGGTGTAGATTCTGGCAGACTGGACGTTGTAGTTTCCTGTTGAGAGGTGGACATAATGACTTAGTCCGTCTTTTGCTTTTTTAACAACGGTTGCTATCTTGGCATGGACTTTTAGCCCGGCTATACCGTATACAACGTGTGCCCCGGCACGCTCTAGCGCCCTCGCCCAATGCAGATTGTTCTCCTCGTCAAATCTGGCCTTTAGCTCCACGAGAGCGGTCACCTGTATGCCGTTTTCTGCCGCCTCTATGAGCGCTTTTACTATCGGGGAGTTCTTCCCTACCCTATAAAGGGTCATTTTGATTGAGAGCACCTCCGGATCTTTTGCAGCATCGGATATAAATTTTACTACCGGATCAAAGCTCTCATACGGTTGATAGAAAAATATATCCCCTTTGTCTATCTGCTCAAACAAATCCCCGTTCAGGTCTATCGGAGGTAAAACTTTTGGTGTGTATGGCTTATAGGTCAAATGGGCGAATCTTTTGACCCCTACTATCTGCCACAACGAACTAAGGTCAAGAGGAAGAGAGTCGTATCTGTAGATATCTCCTTCGTCTACTTTGATATGAGAGATCAAAAAATCTTCAACCTCTTTGGAGGCTCTCCGCTCCAGCGCCAAACGGACAAAATCACCTTTTCGTCTAGCTCTAATGCCCTGCTCCAAAAGCTCCAAAAAGTCCTCTGCCTCTTCCTCTTCAATGACCAAATCGGCATTTCTGGTTACCCTAAACGCTACACTGTCACTGAGTTCATAACCGGAAAAGAGGTTTTCGACATGGTGCCTGACTATCGACTCTATAGAGGTAAAAATCCCGCTCTCAATCTCTACAAATCGGCTAAGCACCCTAGGAATTCTGATTAGCCCGAACTTAACAACGTTTTTATCCTCTTTGTCTAGTAGTTTTACCGCAAGGGCAAAGCTTAGGTTATTGAGGTGTGGAAACGGATGGGTAGAGTCTATAGCTATCGGTATAATTACCGGATAAAGGCTGGTAAAAAAATAACCGTCCGCTTTTAGCTGCTGCTCCGCCGATAACTCCTCATACTCTTTTATATAAAGCCCTTCGGACTCTATACCCTGTAAAATCTCATTATATATATCTTGTACGGCGGTCTTCTCTTTGTGTATATACCCCCTGATTGCCCCCAGTTGCTCTATAGGGGTCATCTTGTCGGCACCGACGGCATTTATCCCCATTTTGTACATCTCTTGCAAACCGGCAACCCGAACCATATAAAACTCGTCCAGATTTGTCCCGTATATGGCTATAAACTTTAGCCTCTCCAAAAGAGGGTGTCTAGTGCTTTTGGCCTCATCGAGCACCCTTGTATTAAATCTGAGCCAAGATAGCTCTCTGCTTATAAAATTATTTGGATTTTTTAATTTTTTTGTTGTTTCCGTGTCCATTTTAACCCCGATGTTTTTAGCGGTAGAGGGTACATTATAGCTAGTCAAAATTAAAAAAAATTCAACAATAACAGGTTATAAAAAATTAAGATGCAAAAAAGTAGCATACGATCATGAAACTACACTTTGATTTAACAATTATTTAATGAATACGGCAAAAGAGATTAGGCTAATAATCTTTACGTTTTTAGCCGTTATATTGGTTGGAACATTTATCCTCATGCTCCCTTTTGCAACCACAAAACCCATCAGCCTAACGGATGCACTATTCACGGCCACTAGCGCCACATGCGTTACCGGACTTATCGTAAAAGACACTCCGGTAGATTTTACCGGATTCGGTCAAGCGGCAATACTATTTATGATACAAATAGGCGGCCTAGGCTACATGACGATTGCAACGTTTATGGCAATAATGCTCAGAAAAAAGCTCTCGCACAGAGATCAGATGATTTTGAAGACATCCCTAAACTACGATACGTTTTCAGGCGTTGTCAGGTTTTTAAAAAGCGTCTTTAAAATGGTTTTACTGTTTGAGGCGCTCGGAGCTTTGATCTTTGCCGTCAGGTTTTCATTTGATATGAATATCGGCAAAGCTATATGGTACGGGATATTCCACTCCATCTCGCTATTTAATAACGCCGGATTCTCTCTTTTTTCAAATAGCCTCATGGACTATAAATTCGACCCCGTCGTCAATTTTATGGCCACATCGCTCATCATAGTTGGGGGTATCGGCTATTTTGTTATTTTGGAGCTTTACTACTATAAAAAAAACAGACTCACAAGAATATCGACCCATACAAAACTCACCGTAGCCACAACCGCTATTTTAATCCTCGCTTCGCTATTTTTATTTTTGTCTTTGGAGTGGTTTAACCAAAAAAGTATAGGCAACTTCGATATAACAGGAAAGCTTATTACCGGTTACTTTTATGCGATTAACCTCAGAACAGCCGGAGCTAACACGATAGACCTCGGAACCTTGACCGACTCCACTCTGTTTTTGTCTACCGTCTTTATGGTTATCGGTGGCGGTGCCGGCGGTACGGCGGGCGGTATCAAAGTGACCACATTTGCGGTTATTGCTATTGCAATGTGGCACTTTATCAAGGGGCATTCGCAACCGTTTATATTCAAACGGACCATTCCGCAAACCGTTATCACCCAATCCATAACGATGCTACTGGTTGCAACCTTTTATATACTGACCATTACCGTTTTGCTAGCCGAAACACAAAACACGACGTTTATAAAAATACTCTACGAGGTGGCAAGCGCATTCGGCACCGTAGGAGTATCGGTAGGCAACGGAACTACGATGAGTCTCTCGGCAAATTTTAACGATTTCGGAAAACTCCTCATTACCTTTATGATGATAGCGGGCAGGATAGGAATTTTGGCGTTTACTTTGGCGTTTATAGGAAAAATAGAGGAAAAAAGATACCAATACGCCGAAGGCAGAGTGATAATTTAGGGGAGAACGTATGAAAAGTTATGCAGTAATCGGGCTTGGAAAATTTGGATACCACATCGCAAAAGGGCTTGCAGAGCAAGGACTGTCGGTTATAGCGGCAGACAACGATGCCGAAAAGGTAAAACAGATAGGGGACTATGTAGAAGATGCGGTCATACTGGACTCTACAGACAGCAAAGCACTAGAGGATAGCGGTATCGCAAAAGCCGATATCGTCATAGTAAGTATAGGTGAAAATATTGAGGCCAGCACACTTACCGTTATGTCTCTTATCGATTTAGGGGTTAAACAAGTTATCGCAAAAGCAATATCGGTCATGCACGGCAAGATTTTGACAAAACTAGGGGCATACAAAGTAATCCACCCTGAGCGTGAAGCGGCAATGAAACTGGTAAAAAACATAGCCGAGCATATCCACTACGACACAATAGACCTCTCAAATACGATGAGAATCGTAAAGTTCAGCGTTCCGAAAATATTTATAAACAAACGGATAGGTGATATCGACTTTGAAAAAGAGCACAAAGTAAGACTCATCGCTCACAAATATGACGGCGTATGGCACACGGATATAGATGATGATCTGATCATTCAGGATACCGATATTCTGGTTATTCTGGGTGCAGTCTCAGATATAGATAAAATCAGTAAAACGTTTTAAACGTAACTTAAATTATTTTTTTGTATCATTCGCTTCCTAAAAACCAAAAAATTTTAAGAGGTTCAAATTATGTACGCAGTTATAAAAGCCGGCGGCAAGCAATATAAAGTAAGTGTCGGCGACGAAGTACTAGTTGACAAAATGGGCGTAGAAGCTAAAAGCGAAGTAGAATTTAACGAAGTTCTTATGGTAGGCGCCGACAAACTAGTAGTTGGAAATCCTTTCGTCGCAGGGGCAAAAGTTGTCGCAAAAGTAGTAAATGAAGGTAGAGGCAGAAAGGTTATAACTTTCAAAAAGAGAAGAAGAAAAGACTCAAAAGTAAAAAGAGGCTTTAGAAGAGACTTTACAAGAGTCGTAATTACGGCTATCGCCGCCTAATTAAGATAGGAGAAAAGAAATGGCACACAAGAAAGGTCAGGGGAGTACCCAAAATAACCGCGACTCGATTGGACGAAGATTAGGACTTAAAAAATCAGGCGGACAGTTTTGTAGAGCAGGAAATATCCTAATTAGACAAAGAGGGACAAAAATCCACCTAGGTAAAAATGTAGGCATCGGTAAAGACCACACTATATTTGCTCTAATCGACGGAATAGTAACGTTTGAAAGAAAAGACAAAGATAGAAAAAAAGTATCGGTATATCCGGTAGCTTCTTAATCTAACAAGATCCTCAAAAACTCCATGGCGTACACTTTTAGTAGTAATCATCTGCCGCTTTATGCGGCTAGCTTTAGTGGCTTAGCGCCTAGCGTAGCAAGAGCGGGCTTTGCCCGCCTTAGCGTGTAAATCATTATGTTCACTGATAGCGTTGTTATAACGGTAGCCTCAGGCAAAGGCGGAGCCGGCTCTAATGCTTTTCATAGAGAGAAGTTTATTATTGCGGGCGGCCCATCGGGCGGAGACGGCGGCAGAGGGGGAAATGTATATTTTTACGTAGATCCGAATGCCGATTCCCTCTCAAAATACAGAGGCAAACACCACCATAAAGCAGAAAACGGCAGCGGTGGCGGCAATAGAAATATGCACGGCAAAAGCGGCGAAGATCTAATCCTAGTAGTCCCCTTGGGAACTCAGGTTATAGATATCCAAACGGATGAGATTCTGGTTGATTTGACAGAGCCAAACTCCAAAGTTTTGTTTTTGGAGGGCGGAAAAGGCGGACTGGGGAACGTTCACTTTAAATCCTCTACAAACCAAAAACCCACATACGCCCAACCCGGACTTCCGGGAGCCGAAAAAAAGGTAAGGCTTGAGCTGAAGCTTATAGCCGATGTCGGTCTAGTCGGATTTCCGAATGTCGGAAAATCAACCCTCATATCGGTTCTCTCTGCCGCAAAACCGGAGATTGCGGATTACGAGTTTACAACCCTGAAGCCAAATTTGGGTGTAGTAGATATCGACTACAACAATGCCTTTGTAATAGCCGATATTCCAGGTATTATAGAGGGCGCATCCGAAGGACGTGGACTCGGATTAGAGTTTTTGAAGCATATAGAGAGAACAAGGGTTTGTCTTTTTTGTCTGGATAGTGCAAGAGACGAGTCCTTGATTGAGCAATTTGAGACACTAAAAAAAGAGCTTGAAAACTATTCAGAAAAAATCAGCAAAAATAATTTTGCCATAGCCATAACAAGAATAGACGCATTAGATGCAGAGTTGCTAGATTCAAAACTATCTGAGTTTACCGCTCAAATAGGGATTCCTTACAAAAACGGTTCAGGCGAGAACTTTTTTTATGAAAACGACTCACAAAATTTAAGAGTGGTAATGCCGATATCGTCTTCGGCTCACATAAATATTGAAAAACTAAAGTTTGCCCTTTTTAGAATTCTAAAAGGATAACATAGATGTCCAAGCAAAAAATCGTTATCAAGGTCGGTAGTGCCGTATTGACAAAAAACGGCAAAATCAGCATAGAGAGGATACAAAATCTCGTTGAGTTTTTGGCCAATCTAACATCAAAATATAAAGTTATTTTGGTAACCTCCGGTGCGATTGCTACCGGACACACAATACTACCCTCAATCTCGAACAAAACAACCGCAGGAAAACAGGCTCTGGCGGCTCTGGGTCAAGCGGCCCTCATAAACAAATATCAAAAAGAGTTCAAAAAATTCGACATCACGGTAGCACAGATACTTCTAACCGCCGAAGATTTTGACTCCATAAAGCGCTCTGAAAATGCGAAAGCGGCCGTAAATACCCTACTTGACAACAATATAGTTCCGATAATCAACGAAAACGATTCAGTCATAGTAGATGAGATACTTCGTGGTGATAACGACCAGCTATCCGCACAGGTAGCTCATTATTTTGATGCCTCGATGCTTGTCATACTATCCGATATCAGGGGTTACTACGACAAAGATCCAAACAAGTATCCGGACGCAAAACTACGCAAAATCGTCTCAGCAATAGAAGATGGTGAGCTCTCAGCCGACTATAACCCAAATGATGCTTTTGCAACAGGGGGTATTGTGACAAAGCTGAAAGCGGCCGATTTTTTACTCAGACACGACAAAAAAATGTTCCTCTCTAGCGGTTTTGATCTACTAGCCGCCAAAAAGTTTTTAATGGATAACGAACAGACAGAGGGAACACTATTTGACGGAGGGGACAAGTGAAAAAACGGGTTGTTTTCATGGGTAGTGCCGATTTTTCGAGCATTATCATGGAGTCGCTGGCAAACGATGAGAGGTTTGAGGTAGCGGCACTTTTTACCCAGCCCGACAAACCTGTCGGCCGTAAACAGATAATGACTCCGCCTGATACCGCAATATGTGCAAAAAGATTTAATATCCCGACTTTCCAGCCGCAAAAAATATCCGAATGCACAGAGCAAATCAGCAAACTAAAGCCTGATTTTATAGTAGTTGCGGCATATGGGCAAATACTTAGAGGGGATATACTAAGCATTGCCCCTTGCATAAATCTACACACATCGTTTTTGCCTAAAAATAGAGGGGCGGCTGCGCTGCAAACACATATTTTGGAAAACGATGACTACGCCGGAGTAACTGCTATCCGAATGGATAAAGGGCTGGATACGGGGGATATACTTGGAACCGTATTTTTTAGGCCGGACGGGTGCGTAAAGTTTAGCTGCCTCCTAAAGCATCTCGGCTATCAGGCAGCCAATCTGACAAAAAGCGTCATCACCGAATTTGCAATGCTAAAGCCGCTAAAGCAGATAAACGCCGATGCAAGCTATGCAAAAAAACTTTCAAAAGAGGATGGCTTAATCGACTTCACATCTGCCAAAAAAGCGTACAAAAAATTTCTCGCCTACTATCCGTGGCCAGGGATATACCTTGAATCAGGGCTTAAAATCAAAGAGGGCTCTTTTTGTGAATTTGATTCCAAAAATACACCCGGCGAGATTATCGAAATTACGGAAGATTTCGTAAAAATCGGGTTTTTAAAGGGATCGTTGCTCTTTTCAAGGCTACAGGCTCCTTCAAAAAATGAGGTCTCTGCCGTAGAGTATATCAGAGGAAAAAGGCTAAACGTTGGAGATATTTTGGTTTGATACTCTTGACTCTACGCAAAACACACTAATTGAGTCGGTCAAATCAAAAAGATGCACCCCTCCGGTCTGCATAGCGGCAGAACGCCAGACAAAAGGGATCGGCTCCAGAGGAAATAGCTGGGACTCAACCGAAAATGCTCTGCTTTTTTCTTTTGCTCTAAAAAAAGAGAGTCTCCCCTCCGATCTTAAAATAGAATCGGCATCCATATACTTTATGTATATTTTAAAGGAGCTACTAAAAGATGGCGGCTCACAATGTTGGTTTAAGTGGCCAAACGACATATATATCGGTAACAAAAAAATTGCCGGGGCAATCACATACTTTGACAGACAAAATGAAACTCTGATTTGCGGCATAGGTATAAACCTCTGTGATAGCGGGGCTTATGGCAAATGTGATGTCAAACTTGACAAAAAAAATCTTTTGAGTCTCTATCTGGCAACGGTAAAAAAAATGATCCCATGGGGGGATGTTTTTAGAAAGTTTGAAGTAGAATTTTTCAAAACCAAAGGGTTTGAAGGTTACGAAAAATCTATAATTTATAATCAAGAAGTCACGTTAAACGATGACGGTTCAATAAGTTTAAATAATCAAAAGGTGTTTAGTTTAAGATGACCGAAATAATTGCTATAGCTAACCAAAAAGGCGGAGTCGGAAAGACTACAACGGCCGTCAATCTAAGCGCCTCTCTAGCGGTTGCCGAAAAAAAAGTCCTACTGATAGATGCCGATCCGCAGGCAAACGCCACGACAAATCTTGGGATTCATAGAAACAGCTTTGAATACAACATCTACCATGCGTTCATAGGGGCAAAGAATCTTTCCGAAGTTATTTTGCCGACCTCTCTCCCTTTTTTGGATCTAGCTCCTTCAAATATCGGTCTTGTGGGGATAGAAAAAGAGCTTCACGATAAAAACATACAAAACAGAGAGTTGATTTTAAAAAATTTGCTCGCCGAAGTCGAGCACAAATACGATTACGTCATCATAGACTCACCTCCGGCTCTCGGAACAACAACGGTGAATATACTGTCGGCAGCTACGTCGCTAATTATCCCGATTCAATGTGAATTTTTTGCCCTTGAGGGGCTGGCACAGCTACTCAATACAGTAAAAATAGTCCAAAAAACAATTAACCCGAAACTAAAAATCAGAGGGTTTCTACCAACGATGTACAGCAACCAAAACAACCTTTCAAAACAGGTCTTTATGGATTTAAAAAGACATTTTGTCGAGAAATTGTTTAGATTTCCGGAAGCCAAAGGTGGCATTGAAGAGACGTCGGAGTTTATCGTTATACCTAGAAATGTAAGACTTGCAGAGTCTCCGAGCTTTGGCAAACCTGTCATTCTGTACGATGCAAAATCACCCGGTTCACTAGCATATCAAGAGCTTGCCTATACGCTACTTAAGGATACGAATGGCTAAGAACTCCGGTGGACTCGGGAGGGGTCTTGGGGCTATACTGGAAGAGGTCGAAGAGGCATATATGCACAATGCCGGAGGCTCCGATTTTGTAAAAGAGCTACCGCTGTCCAACATATCCGTAAACCCTTTTCAACCTAGAAAGCAATTTGATCCGGAATCCATAGCAGAGCTTGGTGAATCCATAAAAAGACATGGCCTATTGCAACCGGTCGTAGTTATCAAGCAAGGCGACGGGTATATGCTAATCGCCGGAGAGAGAAGGTTAAGAGCCACAAAACTAATCGGCGTTGAAAAAATCAAAGCGATTGTGGCCGACATAGATACCGGCAGGATAAGAGAACTTGCCCTCATAGAGAACATACAGAGAGAAAACCTAAACCCTATAGAGCTTGCAATCAGCCTTCAAGAACTTATTGCGGAGCACAATCTAACCCACGAAGAGCTGTCCGATATCGTAAAAAAAAGCCGGAGCTTTATTACAAACACATTACGACTATTATCGCTTGACGATTACGTAAAAAATAAAATCGCATCCGGCAAAATTTCATATGGCCACGCAAAAGTTATGGTTGGGCTAGAGCTTTCAGAGCAAATAAAAATAACAGACTCGATCATAGGACAAAAGCTAAGTGTCAGGGATACAGAGGATCTTGTCTCGAAAATAAAAAGAGAGATGCCGGAAAAAAAGTTCCAACAAACAAAAACGACAGAGTTGGATATTAGCGTCCTTATGGATACGTTGTCTGAAACTTATGAGATTCAATCCAAAAAAACAGGCTCTACGCTCTCTATCAAATTTGAAAATCAGGGACAGGTCGAAGCCCTAATTAACAGACTAAAAAACAGCTAGGTTAATTTTTAGGCATCCTTTTTCAGCTTTACTGTGATAAAATCACCATCAGTACTACAAAAAAGGAGTGCTTTAACTATGCTAGACATACAGCCTAGCCTACTTGCGTTTGAAATCGTTACATTCTTAGCGCTTGTAGCTATCCTAAATCAAATTCTCTACAAACCGATGCTAAGCTTTATTGAGGAGAGAAACTCAAATCTTAAAGCCGATGCTAATCTCGCCCAAGCAGAAGAAGCAGAGAGAGAATCTACGCTTCAAGAAGCTAACAAACTTCTAGCCGACGCAAAAGCCGAGGCCGCACAAATCAGACATGAAGCCATATCTGCAGCAAAAACTGCGGCAGAGGCAAAACTGGAAGCGGCTAAAGAGCAAGCAAAAGCCGGAATTAAGAGTTTTGAAGAGGGGCTTGCCTCTCAAAAAGAAGAGCTCAAAAACGTTATTCTTTCAAACTCACAAACCTACAAAGAAAGCTTGTCAAAAGCTTTAAAAATATAGAAAGGTCGCAAATGAGTCTTGTTAAAGTGGCATCCGTGACGTTGCTAGCTTCTGCCGCTCTATTTGCGTCGGAAGGCTCTCACGGTCAAACCGATATAATTCCTAGAGCGGTCAACTTTTTGATTTTTGCCGCACTTGTGTATTACCTGCTTGCAGACAAAGTAAAAGCTTTTTTTGCAGACAGGACGGCTTCTATAGCAAAAAAATACGAAGAAGCCGAAAATAAAATCAAAGAGGCTAAGTTGGCTTTGAATGAAGCAAAAGCCAAAAGAGACGAAGCCTCAAAACTTGCAAGTGAACTCGTTACGTCTGCAAAATCGGATGCGGCTCTGCAATCGGCAAAAATTGCCGAACATGCCGAAGAAGAGGTATCCAGAATACTCAAAAGCGGCACAGAGGATGTTGATATGCTTAGAAAAAAAGCTATCATAGAAACCGTTGAGGAAACTCTAAGTGAAATAATTGAGAAAGACGGCTTCGGCGTTGACGACAAAGAGTTTGCAAAAATCATAGCTAGGAAGGTAGCATAATGATTTCCGCAATTTCAAAAAAATATACAAAAGCTTTGGCCGGATCGCAAAACGATACCGAGCTATCAAAAAGCTTAGAATCTCTAAATAGAATCGGGCAAGCCCTCAGGCTCTCCAAGTTTCACGATATTCTAGGTGCAAAAAATATATCTTACAACGAGAAGATTTCGCTAATTTCTGAAATAGCCCAAAACGGAGACGAAAAGTTCTCTAACTTCTTAAAGATTTTAATCAAAGCGCAAAAAGTTGAACTAGTTCCTGCTATTGCCGAAGAGATTAGAGTATTGTTGGCGCAAAAATCCGGAAAAGTTTCCGGTATTGCTACGGCATGCTTCGATGTTGACGCATCAGATCTCTCTGAGATATCTCAAATGCTTAGCAAAAAGCTAAATAGAGAGGTAGAACTTGTATTTGTGAAAACGGATGCAAGCGGTTTTAACGGAATCAAAGTGGAAATCTCCGATCTCGGGATTGAAATTGAAATTAATAAAAATGCGCTAAAGAAATCTATCATAGCGCACGTACTAAATACATCTAAAATCTTTTGAAAGGGGACATGGTGAGCACTAAAATACATGCTGACGAAATCAGCTCGATAATCCGAGAGAGAATCGAAAGTTTCGAGCTAAAAGTCGATGTTAACGAAACCGGTAAAGTAATAAGTATCGGTGACGGTATCGCAAAGGTTTACGGCCTTAAAAACGTAATGGCCGGAGAAATGGTAGAATTCGAAAACGGCGAAAAAGGTCTTGCACAAAACCTTGAAGAATCAACGGTAGGTGTTGTTGTTCTAGGTAAAGGCAAAGGAATCGTTGAAAACACTACAGTAAAAAGACTAGGCAAACTGCTAAAAGTTCCGGTAGGTGAAGCGCTAGTAGGTAGAGTTGTAAACGCACTTGGTGAACCTATCGACGGAAAAGGACCGATTGCGGCTACCGAGACAAGATTTGTTGAAGAAAAAGCCCTCGGTATTATGGCTAGAAAATCTGTACACGAACCACTTCAAACAGGTATCAAAGCAATCGATGCACTTGTGCCGATCGGTAGAGGACAAAGAGAGCTTATTATCGGTGACAGACAAACAGGTAAAACAACAGTTGCGCTAGATGCTATCATCAACCAAAAAGGTCAAGGTGTATATTGTATATATGTAGCTATCGGTCAAAAACAATCAAGTGTTGCACAAGTTGTTAAAACTCTTGAAGAACACGGCGCTATGGAGTATACGACCATCGTTGCAGCTACTGCATCTGAGAGTTCAGCACTTCAGTTCCTTGCTCCGTACTGCGGTGTAACAATCGGGGAATACTTTAGAGACAATGCAAAACATGCCCTAATCGTATATGATGACTTGTCAAAACATGCAGTAGCATACAGAGAGATGTCGCTACTACTTAGAAGACCTCCGGGCAGGGAAGCTTATCCTGGTGACGTATTCTATATCCACTCAAGACTTCTTGAAAGAGCCGCAAAAGTAAATGACCAACTCGGCGCAGGAAGCCTTACGGCTCTTCCTATTATCGAAACTCAAGCTGGAGACGTATCAGCGTACATCCCGACGAACGTTATTTCGATAACAGACGGTCAGATATTCCTTGAAACAGATCTATTCAATGCAGGCGTCAGACCGGCTATCAACGTGGGTATCTCGGTTTCTAGGGTTGGTGGTGCCGCTCAAATAAAAGCAACAAAACAGGTTGCGGGTACGCTAAGACTTGACCTTGCACAGTTTAGAGAGCTTCAAGCGTTTGCTCAATTTGCTTCCGACCTTGACGAAGTAAGTAGAAAACAACTTGAAAGAGGTCTTAGAATGGTTGAAGTTCTAAAACAAGGACCTTATGCTCCTATAGCAATTGAAAAACAAGTGTGCATGATATTTGCAGGTAACGGCGGATATCTTGATGCTATGAACCCAAAAGAGGTAACTACCTACGAAGGCGAGCTTTACGAGTTTATCGATTCTAAATATCCACAAATTTTTGAAGATATTAGAGCGAAAAAACAAATCGATAAAGAGAACGAAGAGGTTCTTAGAAAAGCGCTTGATGAGTTTAAGGTAATTTTTTCGTCAACAGCTAAAAAATAAGTAAAGAGACAAAAAAATGGCTAACCTAAAAAATATTCAGCGCAAAATAAAGAGCGTTCAGAACACGGGCAAGATCACAAGAGCGATGAAGCTTGTCTCTACCGCCAAACTTAAAAGGGCGGAAGAACTTGCAAAGTCATCTAGGGAGTATGCGGCCAAATTAAACAACGTTCTCTCGAATATTGCCTGCAACGTAAACAAATTCGATATATCCGGATTTGGCTACGATGCTAGGCTTTTTACTAAAAGCGAGAATGTAAAAGTTGTCGATATAATCTTTATTACATCCGATAAAGGTCTATGCGGCGGGTTTAATTCGCAAACTATAAAAGCCGCTAAAAACCTCTATTTTTCTCTAAAAGCTGAAGGTAAAACCGTCAGAATGCGAGGGATAGGGAGAAAAGGTGTAGATAACCTAAAATTCAACCAAATTGACTTGGCTGATGTAAATATAGGCGTATCCGGAGCACCTTCTTACGAAAAAGCGCAAAAAATAATCGCTAAGGCTTTCTCCGATTTTATAGACGGAAAAACCGATAGAGTTGTGATTATCTATAACGGCTTTAAAAGCATGATATCTCAAGAGGTAAGAGAAATTGAACTTCTTCCTATTGATTTTGAAAGCGTTGCCGGCACTAGTTGCACTTCTGCTATTTCGACTGAGCCTGACGACAGCAAAGTGATTTTGGACTCATTGATTCAAAAATACATAGAGTTCAACCTATACTACTCACTAATTGACTCGCTGGCGGCAGAGCATGCATCAAGGGTTCAGGCCATGGATGCAGCAAATAGAAATGCAAAAGAGATGGTTAGCAATCTAACCGTTCAATACAACAAAGCAAGACAAGAATCTATTACAACTGAACTAACGGAAATTATCAGCGGTATGGAATCGCTTAAATAATAAAGGAGATAAAAGAGATGGAAGGAATAGTAAGCCAGGTAATCGGCCCGGTTGTCGACGTCGATTTCGAAGGGCAATTACCAAACATCAACGACGCTATTGAAATATGCTATACCGTCGAAGGTAAAGATGTAAATCTAATCTGCGAAGTTGCCCAACACGTTGGCGATAGCAGGGTTAGAGCAATCGCCATGGATATGACCGAAGGCCTTGCAAGAGGTACAAAAGCTATAGCTCTAGGTGCGCCTATCAAAGTTCCTGTAGGTACCGAAGTACTTGGTAGAATCTTTGATGTAACCGGCAAAGTCATCGATGAAGGTGAGCCTGTACAAGCAAAAGAGTACTGGTCAATCCATAGAGATCCGCCAAAATTCGAAGAACAAAGCACAAAAAGTGAAATGTTTGAGACTGGTATCAAAGTTGTTGACCTTTTGGCTCCGTATGCGAAAGGCGGTAAAGTTGGTCTATTCGGTGGTGCGGGCGTTGGTAAAACGGTCATCATCATGGAACTTATCCACAACGTTGCTTACAAACACAGCGGCTACTCAGTATTTGCGGGTGTTGGTGAAAGAACAAGGGAAGGTAACGACCTTTATCACGAAATGAAAGAGTCAAACGTTCTTGATAAAGTTGCTCTATGCTACGGTCAAATGAACGAACCACCGGGTGCTAGAAACAGAATCGCTCTTACAGGTATTACAATGGCTGAGTACTTCAGGGACACTATGGGTCTTGACGTTCTTATGTTTATCGACAACATATTCAGATTTGCACAATCAGGTTCTGAAATGTCGGCTCTTCTAGGAAGAATCCCTTCTGCTGTTGGTTACCAACCGACACTTGCAAGAGAGATGGGTGCACTTCAAGAGAGAATCACATCAACTAAAAAAGGTTCTATTACATCTGTTCAAGCTGTATATGTTCCTGCGGACGACCTTACTGACCCGGCTCCTGCAACAGTTTTTGCTCACCTTGACGCAACTACGGTTCTTAGCAGAAAAATCGCTGAAAAAGGTATCTATCCTGCGGTTGACCCACTAGATTCAACATCTAGAATGCTTGACCCAAAAATTCTTGGTGAAGAGCATTACAAAATAGCAAGGGGCGTTCAAGCTATCCTTCAAAAATACAAAGACCTACAAGACATCATCGCAATTCTTGGTATGGACGAGCTTTCTGAAGATGATAAGCTTACAGTTGAAAGAGCTAGAAAAATCGAAAGATTCCTATCTCAACCGTTCTTCGTTGCGGAAGTATTTACGGGAAGCCCTGGTAAATATGTAAGCCTAGAAGATACAATCAAAGGCTTTAAAGAGATACTAGAAGGTAAACACGACTCTGTACCTGAAATGGCGTTCTACATGGTTGGCGGTATCGACGAAGTACTTGAAAAAGCTGAAAAGCTAAAGGCAAAAAAATAAAGGCTAGCTTATGAACAGCTTTAAATTACAAATAATAACTCCGCAAGGGAAGGTTTTTGACGGCGACGCAACACTTGCCGTTTTCCCTGGCGAAAAGGGTGAATTCGGTGTTCTACCGGGTCACTCTACCCTCCTCTCACTTTTGGGGCCTGGGCTGATTGAGGTTACAAAACAAAGCGGCGATAAAGAGAGCGTTGCTATAAACTGGGGTTATGCTGAAATAGACGAGCAAAAAGCGGTTGTACTTGTTGACAGCGCTATTGCAGTTGAAGGCAAAACAACGGGAGAGATCCAAAAAGCAATCGAAAAAGCGGAAAAACTGCTAAAAGACGCTACGGATTCCGATTTGGTTCTATCGGTTGCATCTCAAAAACTAAAGAATATCTCCAGATAATGTCACAAATTATCCAATATTTCCAAAACGGTACATGGGCTACCGTTTTGGTTTTTATCGTCCTCTCTCTTTATCTGATAGCAACTTTATGGGTTTTTTTGTATAGATACTTTTATCTAAGCTCTTGGTCAAACAGAGAAAAAGAGTCTATAGAGAGATTAACAAGCGGCAGAAAATATATTAGTGAGTTTTCTATTTTATCACGGTGTCATAACCATGACGAAGAGATTAGTATCAATTCACTCAATGCCTGCCTAAAAGCGGCCGAAAAAGATGCGACAAGCGGTCTCACTCTCCTCTCAATCGTAGCATCCACATCACCGTTTGTAGGCCTTTTTGGAACGGTTGTCTCGATACTCGATTCGTTTGCAAAAATAGGTGTTGCCGGAGGTGCAAGCCTAAACGTTCTCGCCCCTGCTATCAGCGAAGCGCTTATCGCTACCGCTTGCGGTATATTCGTAGCCGTCCCTGCATACGCATTTCATCTTGCTCTAAAACGAAAATGTTATGTCATACTCAGCTACATACAAATGCAAATTGAGCTACTAAAATCATAAATGCTAGAGTTTGACGAGAATCCGGAACTAAACATAACGCCACTTGTGGATGTTATGTTGGTGCTATTAGCCATATTAATGCTATCAACGCCAGCCATTGTCTATCAAGAAAAAATCGAACTTCCAAAAGGGTCAAAAAGCTCCCAGATGACGAAAACCGAAAAAATATCCGTCAGAATTGACCTGCAAAAAAATATCTACGTAAACGAAAAAAAATACGACTCGATAACTTTTGCCGATACTTTTCCAAACCATTACGCCTCGTTGGATAAAGAGAGTCAAATAACGATTAGAGCCGATAAAAACCTAAAATACGATGATGTGATGTTTGTTATGAAGGTGATTAAGACGGCCGGATTTCAAAAGATCTCTCTGGTTACGGATGGATAAAAACAGACTTTTTATTTTCGGAGCCGTCGGCTCTTTCGGTATCTATGCGGCTCTTGTTGCCTTTTTGGTTTTTTATCTAACCCACAAAGAGGTATTCAAAAAAATCTCCCTCCCATCCGAACAAAGTGCCGTTGAGGTTGAGCTAGACGAGCTCTCAAAGCCGCAAAGGGCAGAAAAACAGATAATGACATCTAAGCCGACACCTCCAGTGGAACAAAAATCAGAGCAAAAAAAACCTGAATCTACGCCGAGCAAAGAGATAAAAGAGGAGCCAAAAGAGATTTTTGATCCTAAAAAACTGATGAGCGACGTTGTAAAAAAAGAGCAAAAGCCGCCCCAAAAAGAGCAAAAACAACAGCCATCCCAGCCTCAAGTACAAGAGCCAAAACCAAAAAGCGCATCAGAGCTTTTCTCGTCGCTTAATATCAAAAAAAATTCCGACGTTACTTTTAGCTCAACCAGTAAAGGTGCTACGGATGAATACCTCACTACGGTCGCTAAAATCATCAAAAGAGGCTGGAGCCCGCTAAAAACCGACTCTGGGCTCACTGCCACCATAATGATGAGTATCGGTGCTGACGGTAGTTTTACATTTAGGCTAAAAAGGGGGGCTAATCCTGATTTCAACGATAGATTGGCAGAATACCTAAAAATATTACAACAAAAGGGGTTCCCACCCCCGACCGATGCAAAAAATATAAACGTAGAATTCAACTTTAAGGCCAAAGAGTGATCAAAAAACTGATTTTTAAACTTTTCCTAATCATATCGGCAACCACTTCACTTTTTGCCGAAACTGCTAGCATAGACATCGAAAAAAGTGCGCTAAACCTCGTAAAAATAGCGGTTGAAAGCTATGCGATGCCGGGTGTCACGGAGTTTGAAAAAACACAGATAGATGCTATGTTTTTAAACGATTTGAAGGTATCGGACAGATTAGAGGCGGTAGCAAACCCTTTTAAAAACGGATACGATACTCCTGTAACTGCTGCCGAGCTACAAAGTAAAGGGATAGAGCTACTAATCAAATACAAAATTTCAAAAACACCAAACGGCATAACTACCGAATACAAACTGATCGACCCGCAAAAAAATACCCCGTATATGCAACGATTTACCGTTTCAAATTTTACCGAGTATCCGTTTTTGTCGCACAATATGACTGTCTCCATAAACTTTTTTAAATCATTCATAATTAGTTCCCTTGTATTTTTTCAATTAAAAACTGAAGGAACAATGTGGACGTCGGCTACTTGTTTGCTTGTTTGAGTAATCTTTGCATTTCATAGTTTCATTTTAACTGATATTGTTGTTTCTTGTGTGGGTAGATATTTTTGTTTGTTCTTTGATAATGCGCCCTTTTCCTTCACTCCTCAAAGATAGGAAAATAGAAAAACAAAAGTTTTTCATTTTTTTGTTTTTCTATTTCTATATGTACTATACTCGTTTTTATTGTTTTTGTTTCACGGCATATAGTTACCAATCAATACATTGTGATTCGTATTGTCCAATATTCTGATGCGATTTGTTGC
>CALJKN010000024.1 GCA_937973585.1 uncultured Helicobacteraceae bacterium
AAACTCACAAAAGACATTTTGGAACAATTGGAAATTATTTAAGCAACCCTTAATAAAACACGTCCTATCATTACCCCCATCTTAGTCATTTAATTGGCTGATTAAGATAATAATCTAAGTTTGGAGAATAACAGTAGACAAATAGAGGCGAATAAAAAGTAAAATAAACATAATGGGCACATAATAAGCAAATTAAAAAATAAGCCGCAAATAGCACAGTTAGCACAAATAGGCACAGAAAAGAAACAAAGCACACAAAAAGCCCCACAGAACAAAAATAAAAAAATCAAGCCAAACAAACATAATTAATATTGCCAAAAACTTTTGAGTATTAACGCTTGCATATTCATATGCACTTTAATATCCAAAGCCTAGGCACTCCGTATCTAAAACTAAAGGCGGTCACTTTTTGCCAATGCTTGGCCTTTGGCCATGCTTGGCAAATAAAGACCGCAATGTTTAGAACCTTTGATTATTCCTTTTGGTTCGGGGTATTAGTAACACCCCTTCCCAAACGCCAATTAATTTAATTATTAATTGAGGAATTCAAACATGACAAATATTGTCAAAGATATAAAAATGGTATCTGGGATAGATACGCTTTACTTTTTTATGGAGTCAAACGAGAATTATGAAGAGCTATTTTTGGAACTGCTAGACCAGTGCCAAGATAGCATGGATAGATTTACCCGTAACGAGGTAAGTTATAAAAACGAAGATATAAACGCAGATGTTAACGGCGTTACGCTCTGGTTTTTAGGCAAGGGGCAGGGCTTTTATTGGTTTAGGGATGCTAACCGCTTTTTTAAAATAGGTTTCAAAGACAGAAACACAAACAAAGGTTTACACAATATTCAAGTGCAACTATACGCACAGGGGATATATACGGTAGGGATAAAAAGCATAGTCGCCTTTATAGAGTCTATGCTGGATGGATATGTAACTGAGTTTAAACCGGTAACGAGAGCCGATATAAATGCATTTGTATCCGTTGACTTTTCCACCGTCTCAAAAGATATGTTCGTCACTAGAAAAAAGCAGTTTAGAGAGTTTAACGCCATAGGCTCTAAAAGCTCAACTAATTCTATATACATAGGCAAAAAGCCTTTCTTGCTTCGTCTGTATGATAAAAAGCTAGAGCTATTCTCTAAAAAAGAGAAGATAGAGCTGATGGATGAGTATCTATCGGGATATGACATAGATATACACGGTGCAGAGCCACTATGGAACGTGGAGTTTGAACTGCACAGAGCTCATCTAAAAGGGTTTGGAATATCAACTGTCGAGGAGCTATTGGCTAATGCCGATAATCTTTTTAAAAAATGCATGGATGATATAAGGCTCATAGACCCAAACACTCTTTCAAAAGAGATGATAGATAGCGGACACTCCAACAGGGCGGAAACCTTGCCTATATGGAACGATATAAAAGAAGCCTACCATATAGATGGATTTTTACAATCCCCAATAACGCTTGAACGCCTAAAGCGCAAAGAGTACACATATACCGAACAAAAAGCTATTGAGGAGCATGTAATTCTGGGCAGAAAAGCCAAACTTAACGGCATAGTTATAGGCACACCTTTTTATGAAGAGGTGGAGAGAAAAATAGCCGAGGGCTTCAATAAAAAAAGCAGGCTCAAAGAGGAGCTGGAGAAGCTAAAAGAGCGTTTCGAGGATTTTAAAGTCTATGATGTACAGAGTGGCGAAACATACACCGCTAGAATCGACAAAGATACAAACTCCATATATAGACTAAACCCTGTTGTAAGCTTTGCAAAGATGGGAGATTATGAGCTATTCAAAGAGCATGAGAGGCTAATCGGAGAGCTTCTAAAACATAACATTAACTCCATAGAAGAAAAAACGGCGATTTATAAAGTCCAAATATCAAGGGCAGAGCTAATCAAACGGGGGCTTATCGAAGATGAGCCTATGCCGTTTTAGGGGGTAGGCCGTGAATATAGGACTGGAAAATCTGGAACTAATCCCAAAACTCCTTGAAGAGCTACTAAGCATCAAAGGACAGATGGAAAATCTAAACACAAAAAGGTGGTACACGGTCGAAGAGGTCGCAAATTATCTGGGCTACTCCAAAGACCATATATACAAACTAAAAAATGATTCGTTTATTGAAAACATCCACTTTTACAAAAAGGGCGGTAAAATTCTATTCGATAGGGTTGCCGTCGATGAGTGGGTTGTGAAAGGAGAAACAACCGATGAAGCTCTACGAACGGGGCGGGAAGTTGTGGATAGACTTCTTCTATCAGTCAAAAAGATATAGAAGAAGCTTAGAACTTGAAGCAACCAAAGCAAATACCAAACTAGCCCAGACAAAAATTATCCCAGAGATAGTTTATAAACTAAATCAGGGAACGTTCTTTGAATTAGAAGAAAAGAAAGCAAACGAAGATATTACGGTCGACGAGATGGCTAAGATGTCGTTTGAGATGCATAAGCATGAGAGACGGGAATTTACACGTCTCTCAATAGCTTCAAACTACGAAAGGCACATCAAAAAGCCTTTTGGCAAACGTACTATCAAAGGTATTAAGCCGTCCGAACTAGCCATTTGGCAAAACAAGCTTTGCGATAAGCTTGCACCAAAAACGATTAGAACCATCTTTAATACCATCTTAGATGATGCATTAAGAGACGACATAGTCGTTAAAAACCCGTTTACGCATATTAAATCCCCCGTCCTAGTAGACGTAAGAGAGAAAAAGCCATTTAGCGTAGAGGAGATATTTAAAATCTTGGAATATGCGGATGAGAAAATGAGAGCGTTTTTCGCTCTTGGATTCTTTACGGGTATGCGAACTGGGGAGCTTATCGGGTTAAAGTGGGAAGATGTGGACTTTGAAGAGAATATCATCAAAGTAAGACGAAGCAGACGGCAAGGAGTTGAGACGCTCCCAAAGACCGTTAACAGCATTAGGGATGTTGAGATAATAGATGTCTTGCTTGCACATATCAAAACACATAGAGAGTTATGCAGAGCCGAACAGGTCTATATGTTTGAAACATACAAGGGCGAACCATTTAACACTACGGATAAAATATCCGTTTGGTACTGGAAACCGCTTTTGGAGTCATTAGGTATTCCTTACCGTAATCTTTACCAAATGAGGCATACATTTGCTTCGATGATGATTTCAAACGGCGAAGATATACTTTGGGTGTCTAATATGTTAGGACATAAAGATAGTTCAATGACTCTTGAAAAGTATGCAAGATACGTCAAAAGAAATGACAAAAAAAGAGGGTTGTTTCTTGTGGCGTGATTGCACAAATGTGGCACACAACATGGCACAGTAAAAAAATATGATTTTTAAGTCCCGTAGATATGGGGCTTGAAAGTTAGGTGGCGGACAGAGAGGGATTCGAACCCTCGATACCAGTGTTTAGGTATGCACCCTTAGCAGGGGTGTGGTTTCAGCCACTCACCCATCTGTCCAACTCAAAAGAGGACGAAATTCTATCAGACTCCTCTTTAAAAGCTCTTTAAATTTTTGCAATAACGAAAAATATTTACCTCGGGTAATTTTTACCAAACCTTACCCGATTTTGTTCAAAATATTCTGGAGGGTCTCTTTTGGGTTTTGGGATTTGTAGATAGGCCGTCCGATAACGGCGAAATCTACTTTCATAGCTTTTGCGGATACTACGTCTACGACCCTTTGTTGATCCCCTTTTTCGTCCGATACATCCCTGATTCCGGGGCATAGGGTCGAAAAGCTGTCCGACGTGGCCGATTTGATTAGTTCGCTCTCATGAGCCGAGCAGACTACGCCATCCAGCCCCGCTTCGTGCGCATCACGGGCAAACTGTGCCGCTTTTGTGTTTATGTCTGTTCCATACACGGCGGCAAACCCATCTTCGTCAAAACTAGTCAGGGCGGTAACGGCCAGAACTAGAGGACGGGAGGGGAGGGGAGAGAGCCTATCCATCACCTCTTTCATCGCTTTTTTGCCTGCGCTTGCGTGTACGTTGAACATATCGACACCCAGAGCCGCTATCTCCTCGGCAGCATCTGCCATTGTGTTCGGGATGTCGTAGAGTTTTAGGTCGAGAAAGATTTTAAAATTTGGGTTGATGGATTTTATATCGTCCAAAAAGCTTTTGCCGTCTCTGATATACGAGCGGAATCCGACTTTTATCCAGACATCAAAATCTTTTATTTGTTCTAGTAGTGCTAGATTTTCCTCACGTGAGGGCAAATCCAAAGCTACGCATACTTTCACGCCGCACCCTTTGTTTTTGCGATTGCGTCCAGTATCCCGTTGATAAACTTTCCGCTGTTTTCTGCCCCAAATTGCTTGCCGATATCGACCGCTTCGTTGATTACGACCGCTTTGTCTACATCTTCGTATGCTATCTCGTAGGCTCCTAGACGGAGTATCGCTTTTTCGATACTCCCCACTCTGTCTAGTTCCCACTCCTTCATAACGGACTGGATTTTTTGGTCTATGCTTCCGATATTTTTCATGACGTTTTCAAGCAGATGCAGACCGAATTCCCTTTGCTTGTTTCTGATTTTTCGCTCTTCAAATACCGTTTCGGCATATTTTAGGGCTTGTTCATTGCCCAAATCTATAGAGTAAAGTATCGATACTACGGTCTCTCTGACCTGTCTTCTGGTAGCCATTAGCCTATATTCTTGTATAGGGAGATGATTTCGATTAGTCCGGTCATAGCCTCAAACCCTTTGTTTCCGGCTTTGCTTCCCGCCCTCTCAATCGCTTGTTCTATCGTATCGGTAGTCAGTACCCCAAATGTCACGGCGGCATTGTATTTTAGACCCATTGAGGCTATCCCCTTGGTCGTTTCTGCCGACACATAGTCAAAATGCGGCGTAGAACCTCTGATGACAGCCCCGACGCAACATACTCCGTCGTATTTTTGAGTGATTAGGAGCCTTTGCAAAACACCCGGAATCTCAAAAGCCCCAGGAGCTAGTACGATATCCAGATTTTCAGCTTTTCCGCCGTGTCTCACAAAGCTGTCTTTTGCCCCCTCTACCAGTCTATCTGTTATGATGTGGTTGAATCTGGAAGAGATAACGGCTATTTTTTCGCTTCCGCTAAGCGATAATGTACCTTCGATTGTCATTTTTGTGTGTCCTGTCATGCGGTCTTGCCGCTTAAATTTTTTTGAATTTTACAAAAAGGTTTCTTGTTTGTCTTTTTGGGACAACCTTATCGCCTCTTTGACTGCATTTTCGTAGCTTTTTGTACTAGCCGATAACGTATATGCGATATCAAACGCCGTTCCGTGGTCTACGGATGTTCGGACTATCGGAAGCCCCAGACTCACGTTTATAGATTCGTCAAAGTACAAAGCCTTTAGCGGAGCCAACCCCTGATCGTGATACATCGCTACAAAGACTTTGTATTTTTCCCTGTTTTTTGGCGTAAAGGCGGTATCAGGCGGACACGGCCCCTCAAAAATATCTTTTTCGATTTTTTCGTTCGCCGCTTTAATAGCCTCTTTTATCTCGTCGTCTTCGGTGCCGAATACCCCGTCATCTCCGGCATGCGGGTTAAACCCCAGTACGCATACGCTCTCATAACCGCCCGCCTCATAGAGCCTAACCAAAAAATCGGTCAAAGGCTCTTTTTTGATTTTCTCGGCCACATCTTTTAGCGGGATATGATCCGTGTATAGCGCCACAAACATCTCTTCGCACCCAAGTGCCATAATAGCTTTTGTCTCAAACATATCGTTTAGTGCGTCCGTGTGCCCCTTGTATCCTACTCCGGCCATCTCCCATGCTTTTTTGTTGATAGGTAGCGTCACGACCGCATCGGCTTTGCCGTTTTTTGCGTAGCTTGTCGCCAGTTTAAAAGATTTAAAAGAGAGCTCTCCGCTTTTTGCCGATACGACACCCGGTTCAACCGGACAATCAGAGGCAAAATCAACACACAAAAAGTCAAAATCTATCTGCTCCAATCCGATTTTTAGCCCCGCATCCTGCATAATCACGCTGGGTATGCAATATATCGGTTCGCAATACTCTTTGATTCTCTCGTGTGCCTGAAGTGCGATTTCCGGCCCCACGCCGTTTACGTCGCCTATGCTTATTGCGATTTTCGGTTTCATGCTATTATCCTTTTCATCTCTTTTACCGCATTTTCCAGTCCGACAAATACGCTTCTGGCAATTATAGACTGTCCTATATTTAGCTCCTCTATCGCCTCAATTTGTGCTATTGCGGTTACATTTTGATAGTTTAGTCCGTGCCCTGCCGCTACAAACAATCCGATTTGTTTTGCGTATGCGGCGCATCCCGCTATATGCGCTATCTCGGCATCCAGCTCCTCTTTTAGCACTTTTCTCGGTTTATCCAGCTCCTCTATCCTGTGATGGGTAGATTGGAGGTTTGTATGTAGTGCAAGAGAGAGATTTGCGTATTTTCCTGTGTGAAACTCTACGGCATCTGCTCCTAGCTCAAAACTTTTTTGCACAGCTTCAACGGTCGGATCTATAAACAGAGAAACTTCTATCTCTGCTTTTTTTAGCTCCTCTATCGCCTTTTTGACCCTGTCGTATGAGCCGATAACATCGAGACCGCCCTCGGTAGTTACCTCTTCTCTTTTTTCAGGAACCAGAGTGGCTCTGTCCGGTTTTAGGTTGCAGATAATCTCTATGATGGACGGCTCTACGGCACATTCCAGATTTACCGGAAGTTTTGAGAGGGCAATAATGGTTTTTGCGTCGCCGTCTTGTATGTGTCTTCTATCCTCCCTTAGGTGTATGGTGATTTGGTCTGCTCCGGCAACGGTACACGGCAAAAGAGCGTCAATCGGAGACGGGTCGCCGCACCGTCTGGCCTCTCTTAAAACCGCTATGTGGTCTATGTTTACCCCTAGTTTCATCGCTTCCTCTGATTTTTTTGCCGGAATTTTATCATTTTAATGACAAAAACCGTCCCGTATAAAGGTGGTTTTGATAAAATTAGACTAAAAATGTAAGGTTTTGTTTTGATAGCGATTGATCTCGGCTCAAATACGGTAAGAGCCGTAAAGTATGACTGTAACACGGGGAAAAAAATCGCCGTTTTTGAAAAAATAGTAAAGGCGGCGGACAAAACCCACCAAAATAACATGATAAACGAAGAGGCAAAAGGGAGAATTTTTGCTGCCATCTCTGAGTTAAAAGAGAAGCTTGGCGCCGATGAGTGCGTAGCTGTGGCTACCGCCGTCTACAGAAAGGCAAAAAACGGCTCCGAAATCCTAAAAGAGATAGAAGATAAATTCGGAATAGCCACAAAAGTGATAAACGGCGAAACGGAAGCCCTGTTGACCGCTTTGGCGGTTGAGAATGCCCTAAAACAAAAAGGGATTCCGTCTGATAGTTTTGTGCTGATAGATATCGGGGGCGGTTCTACGGAGGTGATTTTCAAAAAAAACGACAAAATGATTGTCGAGAGTTTTGATATAGGGATTATCTCCACCGCCCAAAAATACCCGTCCAGAGATATGTTGGAGCATGGGGTGAAAAAGGATGCGGCTGCCCTAAAAGAGTTTATTAAAGACACGATGTACGCATTTTTAAAACCGCAGATTTTTTGCGCTACGGCCGGAACTCCGACGACGCTTGCGGCAATCAAAATGGGGATGGAGTATTCGACCTACAACGGCGAGGCGGTAAACGGGCAGACGATTACCCAGTCTGATGTAGACAAAATATTCACAAAACTCCTCAAAATCAGCGAGGGCGAGCGCTCTAAACTGGTCGGCCTCGGCCGAGAAGATTTAATCATAGCCGGAATACTAATCTATAAAGAGATTTTTGAAGCTACGGGCTTTAACGATTGTACGGTTTTTGACGACGGTCTAAGAGAAGGGCTGGCGATCGCCGTATGTAAAAAACTAAATATTTTTTAAAACAAAAGTACATAATGACTAGCAATGAAAAATGGCATGGAAATTCGAAGACAAATTCGAATTCCGGAGCCGGCCGTGATGGTAAACCATATGAAAAACGTGATGTGAAATCGATACTGAAAGGTTCTCGTGGAGCTGCTAAATTTTCGAATGACAAACCGGCTTACGAAGAAAAATCTCAGGGTGACAAGCCCGTTTTTAAGAAAAGAGATGACAGTCGCCCTGCATTTGGCGACCGCAAACCCTATGAAAACCGTGGAAACTCTTCGTATGGCGACCGCAAGCCTTATGAAAATCGTGATGGTCGTCCTTCTTACGGAGACAAAAAACCTTACGAAAACCGTGGAAATTCTTCATACGGCGACCGTAAACCTTACGAAAATCGCGAAGGTCGTCCTTCATTCGATAAAAAACCTTACGAAAACCGTGGAAATTCTTCTTATGGTGAGCGTAAACCTTACGAGAATCGTGAAGGTCGTCCTTCATTTGGCGATCGTAAACCTTACGAAAACCGTGGAAACTCTTCGTACGGCGAACGTAAACCTTATGGTGAGAGAGATAATAATCGT
>CALJKN010000025.1 GCA_937973585.1 uncultured Helicobacteraceae bacterium
GGAACAACCGCAAAGCCGACATCTGTAGAGTATTTCCAACTTAGTGGATGATATTGGGCTTCAGCCTCTTGGTAGAGTTTAAACCTAATCAAATCCTCTATCGGAAACGAGTTTTCAAGCTCTTTACAGAGCTCTTTTACGTCTTTAGTAGACAGCCACCCTATTTGCTCAAAGAGCGAATGCTCGGGGATCATGCGCACCGTTTTATACCAGTCAAGTTTCTTCGTCTGGTCGGTTTTAAGACTGTATTGATAGATGTATGTGTACACCATCTTGAGTCTTTGTGCATCGGTTGCCTCTTTGTATTTTGGAAGATAGTTTTCCAGCGTGTACGTGGTGTACACCTTGGTAACGTCAAATTCCATGTACTCTATTTTTTTTGGTTCACTCTTTTTTGGCATTTGCCCCTGACCACCGGAGCGTTTGGTTCCGTCTAAATACGGTACACCGAAATGCTCATGAAGCGCTTCGCAAGCCTTTTTGAAATCCCCGTTGAAATACTCCTTGGTAACAGCTATTGTGTCACCCTTCATACCGCAAGCAAAACACTTGCAAATATTCTTTGATACGTATGCTGTCATAGAAGGATGTTTGTCGTCAGCTTTATGAGCCACCTTATTAAAACAACGGAATTGCTGTTTATCTGATTTTTCTCTACCGACAGGGTCTGCACCAAGCCATTCGAGTACATCAGCGATTGACAATGCTACAAGAGCATCGACATCGTATCTAAGCTGTGGATGCTCTGTTTTGTTTTGCATTGTTTCCTCCTTTTAAAAATAAATATTCAGCGCCGTAATCGTCTCAGACCTCTCGGCCAAATTTTCATACAATTCTGGGTTTTCGTATTTCAATTTTTTAGCCACAGATGTGTCTTTGCCGTAACTGCAAACAGTCAGGGTAATATCATCTGCAATACCTTTTTCAATTCCAGCTGCTTCGAAATAAGCCTTGATATTGTCCTTCATTGCTTTAATCTCTTTTTCTTTTCTGGAATACGCTTTGATTTCTTTTGCCATTTGAACTATCTCTATAGGCAACTCCTCGCCCCTATTTCTAAGAGTATAATGCCCCTAAAAATCCAAACAACTTTTCCACCATTCATCTTTAAAAAAATGATATAAATAACGGAATTTTTAAGGAGAAAAAGATGTTTTCAGGAGTAAACCTATGAGCGCCAAGAAAAAAACATACAGCGCCGATTTCAAAGCCAAAGTTGTTTTAGAGCTACTCTCAGAAGGGGCAACGCTGAATCAAACAGCATCCAAATACGAGATAACCCAACAGAGTCTACTGGCATGGAAAAAGCAGTTTTTAGAAAATGCCTCTCAAGCATTTGAATCATCAAAAATGAGCTCGGAATACAAAAAAGAGATAGAGGAGCTGCAAGCCACTAACGATAAACTTGCAAAAGCTCTCGGAAACACAACTATCGAAAGGGATTGGGCTGTAAAAAAGCTAGAGAGCTTGGACTTATTAAGTAAAAAGTCTTTGATAGATGTCCAAGCTCAAGATTTATCCCTATCAAAGCAATGCAAGCTAGTTGGAATCAGCAGGACTTGCCTTTACTATAAGCCAAAGCCAATAAGCGCTCTAAATCTCAGGATACTAAACGCTATGGATGAAATATATACGGATAATCCGGATTATGGATACAGATATATTCATAAGCAACTGATTGAGGACGGCTTTGCCGTCGGCAAACATAGAGTGCTTAAATATATGAAAATCCTAGGCATCGAAGCACTCCACCCAAAACCTAAGAAACTGACCAGCATCAGAGATCACGAGCATAAGATATACCCGTACTTGCTAAGCAGATACCACAATAATAACAAACAAGTCACGGTTAATGAATCAAATGAAGTATGGAGCGGAGATATTACATATATTCGTGTGAGTGGCGGCTTTATGTATTTGGCAGCCATCATAGACTGGCATAGTAAAGCGGTGCTCTCATATAAAATATCTAACACGATGGACGCTAGCCTAGCCGTAGGCGTATTAGAGGACGCCATAGCTAAATACGGTGCTCCAAAGATATTTAACTCAGATCAAGGCTCACAATATACAAGTTATCAACATACCAAATTGCTTAAGGATAACGACATAGAGATATCTATGAACGGCAAAGGAAGGTCTATCGATAACATAGCAATCGAGAGATTTTTTAGAACTCTCAAATATGGCAACATCTATATTAGCGACTACAAAAGCATTTCTGAGCTAAAAGAGGGGGTAAAAAGCTATATTCACAAATATAACTTCAAAAGATTTCATTCGGCTTTAAATTATCAAAAGCCCATGAATGTTTATCTTGACGGCATCGCCAAAAGGGGAGAAAAAGTTGCATAATGTGACTTTTTCTGGATTAAAGATGAAAAATGGGAAAGTTGTCTTGACAAATGGGGGCAGTATAGTATATTCTGGAGTAGATAAACAATGCCAATCTCAAATCAATTATAAATACGGCGGTCGTACATTTAAAAAGACAAATGATTTATCAAATAGAGTGAGTTGCATATACACAGGCGACACAGATTTAAATGTAGTTAAAATTAAAAACAAATTTTCACTATATTGGAAATATGTAAACACTATTCAAATTCCACATCACGGTTCAGAAAATGATTTTGACAAAAGCGTGCTTGATGACAAATTTTATGTTTGTCCTATTTCGGTAGCTACTAAAAATACATATTCACATCCTTCAAGCAAAGTAATAGCAAAAATAATCAGCCAACATTCATATCCAATTTTAATAACAGAGAATACAAATACAGAATTCACGGAAGAGATCACAATATCATAGGAAATTAAAATTCGCTAACGGTCACCTTTTAATCTTTTTTCGAGATAGTCATTCAAAGAATCTTCTGCATACTTACCACGCTTTTTCAAGTCTTGTTTCAATGAGCAATCTCCGGCATTGCAAGCTAAATCAGCATCCCTGGATGCCCTCTCAAGGTTGTCCGCTTTTTCAAAACATTTACCTCTTAGTATATATTCGTTATTTTTTAGATGTTCCGTATCTAGTAACTCTATGCATTCTGACGCTTTATTTTGAATTAATTTACAATAAGCTTTTTCGTATCTGCGCACATCAATACCAAAATTACGAATTTCAGCTTTAACTCCATAGCTATCGGCTTTATAGTATTCACTGAGCGCTTCATCAAATTTGCCTTCTTTAAAGTAAGAATCTCCTTGATGCAAAATACTTTGGTATTCTTCATATTTCTGTTCATGTTTGCTTTTTTCAATATTATCAATAATGATAGATATACCAATGGAAATAGCAAGCAAAATTGACAGTGATATTATAATTTTGACAACCAGAGGAATGGTTCTACTTGATATATGCTTTGCATTATCAATCATATCTGAAGCAGGAGTAGAAGCCTTAAGTCGATAAACATTTTCAGCCGATCCATCATTTACATCAAAATCAACCTCATGTCCAGCTTTTGGGGATACATCTTTCGTTTTCCAATCTGCCGGAGAAAATTTGTATTTTTTGTCGTCATTACCTCTTATTAGACCAGTTTTAAGATTGTCATCCCAATCTAGAATTATCCCTTTCATTTTCAAGCCTTAAAATTATTTTTTAGTAGTCTTTAACGAAAATTTTACTTTGCTCCTGCCCCAGTTCGAATCTTTGCTTGTTTAAGCCTTTCAAGTCAAAGCAAGCCATCTCAATTTCTTCTGACGCCATGCCATTTTTGAATTTCGTTGATGTCATTGCTCTGAATACCTCAACACCCTCAATTACTCTTGATTCATGATAAAGGGCAATGTTTTCAATCCCAATTTCACTTACAGCCATAAAAACTGTATAGTTGTGTTTGCTGTTGTGTGCCGCCTTTTTATATATAGTTCCATTTTGGCTTTTGCACTGTTCAAATTTTTTGACTGCCAACTGAACACCAATTTTCATATTTTGGAGCGGTCTGCATTCTAAAATTTGTGCATTCAAAAAATTTAATGAAAAAGCTATAAATAAAAAAGTTCTAATGAACAAACAAGTGCCTTTTAAATCTTATTTTTTGGTTATTTTTTAGAGTCTATCTGCTAAAAACTTAAAATTTATTTACCAAATATTATATTTAGAGCTTCCATCGT
>CALJKN010000026.1 GCA_937973585.1 uncultured Helicobacteraceae bacterium
GTAAAACAACAACCCAATGCCATATGCTAAATGAACCCATTATGATGCCTTTTTAATAAAATTTATGTTGACCAAAGTATACAAAAACTTGTTTTATATCTTCCATGCCTTGGTAAACCCTTCGGTATAGGCCAAAGAGCGTTTATGCCTAGATGCCGATGCAATCGCCGTCAATGCAGATAATGAATCGTTAAAATCATCATTTATCAGAAAATAATCATATTCATCTATATGCCGCATCTCGCTAATCGCATTTATCACCCTTTGTTCGAGTATTTCCGGTGTCTCCGTATTTCTGGACGAAAGCCTCTCTTTTAATATGCTCATATTCTTGGTTGTTACAAAAACAGACGTTACAAGCGCCGGAAACTTCTCTCTTATACTTTTATGTCCCTGAACATCTATATCCAAAATTACCGTCTTGTTTTGCGCCAAAGCTTCTTCGATGGCTCTAAAAGATGTGCCGTAAAAATTTCCGTGAACCTCCGCCCACTCCAAAAAGCCGCCGTTGTCTATCTCATCCAAAAACTCATCTTTTGCAATAAAAAAATAGTCAACCCCGTTTTGTTCACCGTCTCTAGGCTTTCTCGTTGTTGTCGAGATCGAAAAATAGCAATTCCCTAAAATATCTACAAGTTTTCTAGCTAGACTTGTTTTACCGGATCCGCTAGGACCAGATACGACCAAGACAGCTTTGCTCATTTTTTCTTGCTTAGGGTTATATTTATACTGATATCCGCCATTTCAAGGAGCTCTCTTAAAGCATCAAGTGAAATTGTAATACTTTGATTAGGATTTATCTCCAATGCTTTTGTCGGAGCCTGTTGCTCTACAGACGATACTGGGGCTGCTTGCAAAATAGGTGCCGATACAGGCGTAGACACTGCCTCTTCGGCAACCTGCCCAACGGCTTCTATAGGTGTATCAAAATCATCCAGACTGAAATCTGATGCAGGCTCTTCCACGTCTGCCTCTTTCGTATCTATGTCCAAAGAGACTCCGAGTGCTTCTGCCAAAGACTCTTCCGTCAGCGAGCCTAGTTCATCGTTTGTTATTTTGATGTTACTAACGTCAAAATCATCGCCGCCCATATCCTCTTCATCATCGGTTTCGTCAAGTAGGTTTTTTAGCTTATTTACCTCATCCTCATCCAAAATTGAGTGTTCGCTATCACTATCCGTATTTTCACCTAATCCACCTGTCGAATCTTCATCCATTTCATAGTCGCTCATATCATCATCCAAGGTGATCTCGTCATCCGATCCTAGGGAGAAGTCATCTTCATCATCCAAAGGATTGCCGCCAAGCTCGTCTTTGTCATCGTCTAGCTGCAATTCATCGTCGTTTAGAAGCGGGTTTGCAAAATCAAATTCACCCACATCATCTTCATCTTTTTTCCCAACTTCATCCAGTTCGATATCGCCGAAATCAAAATCGTCGCTCTCTACAGATTTACCGTCGTCGACACCGTCTAGTAGACCGTCAAAATCAAAATCTTCTGTCTTTTCCGGAAGATTTGCCTCTTCTTCCGTGACCACGGCATCATCTCCAAAATCAAAATTATCGTTATTCAAGTCAAGCCCTTCGTCTTCTTTTTCTAATACTTCATTTTCTATATCGTCCAAATTTATCTCGTCGATTATATCTTTCTCTCCTACCGCCGAATCCAAATCACCAAAATCATCGTTTGCCGTAAGCTCATCGTCAAGGTTAAACTCTTCCTCTTTGTTCGGTGCCTCTAAAGAAAATTCCTCGTCGTCTAGAGTATCGGATATATCCGGCTCACTTTTTTCTTCAACTGTAAAGTCATTGCCGTCGCCGAATAAATCATCTTCGTTTATCTCTCCAAAATCATCGCTTTCAGCTACTTTTGGGGTTTCAATAGGCTCAAATACCTTTTCTTCCGGCTTGGCAAAAACGGCACCGCCCCCGCTAAAGGAGCTAAATATATCAACAAGCTCCGTCGGCAAAAACGGCTTTTCGATATAAACGTCAAATCCCAAAGGTTTGCCCGCACCTTTTGAGACCATAAGCATATATTTCGCACCCGGAAATTTGCTTTTTAAAAGGTTAAACTCGTCATCATCATACAAATCGCCGTCTATTATCACAAAGTTGTATCCGGCTGCCGATATTTCGGATAGATCCTTTGCATTTGTGAGCTCAAAACCCATTTTCCCTGAACTTAGCTTTACAAGCCTTTCGATGGTCGCATTCTGGTTTAACAGCAATATTTGCATTTCGAGTAACCTTGCATTTTAGACTTTCTTAATTTTATATTTTTAAAGTTTTAACTTTGCTTTTACAAAAGCAGCAAGAGGCGGTTTACCACCTCCGTAAACTGGTGCTTAAATATAAGCGCAAGTGAACCTAGCGTCGCCATAATAACCCCAACACCCAAAATAATCTTTATCGGCATACCTACAACCATAAGATTGAAAGAGGGCATAGTCTTCATAATCATTCCAAATATTATATCCGATAAAAGCGATAGTGCCATTACCGGAAAGGCGATAGTAAAGCCTATTAGGAAAATATTTTTGACGGATAGAATAATAAACTCAAGGTAACCGTGAGTTAATTTAAAATGACCTGGAGGCATCTGTTTTAGCGAATAATCTATATACTCTATCATTAGGTGGTGCCCGTTTGAGGCCAAAAGCACCATAAGGGTAAAAAAGCTAAGAAATACGCTGATTAGTTGCGAGCTTTGTTGGGTTTGCGGGTCAAATTGGCTTGCCATGGAGAGACCCATAACCATACTTATCTGCTCACCGGCAAAACCGACTGCCGCAAAAACCATCGACAGCAAAAGCCCTGCCACAAAACCAAATGTCGCCTCCGAGATGATCGCCGCTATAAGCACGTCACTCTCCAATGCTATCTCTACAGGAGGTATTATAGAGTAAAAAAGGATCGCAAAATAAGTTGCAAGTCCCGACTTTACAAATGATGGAACCTGAGTATGTGAAAAAAACGGCATAAAAATAAAAAGCGACGAGAAACGGATAAAAAGCAACAAAAAAGTTATTACCGATTCTTGTGTTATGAACGGATAGAGTTGACCCATTATTTTAGTCTGCCGAGTTCTTTACCGTCTAGCCTATAAACTTTGTCGCATTTAAAGGCTAGAGTTTCGTCGTGTGTAACGCAAAACAGTGAGGCGTTTGCCCCGTAAACATACCTGAAGATCGTTTCCATCACCGTATGCGCACTCTCTTTGTCAAGATTTCCGGTTGGCTCATCGGCAAAAATAATTTTTGGCTTTTTCGTCAAAACCCTCACGATGGATACCCTTTGTTGCTGGCCTCCCGATAGTGTTGATATCGGCTGATCCAAAACATGCTCCACATTAAAGCTTTTGGCCAACTCCATATCAATCCCATTTTTGGATAGTATTGATGCAACCTCCAAATTCTCCTTCGCACTAAACCCCCTAAATAGGTAGTGGGATTGAAAAATTATCCCAAAATCGGCTCTTCTTGTCTCGACAAGCTCCTTTTTGGACATCTCGTAAAGGTTTTTGTTTTTATATTCGACAAAACCTGATTCAGGTTTTAAAAAAGAGGAGAGATTGTGCAATAGGGTCGATTTCCCGCTCCCGCTAACACCCAAAACGGCTGTTGTCTCGGACGGTTTTAACTCTATATCGATATTGCTATAAAGTGGGTAATCGAATGAATGGGATAGATTTTTGGCGCTTAGCATTTTGATTTATCCTCAAATTTCGTAGCTGAGCTCCGAAATTAGGTCTTTGGGCAGATCCCACTAAAACTCTCGCCTTTAGGCGTAGCTTTAGTGGGTTTGCGGGGGTGGTTATAAACCCAACCGCCAAGGCGGGTTTGCACCAGACTCGGTTTTTATAAAAGTTTATTTACCTAACTGCGCCGCAACTTCGCTTGCAAAGTCGCAAGCTTTTTTCTCTAGCCCTTCACCTACTTCAAATCTGGCAAAAGAAGATAGTTTGGCCGTACCGCCTGCCGCTTTTGCTACAGCTTCGAGAGCTTCTTTGACGGTTTTTTTGTCGTCTTTTACGAACGGTTGGTCTACAAGGCAGTTGTCTTTTTTGAATTTCACAAGTTTTCCAGGGATGATTTTGTCCCACATCGCAGCCGGTTTACCCTCTTTTTCCAGTTGGGCTTTTGCAACCTCAGCCTCTCTGTCCAGATCCTCTTGTGGAACTTCAGTTTCGTCTAGGTAGTTTGGATTCATAGCGGCAGCGTGCATTGCGATGTCTTTTAGTACACCGGTAACGGCTTCGGCAGTTTTTGCACTATCGCACTCGGCAGCAACGATTACACCGATTTTGCCGTTTGCGTGTTTATATGCGCTAACTGAGCCGTTTTCACCTACCGAGACTTCCGCAAATCTTCTAACAACGATGTTTTCACCGATTTTGCTAATTGTTACGGATAGATGGTCGCTAAACGCATTACCGTTGATTGTAGAAGCCAAAAGCTCGTCAACGTTTTTTATGCCGCTTGTGTGAATGTGTGCCGTTGTAGTTGCACAAAACTCAATAAAGTTCTCGTTTTGCCCCACAAAGTCAGTTTCGCAGTTTACTTCAGAAATTGTCGCTTTTTTGTTATCGGCAGATAATTCAATAGTAATAGTACCTTCCGTTGCAGTTCTACCGCTTTTTTTAGCAGCAGCAGATAGCCCTTTTTTTCTTAGCCAATCTATCGCCGCATCCATATCGCCATCACACTCGGTAAGCGCTTTTTTGCAATCAAGCATACCGGCTGCAGTTCTCTCTCTAAGTTCTTTTATAAGTTCGCTTGTAACGGCTGCCATTACTCTGCTTCTCCTTCTGCTTTTGCTTCTTCTTTAACCTCTGCAACAACTTCGGCCACCTCTGCCTCTGTTACCTCTTCGGCTACCTCTTCCGCTTTTTCGTTTGAGCTTCTACCTTCGATAATAGCGTCTGCCATCTCTTTGCAGAATAGTTCAATTGCTCTAATGGCGTCATCGTTTCCTGGGATTGGGTAAGTGATTAGGTCTGGATCGCAGTTTGTATCAAGCGGTGCAACAACAGGGATGTGTAGTCTATTTGCTTCTTGAACGGCGATTTTTTCTTTTTGCGCGTCTAGAACAAATATCATATCAGGCGCAGATTTCATGTGTCTGATACCGCCGATATAGTTTTCAAGTTTCTCTTTTTTTCTGTTTAGGATAAGAGCTTCTTTTTTTGTAAGAAGGTTGATTTGACCTGATTTGATCATATCTTCGATAATTTCTAGTTTTCTGATTGATTGTCTAACAGTTTTAAAGTTTGTTAGCATACCGCCTAGCCATCTGTAATTTACATACGGGCAGTTCGCTCTTGTAGCGTGCTCTTTTATCATTTGGCTAGCTTGTTTTTTCGTACCGACAAAAAGGATTGTTTTTCCCTCGGCAGCAGCGTCTCTAACTACGTTGTACGTATATTTAAAATATCTTAGCGTCTTTTGTAGGTCGATGATATGGATGTTTTTTCTAACACCGAATATGAATTTTTTCATTTTCGGATTCCATCTTCTTGTTTGGTGACCGAAGTGTACGCCGCACTCCAACAAATCTTTCATTGTAACCATGTGGTGAATGCTCCTTGCATTAATTTTTATATTTGGTTTGTTCCTCCGCAAGCTTCAACGGAAATCTCTTCCGCAACCTTTTCAAGGACTCTTGCGTGTGGGGTAGGATAGCCCTCTCGTAAAACGAGGGCTAAATTTTATCTGTTTTTGGCTGAAGTTATTTTTGTAGTTTAGTTATCTGCTCTTTTACTTTTTCGGCGTGCCCCTTGGCTTTTACGTTATCCCAGTAAAACGCTACCTCTCCTTGCGGATTTATCAATACTGTTGAGCGGACTATCCCCATATATTTTTTGCCGCACATACTTTTCTCTCTCCATGCACCGTATCCCTCTATCATCTTGTGCTCAGGATCCGAGAGGAGGGTAATAGCTATAGAGTGTTTATCTACGAATTTTTTGTGTTTTTCTACGCTGTCGGCACTCACGCCGAGTACCACCGCATCCATATCTATAAAATTTGGAAATTCTGCAGTAAATTCGCACGCCTCAGTCGTGCACCCCGGGGTATCGTCTTTTGGGTAAAAATAGACGACAACCCATTTACCTTTGAAATCTCTTAGGCATACTTCGTTGCCGTCTTGGTTTTTGAGACAAAAATCTGGAGCCGTTATACCTACCATGCACTTTTTCCTTTATTCAAAATTGATAACTATCATACCGCAAAAATTTTTCCCTTTGTATACTTCCGCCCTATAAAGTTTCGCAGATTTATCAAGGGAGTAACTTTTTTCGAAACTATTTTTTGAGACTTCGATACCGCTCTCGTTATCAACTCCCGCTTTACTAAACCCGATTATGTTTAATCTGTATTCGGACGGAACATCTATTTTGACCACGCTTTTTACCTTTGCATACGAACCAAAAGCCGCTTTTTGTGTTTTTCCGTCGATATTTACATCGACTTCTCTTATGGAGTCGTCAAACTTATACCCCTGAGGCGATAGGGTGGACAGTTTGATATTGCCGTTATAAATATCGTATTTGCCACCGTTTTTTACCAGAGCTACGAGCGGATTTTGGCTTTTGTAGGCAACCCCTTTTTGATCTACCGGAAAATAGTTTATCTGTGGTCTAAGTTCGCTTAGCGGAAGCTTTATTTTTAGAGGGGGTATCTCTATCTCGCCGTGCTCTTTTAAAAGCATTGAGACGGTTTTTATATTCAGCTCAAAATCTCTTTTGTATTTTATCCCCATAATCTGCATAAACTCCTCAAAGCTTTTGAGTTGATATAGGACTTTTGTCGGCAAATCAGATATATTTTTGCTAGTCTCGACGGCTAAGGCCGGTTTTTTGTTTTGGATTGCAAAATAGGTAAGACTCTGCCTCATCGCTTCGTCTTTATCCTTGGTTTCTGTATTTTTTACGTTAAACTCGTGCACATCCTCTTGCAATACGACTTTGTTTTTAGCTGTTACCTTTGATGCTATCTCTGCCAAATTGCCGTATTTTGCCCCCGCAAGCGACTGTTGGTCGATGATAAATGCCTGCCCCCAGGCTTTTGGGTTAAACAAATCGTTTTTTGCAACAGGTCTATAAAAACCGTGCCCGTCATGTAGATTTAGTATCAGACCTACCTGTGGTTCGGTCATGATTTTTTTTATATCTGCCACTATCTCTTTGTCTTTGTCGTCGTTTTTTATAACGGCAAATTTACGATTCATGTCGCCGTAGACACCCCTTTGATTTGCGACGATACTGTCAAAATTTAGATTCGGTACCACCCATACGTTGCCGTGCTCTATTTTGTAGCGGGATAAAAACAGGGAGGGGGCGAAATAACCACCCGGCTCGTTACCGTGGATCCCGCCGATGATTAATAGAGTATCCCCTTTGCCGCTCTCCATCTTGTGTAGACTGAAATGGAGATTTGCCCCAAACAGCGTGACGGCAGCGCAAACGGCGGTTAAAACCTTTTTCAACCGGTTATCTCTCAGCCATTATCGTCATTTTCTCACCGCTTACTTTTACAAACAGGTCTTTAACCCCCCTAAAGCTATAAGACGGCGCTTTGTAGTCCTCATAAAACTTAACTTTAAAAATCTGCTCTCCGGTACTTGTCGGGTTCGGTGTCACCTCAAACTCCCTAAAGACTATCCGTTTCGCCTCTTTTTTTGCAAAAATTCGTTGTTTATATGCGCTAAACGCTTTTTTATCCATCCCGTCAAAACGTTTGAACTTTTCGTCGTAAAAATCGAGATATTTCCCCAAATCATTTGCTTCCCATGCGTCTTTCCATTGAAACATCGAGGAGAGTATCACCGCAATATCATCCTTTGATGTTTTCGGAAGCTGCTTGTCGTCTATGATAAGAACGGTTTTTTTGTAGTCTATTTTTTGATCTAAAGAGCTTAGATAGTCGTTATCGACCACAACACACCCTTTTGTAGATGGTTCCCTGTTGTTATCGTAGGGTTTGCCGTGGAGCCATATACCGTTCCCCTCTTTTTTGTTGACTATATCGTAAAGATTCGGATAGTCTGTCGCATAGGCAAAAGGGCCGTAAAGCGGGGGGAGCTTTGCAAGTTTGTTTATAAAATCGTAAGAGCCTGTCGGCGTTTTAAAATCACCCTGTTTGAGCTTGTCCCCTTTTTGTCCGCCTACGATCGCTTTTGCCTTGTTGATATGGGTAAGCTTGTTATTTTTGTATGAAAACAGCTGAACCTCAGGCTTTGATTTATCGGTTATAATGATGTATTTGTCGGCCTCGTAAAAACCGAACGTAGTATCGTGGTTTTTTAGGTATTCTCTCCAGTATGCTTTTGTAGCAAGAGTTTTTTCTATCTCATTGACGGCAGCGTCAATCCCCCGTTTCCTATAAGTTTCTATAATGTCACTACCGTATGACAACGCTGATGCCAAAAGCAGTGCAGGCAATATTTTTTTGAGCATAAAGAGCAAACCCCGTGTTCTGAATAGTTTTTTCAAATCTGTGATTATAGACGATAGGGGATAAAACAAACAAATCTATTAATTTATGATTTTGTATAATCTACCGTATCGGCGGTCTTATCCGTAGCATTAATATCGCACAAACAACAATAAAAGGATCTTGTTTTTATGAAAAAACTCCTCATCTCTTCAGTCGCCGCAATGGCTCTTTCGTGCTCACTCTTTTCGGCTAGTGTTGTAGCGACGGTCAATGATAAAACAATAACATCTGACGATGTTGCCGCTTTTTTGAAAGCTAATCAGGCTCCGGTCGATTTCTCCTCTCTAACCGGTGAAGTAAAAGAGAAAATCATCAACCAGCTTATAGAAAAATACCTACTGACATCGGAAGCGATCAAAGACGGTATTCAAAATAGCGACGAGTTCAAAAACGAACTTGAAAAAGCTAAAAACGAGATATCACTCGAAGTTTGGATGAAAAAACAGTTTGACAAAGTAACCGTTGCCGACGATGAGGCAAAAAAATTCTACGATGCAAATCCGGACAAATTCAAACAACCGGAACTCTTTAACGCTAGACATATAATCGTAAAAACGGAAGCTGAAGCCAAAAAAATCCTCGGAGAGCTAAAATCAGCTCCGAAAGATAAACTGGAAGATTCATTCATAGCAGCTGCAAAAAAACACTCGATTGACGGAACAAAAGAGGACGGCGGCAATCTAGGGTGGTTCTCTGAAGGTAGAATGGTTAAAGAGTTTGTAGCGGGTGCAAAAGCACTAAAAAAAGGGGAGCTTAGCAAAGCACCTGTAAAAAGCCAGTTCGGATATCACATTATCTACCTTGTAGATTACAAACCGGCCGGCAAGGTATCGTTTGAGAATGCAAAAGAGCAACTAAAACAACTCCTAAGAATGGATAAGTTCAGAGATTCCGTAGCGGCAAAAGCAAAAAGCCTAAAAGAGAAAGCGAAAATAGAGATTAAAAAATAATTTCAACCAAAGAGGGGGAGTAGATGTCTAAAATATTCGATATAGTAAAACCGGGTGTCGTAACCGGAGACGACGTAACAAAGCTTTTTAATCACGCAAAAGAGAACAATTTTGCAATCCCTGCCGTTAACTGCGTCGGAACAGACAGCATAAATGCAGTCCTAGAGGCGGCGGCGGCCGTAAAATCTCCTGTTATCGTACAGTTTAGCAACGGCGGCGGTATTTTTATCGCCGGTAAAGCTCTTAAAAACGAGAATGAAAAAGCGGCGATTCTTGGCTCAATCTCTGGCGCTATGCACATACACAATGTAGCCGAAGCGTATGGCGTGCCTGTCATCATCCACACCGATCATGCGGCAAAAAAACTACTCCCTTGGATAGATGGACTTCTTGATGCTAGTGAAAAATATTTTAAAGAGCACGGCAAACCGCTCTTCTCGTCACATATGCTGGATCTCTCGGAAGAGCCTTTGCACGAAAATATCGAAATCTGTGAAAAATACCTGACAAGAATGGCCAAAATGGGTATGACTCTTGAGATCGAACTAGGGTGTACCGGCGGCGAAGAGGACGGCGTAGATAACACAAACATCGACAACTCAAAACTTTACACGCAACCGGAAGATGTAGACTATGCGTATGAAAAACTATCGGCTATAAGCCCGAACTTCACTATAGCGGCATCTTTTGGAAACGTGCATGGCGTATATGCTCCGGGCAACGTCAAACTAAGCCCTGCTATTTTGGATAACTCCCAAAAATATATCAGCGAAAAAAGAGGACTTGGTGCAAAACCTGTCAACTTCGTATTTCACGGCGGTAGCGGCTCTGATCCAAAAGATATCAAGGACGCTATCGGCTACGGCGTTATCAAGATGAATATCGACACAGATACCCAATGGGCATTCTGGGATGGCATCAGAGCATATGAGGCAAAAAACAGAGATTACCTACAAGGGCAAATAGGCAACCCTGAAGGTGCCGAAAAACCTAACAAGAAATACTACGATCCGAGGGTATTTATGAGAGAGGGTCAAAAAAGTATGGTAGAGAGATTGAAACAGGCCTTTACCGACCTAAACTGCATCGACAGAAACTAAAAAAGTACCCCCTGTCGGGGGTAGCCTACTACCTACTTTACGCTATAATCCCTACAAAATTTTCAAATCTTAGAGCAAAAAATGATCAAAATAGTCAAAACTACAGATAAAGACTTCAAAGAACAGCTACAAGCAACACTACACAGAGGCGAGACGCAAGGCGAAAAAGTAGAGGCAATAGTAAAATCAATCATAGCCGATGTCAAAAGAGACAAAGACAAAGCGCTGACGGATGCGGTGGCGAAGTTTGACGGATGGAACCCGACTAGCGGAGCGGAACTTGCCGTAAATGAGGCCGATATGAAGGCGGCGTATGACGCTCTTGAACCGAAACTAAAAGAGGCTTTGCATACGGCTTATGACAGAATAGCGGCATACCACAAAGAGCTAAAGCCGAAAAGCTGGATAACAACCGAGGCGAACGGCACAATACTCGGTCAAAAAGTAACCCCCGTAGATAGAGCCGGACTATATATCCCAGGGGGCAAAGCGGTATATCCCAGTTCACTTCTGATGAACGCTATTCCGGCTATTGTGGCAGGGGTTCAGGAGATAGCGGTCTGCACCCCAACCCCTGGCGGAGAGCCAAATCCGCTACTGATGGCGGCGGCACACCTATGCGGCATCAAAAAAATGTACAAAATAGGCGGCGCTAGCGCCGTGGCGGCCATGGCCTACGGTACTGAGACAATAGGCAAAGTGGATGTCATCACGGGACCGGGGAATATATTTGTGGCGACTGCCAAAAAGCTGGTATTCGGGGATGTGAATATCGATATGATAGCGGGCCCTAGCGAAATAGGGATTTTGGCGGATGAGAGTGCAAATCCCTCTTGGCTTGCGGTGGATATGCTATCTCAAGCAGAACACGACGAACTTGCCGGTTCATATCTGGTAACCACAAGCGAAAAAATCGCAAACGACACGGCAAAAGAGATAGATAGATACCTAGCCGAACTACCCCGAAACGAGATAAGCTCCGTATCTATAGCAAACAACGGCATTATCATCGTGTGCGAAGATATGAAAGAGGCCATAGATATTATGAACGATATAGCGCCGGAACACCTTGAGGTGTGCGTCACAAACGCCCTTGAGCTACTCCCGTTCATTAAGCATGCGGGGGCAATATTTTTGGGTCATTACACCCCTGAAGCGATAGGGGATTATCTGGCGGGGCCAAACCACACGCTACCCACAGGGGCAAGTGCGAGATTTTTCTCCCCACTATCGACTGAGCATTTTATGAAAAAATCGTCAATCATATCGTTTTCCAAAGAGGCGATAAAACAGCTGGGCGTACAGTGCGCAACAATTGCCGACGTGGAAGGACTTTTTGCCCACAAAGAGAGTGTAATGGCTAGGGTTAGAGATACACAATAAAGCAGACTCCATCCGTCGATGAACTTTTGCGCCAACAAAAAAGTCGGTGTAAAAGCTCATTTTTATTTTTTTATACTATGGCTTTACTCAACGTCCTCATAGCTTCCGACCAATACCGCCGAACCGAAAAATCCGGCCATTTTGAGCAGATTTGACGGAGATTTGAGTCCGTATAGCTCAACATCTTTTTTATTTGTTTTTATCATATCGACATATTTTTTGTCTTGCACGACAATCACCCCAATATAGCATACATCGGAAGTTTTTGAGCATCTCAATTCTGCCGATACAAAACCCTCTTTAGCCTCCGACACTTTTTTATACCCATTGCCTATGCTTTTGCTGTAAGCCTCTACGACTTTTGCCCCACGCTCTTTTGACATTGGGGTTACTTCGGCAAAAGCAAAACCAGACGCCGTCAATGCCAAAAGTGATATTTTTATTTTCATATTTTTCTTCATGATCCATTACCACCAAAAATTTTCATTTAAAACTACTTTTCTGTAGTAGTCTATATTTGCCTGAGCAAAAGCGGCAACAATAGGTAGTGCGTATGAAGCAAATACAAATATATCACCACTACCGGAACCTTCGCTAAACATTCCCGACAACACAGCAAGCCCAATATTTAGACCGATTAGGGCTAATCCTTTTTTCCACATCCCTTTGAAAAAATAAAACAATGCGCCAAACAGCAACCCCCAAATGCTAAATTTTGTCCAAAACGGCAAGGCTTTGTACTTTTCCCTGTCGCCAAACTCATGTCCAATCCCTCCGCCTACGGGCTTTGATTCACTAATTGCCAAAAATTTTTGTTTCCAACTCGGCACTATATTGAGGCTGTTTATTTGGGATTGTACATCCATCGAAATCTCCTTTTGTATGATTTTGAAGGATTGTAGTCTTTTATGTGGGCAGGAAACTGTCCGGCTTGAGGGTTAAGATGCGACATTTCCAAGAAAATGATGAAAATGCCAGAAGATAAGGAAATGGGGATCGTGATGGATATATCATATTTCGGGTACGGAGCAAATTTAAATCAAGAAGCAATGTTGATGAGGTGTCCATGGGCACGGTTCGTCTCAATAGGCAAGCTAATCGGGTATAAATTTGCAACAAATACAGACGGTGTCGCAACCCTCATAAAAGCAGATGAAGCATGTGTCTTTGGTGCAATATGGGTGCTAAGCAAAGAAGATGAGGAGTTTTTGGATCTTTTTGAAGGGGTAAAAGGCGGCTGGTACACAAAAGAGTATCTACCGATAAAGTACGGCAATTCAACGATAGATTGCATGGTGTATATAGCATCAAATAACACACCCGGACTCCCTATTGAGGATTATTTTGAGGATATTTTGCGGCAGTGCCAAAAATACAGGTTTGACAAGGGGTATGTAGCATATATGAAAAGCAAAGGGTGGATGCTATAATGTATGCGAAAAACAAAAGGGGTGAAAATGTCTGATTTGAAAGAGTTTGAAGAGTTGGAAAAAGATATTTGTGCTTTTGCGAAAGAAATGCATGGCAAAGAACATAAAGTACATTACGAAGGGCCATTTATAACCGGCAAACTGGAGAATCCGAAGATACTTTTTTTGAGTATAAATCCGGGCGGTGGCGATGAAACTGTTACAAAGAATGACTTCAAAAAAGTAAAATTTAAACATTTAGATGAAAGGTATCCACTGGCAAAAGAACTTGAGTATATTTTTGGCAGAAATATATTGGAAAACTCTTGCGAAACATATATGGAATCGTTTTTTGCGACCGTAGGCAAAACAGCGCTCAACGAACTATTGGCACGCTTTGACAAAGAAAGCAGAAAAGAGCATGACGAACTGTGCGAAAAGATGCTAGAACTAGCCTTGGAAACAAAACCAAAAATGATAGTAATCATTGGGGTTGGAAATTTTGACTATTTTTGCCACAATAATAACCTAGAGTGGAATAGGAATAATGAAAAGCTAGTTAGCAAAAGAAGGTATTTGCTATCAACGGAATACAATGGCATACCTGTTTACGGCATTATTCATTTGAGCGGAGCACGCCCAAGCAATGCAATGAAAGACGAATTGCAGAGGTTTTTCGCCGAAAAAATATCAAAAAACTAACTACACTTTTATTTTGATAGCCGTATCTAACACACCAAGCAGCACATGTGGGTTTTCGTCAGTTATGTGATACGGTAGCGGCTTACAAAACTCTCTTAAAACCGATATACACTCTTTGTCGCCTCGAAACTGCGCCCACATGGCGGCTGTCCAGCCGTCGTTGTCTACCACTGTCAAGGAAGCTCTGTTTTGCAGTAAAAGTCTTGCCATTTTAGCGTCAGCTATAGCTATGGCGTGCATCAGCGGAGTCATTCCGGCTTTGTCCGGTTGATTTACAGATACGCCAAGCAAAATATAGAGCCTTAC